>JBNRMS010000060.1:0-6204 GCA_050309735.1 Eubacteriales bacterium
GTTTATCTGATTATAGTTCTTATGTTTAATTAATATCGCTTATTCGCGCTTGCTTTTCTTACCAATAACTATGGCGCCTCCGAGAAGAGCAATAAGCGCAACACCTCCGGCTACTGCCGAACCGCAACCGCCCGAGGGCTTGTCGGTAACAGCTTCTGTTACAACGCTTCCGCCGGTTGTAGTGGGAGCATCTGTGCCATCGGAAGGCTTTGTGGTGCCTTCATCAGGCTTTGTGGTGACCGGCTCTTCCTTCTTGGTGGTCTCGGGCGGAGTGGTCTCCTCTTCCTCAACATACTGGTCGGCAGCTTCACGCTGAGCGCGCAGGGTGAGGTCTATCGTGGGATAGAGATCTGTGCCGACATTCTGAGTGAATACCGCGGTATCGGCTGCGGCATTGAGCTTCTGAAGTATCGAACCGTTCTTGACCTCGTCAAGCGTGCAGCGTGTTATTCTGCCGGCCGCAACAGCGTCGGCAAAGGGAATCTGCTGGCCCACGTTTGCTTCTGCGGTAGCATATGTGTACCACTCTGTCGTACCGCTATCGCAGATATAGTTGTTCTCAAACGGCATATCAACTGTTTTTGCCGAGGAGCATCCGAGTACTACGCGGAAGGGAGCCACAAAATTCTCTCCGGTTATCGCTCCAATCTCGCCAACGGCAAGAGTGCCGCTCATCTTATTGTTTACCGAGTTTGAGTAACCGACAAGAAGACCCGCATAGGCGTACTGGGTTCCGCCGGCGAGGGTTTCAGCCGGTCTTCCGGCATAAACATTGCCTATTGAAACGCTTGATATTATTTCGAAATTCTGGTTGCCTCCGGCGTAGCAGTAACCGATGAAGCCACCCGCGCGGTATCCGCCCGAAATTTCACCGGTGTTTACACAGTATGTAAATGAATAGGGTGTGTAAATGGCGTTTCCGCTCAGGCCAAGGTTGCCTACCATGCCGCCGGCATCGTATCCGCTAATGATGTTGCCGGTGTTGGTGCAGTCTGTGAAGTCAACGAAAACAAAGGAGGCATTATAAGCGGCGCGTCCGGCAATTCCGCCAACATGCGCTCTGTTGCTTAAGCCCTCTACCTGCCCGTTATTCACGCAGTATTTAGCCTCAATGCCGTCTGCGCGACCGACAATTCCGCCTGCAAAGGTTGCGTATTCTTCACCTGTTGAGGCGTCTTTAATCTCAACGGCAGCGTTTGTGATTATACCGTTGTTGACACAGCTGCGGAAAATGCTCTCGCTTGTGATATCCGAGTCGGCAAGGATTCCGCCCGCGCAAAGGATAGCGGTCTTATCTTCGCCGGGGCCGGTGATGTTAATGCTGACATTGTTGACAACATTCAGGGCCACCATTCCATCATAGGTGAAGAGAGCGAAAGCGGCGAGGTTTTGTGTGCCGCTGAGTTCGGTTCCGTCTATTGTAAGATTCTTTACAAGTCCGTCAAACTGGGCGAACATAGGAGCCGAAATTGTGACCTTGTGACCGTTTCCGTCAAAAGTTCCCGTAAAAGGCTGTATGTAGGTTTCGCTAATTGTAATGTCTGCGTTCAGATAATACTTTCCGTTCGGTTCCATCGCCTTAAAATCGGCGGCTGAGTTAATCGCGGTTCCCTCGGCGGCCGAGGTGCCGATGCTGAATAAAGAAAGCATCATTACCGCGACAATGAGGAAGGACAGTGTTTTACGCATGGTTAGAACCCCCTGTTTAATTTAAATTGTTGCCCATATGAAAAATCATATAAGGCAAGCTAAACGAAGATATTTTAATTATACCAATGTATATGGTGTTTGTCAAGAAGCGTGTGCTTTTTTTATGTATTGCATATAATGTGCCAAGGTATTTTGTGCAATATGTTCAACTATATCCGCTAAACAATAGGTAAAGAATCAGGTTGTTGTTTTGTTGCGCCTTGATGCGAAAATTTTGTTTTTTTAACTTCCGCCCACCCGCGCCACAGGTACACAAGAAGCAAGACTTACGGCAATTTAATAATGGTGTTATATATGTTTTCGAGCGAATTGCTCCACAGCTTTTCTAATTTCGCTCTCTGAGAGGCGAAAATATTTGTGTTATTTTCAACCTGTTGGCGAAGTGTGCGTATTGGTGAGTTGCCGTCGCCACCGAGCGCGTCGAAGAAGAAGCGGCAAAGGTCAAATTGAACTGTCGAACGGATTATCTCGAACATATCGGCGTCAAGCCGGGTGTTTGTATATTTATATTTAAAGGCAGTGTCAAAAAGAGCCGGTGTGACTGTGCGGTAGCTCTCATAAGCAAGGCATTCCATCACCGCGCCGCTCATCTCGGCGTCTTTTGCGTCTATCGGCACACAGTACATCGAGTGCGGAAAACCGACCGCGGTACGATAGTTTTCCTGCGACTGATCGAATTTGGGCGACGGCAGGATTGAGTATTCAAATGCGGCGTTTCTAAACTCGGTAGAAGCCAGCGTGGCACCCAGCACCACATAGAAGAGCGAGGTTCCCTGCGCATTAATGGCGTTGGTAAACGAGCGATTGTATATGCCGTCATTATCTGTCCAAATCAGCTTATTAAGAGAGTCTACAAGAGAAATGTTTTTTTCTGTGAAGTATTTGTCGGATATGGTAAGCGAGCCATCGGCCGCCGTTGCTATGTATTCGGTTCCGCTGCCAAAGAAGAAGGCGTCAAGAAGGGGGTGGTTGCTGACAACCAGTCCATAGCGATCGTTAAGACTTTTTGTTCCGCTTGCGTCAAGGTCGGAATAAACGCCCTCGCACATTGCCATCATCTGATCAATCGTCCAGTTGCCTTCCCCAACAAGCTCCTGAGGATTCGACAGCGACAGTGTGTCAAGCAGGTTGTTGTTAACAATCAAAAAAGTAAGCTGGTATATAAGGCTTGTCGCGATATCGCCCGACATAAAATAGAGCGAATCATTGAGCGTGTTAAGCTCAAGCAGCGAATCGGGCCACCAGGGCTTCTCAAAGTTGAGGTATTGCGAATCAAGAAGGTCGCTTAGCACGCCCTTGACCGTAAGCACGCCGGCGCTACGCGAATAGCAGGCAATGGCATCATAGTCGCCTCCGCCCGCGAGGATACTGTTCTCGGCGGTCGCGCAGAATTGGTTGAAGGACGAGGAGTTTCCGTCAAGCAGTTTGTAGTCAAGTCGAACGCCAAGGCGGGATTCAACTGTCAGATTGCGATTATAGATCGCATCGTCAACAATGTCACCTGTAGTTCCCTCTGTGAAATACTCGGTGGTAGACTGATTCCAGGCAAGGAAAATGAAGGGCTTGTTCGCGTAGTTAAGACCCTCGGGCAGGTCGTCCTTCACTATGGTCGACTCCTCGCCTTGGGTCTCGGACTCGACGGGTAACGTGGTCTCGTCGCCAACCTCTGTGTCTTTATCGGGCGCGCAGGAGACAAGTGCGGTAATCAGCATCAAGATGGCCAGCACCAGCGCCGTTATTCCCGCCAGGGAGAGGGGGCGTTTTCTCTTAGTTTTCTTTTTCATCGAAAATTCTCCTTAACATTTTTATTTTTATAAAACTGTGTGAATTGCGCGGGGTCTTGCTACAAGCGTTTTTTTGCAAAAAATCTGCCCTTCTCTAATCTATCTTATCTATCTCTCGCAACAAAAAACAAAACACCCCTTTTTCCGGTAAAGTGTCCGGCAAGAAGAGAAAACTGCCTCAAGCTTATCGCGCGTGCTCTCGGCGCCGTGCTTCTTCAGTGTCACGACATAGAGCTTCCCTCCCGGATTAAGATGAAAATATGAGTCTTCATACATTTTATATGTGACGGCCTTGCCGGCGTGTATTGGGGGATTGACTATGATGGTGTCAAACGAACCGGGAAGCTTATCAAAGCAATTCGAGAGGACTATTTCCCCCTCTACCCCATTCGCCTCGCAATTTTTCCTTGTCAGCTCAAGCGCCGCCGGGTTGACATCCGACTGGGTGAGCTTTACAGGATAGGTTCTTGCAAGCACTATTCCGATACATCCATAGCCGCAGCCCAAATCGAGCAGCGAGCCTGACAGGGGGGGAATATTAGACAAAAGAATATCTGTGGCAGGGTCTATATGACCTCTTGAAAAAACCCCCGCATCGGTGGTAAAGACAAAATCACGCCCCGCGAAGCGGTAAGATATCTGCCGGATTCGGCTCTCAAGAGATTTATCCTCTGTAAAATAATGACTCATATTAACCCCCATGCCGCCCGAAGGGCGGTTAGATTTTGGAATTTTCGGCGGGGTTGCCCGCAAAATCGGGGCAGAGCCCCGGTTTCAGAAAGTTCTCGCGTCAAACGGTAAACTTCAATTAACGAGGATTAAGCCTTCACAATAATCCTCATACAGAATTTTTCGACTGTTTCGATATACGACAATAGTATATCAGAGCCTCCCCGCCCTGTCAACAAATCCTTTCCGAGGAGCATCTTTTTCTTGACAAAACCCGGCGGACAGATTATAATAAAGCCTCTACACCCATCAAATATCGTTAATTTACACGGAGGAATTATTAGGAGATGAAAGCATCAAAGTTTATTGCCCTGGCACTTGTGCTTTTGATGCTTGTGCCGCTCATATCCTGCGGCACAGGCGAAGGCGAGCAGGATGGAACAACCGCCGCCGGAAATATAACCGAACAGACAGAGCAGCCATCCGACAGCGAGACCAAGTACGAGCTTGATATACCCGACGTCAGGTATGACAACTACACCTTCACCATAGCAAACGACGGTCTTAACACTTCAAAGTATGTGCATAATAAAATGACTTCCGAAGGAATGAACGGCGAGGTTATAAACGACGCAATTTTCACCCGCAACACCCTTCTGTACGATACTCTCGGAATAAGCATCGAGGAGTTCAACATAAATACAGCCTCGGTCAGAAACCTGATTAGCTCGGGTGAGCATCTGTACGACCTTGTAACCGTTACACTTGACTCACTGCCCGCAATCATCGCATACGCCACCGATTTCAACAGCATTGAAACGATGAATCTTGACATGCCCTGGTGGGATCAGAATGCCGCGAAGGACTGCCTTATCGGTGACAAACTTTTATACACCTACAGTGACGCGGTTATTTACGGAATGGACAACACCCGCGCGGTCTATTTCAATCAGGATTATCACAATCAGCTCGGACTTGAGGACCTATATGATATGGTCAGAGAGGGCAAGTGGACAATCGAGGAGCTTAATATAATGGCGGCTCAGGCCTACCGCGACGACGGCGACGGCAAACGCGGGCCAACAGACACCTACGGTTTTACCGTTCGCGCAATCTCTCTTTGCGAGGCGATGATGGTATCGGCCGGGATTTCACCCATGCAGGTCAACGATAACGGTGATCCCTTCCTCTATTGTTATGACGATCAGGAGAAATTTATCGACGTTTTCCTCGGCATGATGAACACCTTCAATAACGACGGTGTTTATTACCAGGGCGACGGCGACGCCGCAACCGCTTTCTCTAACGGACTTGCCCTCTTTTATATGGGGGTTCTCAAGCAGGGCGCCAGCATATTCCGCGGCGGCGAGCTGAATTATGGCATCCTTCCGCTGCCCAAATACGATGTGTACCAGGATAGATACCTCTGCCTCTCCCCGAACGGCCACGCGCTCCTGATTCCGCTCAGCAGCCCCGACACCGAGCGCACAGGCGTTATCCTTGAGGCGATGTCTTTCTATTCGAGCGCTTACTATTCAGACACCGCACTCATGCCCTCTTATTATACCATAACCCTTCAGGGAAAAACCGCAAAAGATTCGGGTTCATACGAATGCCTGCAGATAATTCACGACAATATCGCATATCTGCTCAAATATTCGGGAACCACGCTTATCACCGGCCTCTCAAGCTATTTTGAAGGCGGGAGAACCGACATCGCTTCGCTTCTCAAGCAGCTTGAGAAGATACACAAAACAGCCCTTGACAAATTCCTTGCCGATATCGGTTAAAAATTGAAACACGGTCACTTCATTTCTGAATCACACACGGGGGAGCTTCCAACAGAAGCTCCCCCGTCTTGTTCGGCGGCGGATAGTGAAAATTTAAATATTTCACAAAAAATCATTATCCTTCGACTTTATTCTGCCAAAAAGAAACTTTTCCCGTAAATTGCAATAGCAAGTTGCACTAATTGTAAATTCGTAACGATTAAGTAATTTGATTTGTGATGACGGAGAGAGGGGCGAAGCCCCGAACGGAG
>JBNRMS010000061.1:0-3235 GCA_050309735.1 Eubacteriales bacterium
CATTAATTGCGCGGCGTGTCAAGAAGATTTTTCCCACCGGGGGAATAATCAGACGCAAAACACGAAAAATAATAAATAAAGTATTAATAATTATAGAAGACAGACCCGAGGGAAAAAGAATTTTACCCTCAGATAAAAAGGAATGATCATAAAATGGGACGCAACAATGCCGACTACAAAAATCAGAATATCAGCGGAGTGATTGAGGACGACATCAAAACGCTGAAAAACATAATCAAAAATGACATCGCCCTGCGTGTGCGACAAATAAAAATGAGCGGCTCCCTGCGTGATGTCAACTGCTGCCTCTTTTATTTTGACGGCATGGTCAGCGCCGAGCTTATCAACAATTCTATTGTTAAGCCCTTGCTTCTGTCCGACCGAGCGGCAGGGGACGACATGGTTTCGCATATTGAATCGCGGGTTTTGTTTGCCGGTGAGGTAAGCAGAACCGGGACAGTGGCCGATATCCTGCGCGGGGTCGAATACGGAGACACAGTTTTGCTTATTGACGGTCACCCCGAGGCCTTGATAATAAATACCAAGGGCTTTGTAACCCGGGGCATCAGCGAGCCGGCCGACGAGAGGATTCTGCAGGGGCCGCGCGAGGGATTCGGAGAGGCGGTTATGCAGAATCTTGCTCTTCTGCGGCGCAAGCTGCAAACCCCGGATTTGTGCATTGAAGAAATGCGAATAGGCCGACGAACCGACACAGCTGTCTATATCTGCTATCTCGCCTCTCTTGTCGACTCGGGTGCGCTCAGTCTGCTCAAAGAGCGGCTCGGAAAAATTGACATCGACGGCATACTCGACACAAACTATCTCTCCGAGCAAATACGCGATCACCCCCTCTCGCCCTTTAAAACAACCGGAACCACCGAGCGCCCCGATATCGCGGCGGCAAGAATACTTGAAGGAAGAATCACAGTGCTTGTCAACGGCACTCCGGTCGCGATGACGCTTCCCTATTTGTTTACAGAAAATTTCCAGTCAGACGAGGATTATTATCTTAATTTCCTTGTCGCCTCAACCGGCAGAACAATCAGATATATCTGCTTTCTGCTCGCTATCAGTATTCCGGCTCTCTTTCTCTCGCTCATCGCCTTCCATGAGCATCTGCTGCCGACTATGTTTGCCCTGTCGGTGGCCGAGGCTCGCGGAGGTGTTCCCTTCTCCTCTTTTCTTGAGGCTCTTTTGATTGTTTTTATTTTCGAGGTGCTAAAGGAAACAGGCGCACGAATGCCGCAAAGTTTGGGTCATGCGCTCGGAATTGTAGGCGGACTTGTGATAGGACAGGCGGCTGTCGAGGCAAAAATAATCAGCGCACCGATGCTCATTGCCGTCGCGCTCTCGGGAATCGGGGGGCTTATGATACCGCGACTTAAGGGAGTTGTCTTTTTCGGGCGTATATGGCTTCTCTTGCTCGCCCGGCTCGCCGGGCTTTATGGCTATATGATTGGTATGAGCGCACTGCTAATAATGATTTTTGACCTTGATTCTTTCGGAGTTGACTGCACACTCTCGCTGATGAATCCCACCCGGCAAGGCCTCAAGGATACAATTTGGCGCGCGCCGTGGCGCACCATGATAAAGCGCCCCGACTTCAACAAAAACATGACCCGCGCAAGCACAAAAGAAAATTGCACAGAATAGGGAAAGGCGCAATAGATGATGAAAATTATAATAAAAATCCTCCCCCTCCTCTTGATGCTCTCGCTCGCGGGTTGCCGGAGCGATGCCCTTTATCGTGAGCCCGAGCGTCAGTATCTTGTATCGGCTGTCGGATTTGACCGTGAGGATGAAGGGCTTAAGGTGACGCTTGAGGTTGTGATATTCAGCGTGGGCGAGGCCGAGGGGGGAATTGAATCAAGGACATTCTCAGGCGTGGGACAGACGATAAAATCTGCACTCGGCAGTCTGTCGGGCGAGGTTTCAAAAAAGCTGCTGTACGGACACTGCGCCCTGATTGTGCTCGGTGAAACGCTCACACCCGAAGAGGTCGGCGAAGTTCTTGATTTCTGCGACTCGGAAAATGAGCTTCCGATTTCCTCCTCGCTCGTTTCCTCGCCTGACGCCGCGGCACTGCTCGCCTGCCAAAGCATCTCTACCCCGGTAACCGGATATGACATCACCGGAGTTATAAAGCAAAAAAGCGAGGATTGGGGCATAGGGCTCTCGAACCGGCTCTACGAGGTCAAGGGGCGGCGCGGTGGCGGGAAGGGATGTTTCGCACTGCCAAGCTTCAGGGTAAGCGGAGGCGACGAGCAGCAGCTCTACACCTTCACAGGCATCCGAATCTATGAAAATGATAGCCCATCCCTTCTCTTCGACCTCCCCGAAGGCGCGCTCTACAGTCTTCTCACCGGCACATATAAGAGCGGCACATTTTATTTTGAGACGGGCGGCAGGATATATCAGCCCGATATTAAGCGTGCCACGGCCGCCGTCAGAGCCGAGGAGGATAGCGGGCGGCTCTCTATAACAATCAAAATGAAGCTGCGCCTCTATCGCGGGCAGTCTGACAAAACCGACCCCTTAACTCTCGCCTCGGCCCTTGAAGAGAGAGCCACCGAGTTTTTCAGCTCGGTCCGCGCCCGGTCTGTCACCGATATATTCGAGCTTTCAAGCCGGGTGGCAGGTTACGACGGCGGGGATATTGATGAGATATATCCCGAAATTGACATCAATATTGACATACCCGAATCGTGAGGTAAGTAAATGGATAAAAACAGCAAAATCGCCCCCCGCCCCGCACATATAATCAGCCTTTTGTCGCTCCTCATCCTCGGCGGACTTGCCTCAAGCCGCCCCCCGGGTGTCTCGGGATTACTTCTCTTGGTGCTCTCTTTTCTTGTTGTGCTCGCGCTGACCCCGTCTTTGATTTTTATTTTTGATAAGCTACACTCCCCTCTGCCGCCGAGCCGCCGCCCGGCTGCAAGAGTGGCGCGCGCCACTCTTGCAGCCCTTATCGCTTATCTTGCACTAATCTCGGCAGCTCTCACCTCTTTTGATTTCACGAATTTTGCCGTCACTGCCATCCTCCCCGACGCACCGCATCTTTCCATCGAGCTACTCTTTATCGCTTGCGCGGCCTGGCTCGCTTCGCGAAGCTTCACTGCTATACTCAAAAGCGCTCTCGTCCTCTCAGCAATAATTATCCCCTTAATCATAATACTTGCCGCCATGTCGGCACCCTATATCAGAACCGACGCACTGTCACTGCTCAGAAATTTAG
>JBNRMS010000062.1:0-5844 GCA_050309735.1 Eubacteriales bacterium
CATATTATCTTATATAATATCACATATTATCACAAAATACAACATTATTTCGCAAATTATAAGAATATCAATCAATATACTAACAGATGTTTGGCAATTAATACGTTATAACCGCTTGGATTATACCATAAACTGTATTTTGTAAGAATAATTACTAAGTATTGAAATAAATTAAATTTTATGATAAACTAATATGGTGTAGATATTGATATATGACACGATAAAGGACTTGAAGCTTAATAACCCTGATAAAACATTTTATTCAGACAATATTTTTGGGGGTTCTGTTATGAAATCACATGAAGCGGGTGAATACCAGGTGCAGCGTGTTAAGAGTGATACCCTCGAAATTATTGCAAGATTCAGAGAAAAGTCTGAGGCTGAAGCCTTTGGACGGGAATACGGAAAGAATATTCCAAGGGCAGAAGGTCTTATCGTTCTTATAAAAACGACAGATGTGCCTAATAGAAAATTATTCTATAATATTTTAAATTAAGAATATTGATTCCAATCACCACCAATCATAGCTTTCTACAATTTCAGTGAAAAACAGACCACAACATAGGTGTTTATCCTATAATGTGGTCTGTTTATTTATAATACTTATGGAGTTGACATATCTGACAGGAACGTTACGAGAATTGTATATCGGCTATTGGTGTGGGTTCACAATAACGAACCGAACGCAAAGAAAAAAGGCTTCCAACAACGAGGAAGCCAACACAAACAAGGAAGGAATAGGATGTTGCGGTATTGTGAGCAAGACTATTAGAACACCTTTTGTAGTTCGAAAACTGTAGTCGAGAAATAAAAGGAGGGTAGTTAAAAACAAGAAAAAACCCTTGCAGTACAAGGGTTTTTAGATGGTTGCGGAGGTGGGATTTGAACCACACGACCTCCGGGTTATGAGCCCGACGAGCTACCGGACTGCTCCACTCCGCGATATTATTGGTGCCGGAAACCGGGATCGAACCGGTACGATACTTTTGTATCACGGGATTTTAAGTCCCGGGCGTCTGCCAGTTCCGCCATTCCGGCGAACCTGCACCACAGCAAATTTGCGATTCTCTCCGGCTCGCCTTGCTATTATATCACATATACCCGCCGATGTCAACCCATTTCTGAATTATTTAATATATTCCCATTAAAAAAACAAAACGCTGAGCGAAAAAGCGCCCTTTTTCGCTCTTTAAACACACAATGTGCGGTCGACCTTCGGACCCGACGCAAGAGAGCTCCAAAGAAAACAGCCCTCTCACAAAGTGGTAAGGCGATAGGCAGAGTCGCCCCGCATCGTTACTCCTTCCCGTTTACCTTTACATAAATCTGCCGTTGATTGTTCTTTTTCTCGGATTTAATCTCAAACTTCTGCAGCGAGCGCACAAGCCGGGTCAACTTATTAAATCCATAGTTGCGCACATCGAAATCCGGAAACCTCTTCATCAGAATATTTCCAACCTCGCCGAGCGAGCTCCAGCCGTCGTCGTCCGATGTGTCGTTAATAATCGAGGTAATAGCCTTCACGAGCTCTATGTGCGGGGTGACAGGCGGCCCCTCGGCAGTCTCTTTTTTATCGTTCTTAGCTCGACCGGGGACGGCCGCTGGCTGGTCGTTATTATCGCCCTTGACTAAAATCTCAAGATATTTAAACATATTGCAGGCCGACACAAAGGCTGACGGTGTTTTTTTCTCGCCCATTCCAACGACATACATCCCCGACTCCCGCAGTCTTGAGGCAAGCCGCGTGAAGTCGCTGTCGCTTGAGACAATGCAGAAACCCTCGACATTCTTACTGTACAGAATATCCATCGCGTCAATAATCATCGCCGAATCGGTGGCATTCTTGCCGGTGGTATATCCGTATTGCTGTATCGGAGTTATAGAATTATCAAGAAGGACATTTTTCCAAGAGGCGAGCGCCGGCTGCGTCCAGTCGCCGTAGATTCTTTTGTATGTGATTATTCCGTAGTTTGTCATCTCGTCAAGAATATATTTAATATACTTGTCAGACACATTTTCAGCGTCAATCAAGACGGCAAATCGTCTGTCATCGTTCATTATCTCTTCTCCTTAAGGGTGATTTTGAGTTTTTGCTCAACGTCGGGTGCAGAGAGGGCATGATAGATCTCATGCACCGACCGTTATACTCTTGGATTTTTTAGTTATCAACAATTCGCATTCTTATAAAGAAACGATCGCTTATCGACCGGGCGGAGGGTGATATGCTGATCCGCCCCCATCCGGCCTCAGCTTTGCCGGCGCGCTCGCTGCCGTAATTCCTCTCCCCGACGAAAAACTCCTTCCCCGCCCCGCCAGTTATGGTTATCACCGGGTTCTCGGGGAGAATAACCTCGCAGATAAGGCTTGCCGTGCCATTGTCTATAACAATCCGGTTTCCCTTGACATACGGCTCGCTCTGGCAGTGCAGGTGAAATTCCTTGATATAGTTCGCGTCCTTTGCCCATACCTCGTCGATAACGGTAAACACCCCGGCAGACGGCTCAAAGCGCATCGTGCGGGTTACAGAATCGCAGGTGTGGCGATATGCCTCGCTGAGGTCGCCCTGTATTTCGCAGCAGCGCTCGCTCTCGGTGTGATAAACAACTCTTGCCATCCGGTATTCACTTTGCCATTGGTCAAGCGATTTCGGCTCGGCGCCCGCACGAGGACGGCGTACGCCGCCCGCTATCGGCGCGTCGGGCGTGGCGCGGGTTGAGGCGTCGGGGTCAGGGTCGGTCACGGTGAGGCAATTGTGAGCGATTGTGTGTATCAGATAGTTTTTCCGGTGGGGCGAGCCATAGCTATCGTAAACGCCCGAGTCGGAGGCAAGAATCCCACGGCGGTATATTTGAAAGCAGCCGGTGTCAAGGTGGTCGTGGTTAGCTCCCCACAGCTCGCCGATTTTCATAATCACCGCAGTCTCTGTTTCGGGGTCGTTCCACACCGTCATCCCTATCGGCGAGCCGAAATATTTGTATTTTGGCAAATCAGGTCTTTCGCTTGGCGCGGTATATCCATACCAAATAAGCTGAACAACCGGCGAGAAAAAGCCCTCGCCGAATGAGCCGCCCTCATAATAATCCATCCCGCATTTCTCGGGAAGGAGGTAGTTATCGCTCATTCCCGAGAAAAACAGCTCCTGATAAATCGGATCCCCCGTATATGCCGCGGCAAAAAACATCGGAACGGCAAAAGGGTGTTTTCGGGTATAATCGTCCTTTGTTTCATAAAAATCATCACCAAGCCGGAAGGCCTCACCCCCGGGTCGTCTCATGTACAGATAGTAGTCTGCTGCCGCCGCTAAATCGCGGCTGAAAATGTCGGCCCCGCTCATCGCTCGAAAAATCATCGCCGCCCACAAGGCAGAGGTATAGCGATAAGCGCCATATGAGGGGCCCTGCGGGTGACCGTGCGAGGAAAAGAGATAATTATAAGCCGGAACAAACTCGTCAAATATCCTTCCGGCGCAAAAATCGTATATATCAGGGCGCTCGTCGTAGACGGCAATCGAGAAAGCAAGCAGGTCGCGGAGCAATTGCGCCTCGCTACCGTGTCCCGAGAGCGCCGCCTGCCGGGTGGGGGGATAACCCATTTCAAGCGACGCAGCTCCAAGCTCCTCGCAGCGCTCTATAATTTTTATCTTCTGTTCGCGCGACAAAAAGTCATAGCACCAGTCATAAACCTCGGCGCTGATGAAAATCAGGTGTCCGCACCAGCGAGCTGCCATATTCCCACCGGTAACCGAAAAAGAATCAAGAAGAACAAATAGCGAGTCTATTGCATCGGCCGCTCTCCCGGCCTCCTTTTCTATCGCCGCCAAAAAGGCCTTAGCCTCAACTGCGAGGTATTCGCGAAGGTGATATGTGCCGTACTCGGGCGTGGCACCCTCGCCACAAACCGAAAGCGAGCACAGGTATTCCCACAACTCCCGCGCGCGGCTGTTCTCGGGCAGGATGAGGTTTTTTTCTATCCTCGCCATGTCACTCGCCCGAAACATAAGCCGGGGATGCTCGGGAGGGGGGGTGAGATACGGCTTATTAAATGTTGAATTAAGCATAATAATCCTTCTGTTTATATTTTATATTGAAATTTGTGCTGAATTTTGATATAATGAAAAAAACACATAGAGGGAGCGACAAAAATTGAAAGCCTTTATAACATTACCTGCCGGGCATACCTTCTCCACCTTTTTTACCCCAGAAAACATACGTCTTGCCGAGAGCCTCGGGCAGATAACCTGGAACAGAAGCACGAAAAATCTCTCAGCCGATCAGGTGGCAGAGCTTATTGGCGACTGCGAAGTCTATATCAGCGCTTGGGGGGCGCCAAGGCTCGACCAAACAATCCTGTCGGCCGCGCCGTCGCTGCGTCTTCTAACCCATCTTTGCGGAACGGTGGCCCCCTTTGTCAGCGATATGATGTGGGAGCGAGGAATTCGCGTGATTTCGGGCAATGCTTATTTCGCCGAATCGGTGGCCGAGGGGACTGTGGGCTATATACTGGCTGCTCTGCGCGATATACCCTATTACAGCAACAACTTAAAAAACAATAAAAAGTGGAAGATATCGACCTATTCAAACTCAGGACTGCTCGGAAAAAAGGTAGGGCTTGTCAGCTATGGCGCCATCGCCAAAAATCTTGTGAGGATGCTCGCGCCTTTCCGGGTTAAGATTATGGTTTACGATATCGTCAATATTCCCGACGAGGACAAGGAGCGCTATGGCATAAAACAAACCTCGCTTGAGGAAATTTTCGCGACAAGCGACGTCATAAGCCTTCACACCCCGCTCTACGACGCAACCCGCAAAATGATTGACAAAAGGCTGCTTTCGATGATAAAAGAAGGGGCGCTGTTTGTCAACACGGCAAGGGGTGGGATTGTCGACCAGTCAGCCCTTTGCGATCAACTCTCCACAGGGAGATTCCGGGCTTTTCTTGATGTTTACACAAAAGAGCCCCCCGAAGCCGACGACCCGCTTTACACTCTGCCCAATGTTATGATGATGCCGCATATGGCGGGGCCGACGACCGACATAAGACAGATTATCACACATGACCTGCTGCTTGAGAGCGCCGGATTTATCGACCACGGGCAGCCGCTCAAAAACGAAATAAAAAGAGCGGCGGCCGGGCAAATGTCCGAGCGCTGAGGCCGCCCGTAGCATAGTATCACACAATTTATCCAACATATTAATTATATACCGCTTATCAGCAAATGTCAACCCGATTGTGAGAGCAGATATTCTTCGCAATATATCAAAAATTTAAAAAATCATGCGAAAAGCTATTGATTTATTAATTGATATATGTTATAATAATCAAGCCGTCAAGCTGGCCCCTTGGTCAAGCGGCTAAGACATCGCCCTCTCACGGCGAAAACATGGGTTCGATTCCCGTAGGGGTCACCAATCACAAAAGGCAGCGCATAACGCTGCCTTTTGTGATTTTTTATTTGTCTGCCCTTATAAATTCCTCAAACCCGCTCGAATATTCAATTCGCCCGTCGTGCATAATCCAGACGGCCTCGACATCGGCAAGACTCTCAACATATTCGCGTCCGCGGTCGAGCGGCATATTGAATAGGGCCGTTGAGAGCGAGTCGCCCTCTCCCGAGTGGCGGCAGATTATTGTCACCTGCGCGAAATAGCTCGAGGGCATGAGGGTTTCGTGGTTGATTATATGGTGATAATTGACGCCGTCAACAGTATAGTAGCGCTCGGAAATACCGCTCGTCACAACCGAGAGGCCATTAATATTCAAAAGCATAAGCTCGGAACGGGCGCTTGACTTGTCGGGATTTTGCACACCGATTGCCCAGCTCTCAACCCGCCCCCCGCTCCCCGA
>JBNRMS010000063.1:0-55788 GCA_050309735.1 Eubacteriales bacterium
ATGCAGAGATTATTAGAGAGTTCATCGACAAAATTATTGTATTTAAGGCTGAAAAAGTAGATGGCCGCAGAACCCAGCGGATTCAAATTTTCTATAACTGCATTGGCGCTATCGACTTACCAAACTAAACGAAAAAACGGCATAGCCGAAAATCTACGACTATGCCGAATTTTTCAGGAATTAATAATCCCTATCTGACCGCTCCTAAAGGGGACCCTTTTCTCTTGTGTTTTTTTGTTTTTTTTATCGGCAGTTCTGACCCTGGTTATCTTGGTTTCTTTGGTTGTTCCCAGTGTCCTGCCTGTTATCTGCGTTTCTCTTATTCTGGTTATTCTGATTGTTCTGTTTATTCTGATTGTTCTGGTCGTTCAGATTGTTCTGAAAGTCGGTCACGTCCTGACGACGCTTGTTCAGTTTGTTATTCTGATCGTTCTGCATTTTTCGCGCATCTCCTTTAAAGAAAACAGCTTATAGTATCGGCGTTGTGATTTTGACCGCCGCGCTATTTATTATCGGCAGAAGATGCGAAGATTATTCACCTGCTATCATGACAACATATATTTATAGCTTATCTGTTCGTTTATTTCGGAGAGTATCTTTATCATAAAAAACGAAAAAGGAACCACAAGGAGGAAGGTGAATATCCAAAGATAATCATATCTCCACACAAGCACTTCAGCCGCAATCGACATCACCGCCGCCAAAGCCGCAATAACAGCCGGAATAATCAGCCGGCGCCCGAGCGCAAGATGCAGCGCTTGGATTTTTTCAGATGGATTGTAGGTGTCGTGTGTCGTCATTGAAAAGCCTGTGTGTTTGTTTATAACATCTTTTAGCACAATGAAAAGAAGCAAGACGACCATCGCAAAAAATGCCGCTGCCGCCGCCGCCGAGAGAAGACAAACAAGGATATATGCATTATATGTCTCTTCGTTTTTCATTATCGCTTCAATGTAATGATTGGTATTAAAGAAATATTTTGAAATATCCGCAATCAGCGAAACAATGCCATAAAGCCCCGCCGCTGCCATGCACCCCCGCCATCCGGCAATATGTTTTCTTATTGCCAAAAGCCCGGCGATAACGCAGAGTGCCGATAGAATGTCGGGCAGGATATTAAAACCGTCAATATAAAAATCAAGCGTCAGCACCGCCGCCGCGCCAAAATAACCAAAAGAACTTCTCACTGCACGGCGAGCCAGTCTGTCGGTCTGCGACAGAATTTCTTCATTGTATTTAATCTTTAGTCTGCTAAGGAATTCTGCATCGCCCCTCATTAGCCTGATATAACGAACAGTCGGAATAATCCAAACGATTGCAGCAATAAGCGCCACCAAAATTCCGAAAATCCTGAAAAGTCCGACATATTGATATATCTGCCCCCAAAACGACTCGTCATATGCCTGCTCTGACAGAGCCGAGAATTCGGGTAGCGTTCGAGAGAGCGCTTTGATTATCACAAAAGCGATTGTCGCATTCCGAACTCTCTCGGTTATCGTTTTTTCATACGCACCGTCCCGCCGCGCACCTCGCGCTCGTGCGGGCAGATAGGCCGCCTTGCCGTCGTGTCGAGAGGAAAGGTGGAGTATTCCGTCGGCAAGCTTTACCATTGCCGGGATGACAGTGATAATTTCGGCAACCGAGAAGACGAAAGCAAACATCAGAGTTGATACCGACTGATCTGTGGGCGGGAAAAAACCAAACTGCACAAAAAACACCGCAAACTTGACAAGACTGATATAAATCATCCTGACAAAAAGCTCCCTCGCCTCGCCAACTCTGTCGTCAATATCGGCAATTTTAGTTAACGCGGCGCAAATTAGGATATATCCGATAAAATCAGGCAAAAGGTCAAAAACACCGATGTCTGGATTAAAAAAGAAAATAAGCGCTCCGATAAGGCCGCCCCAGCCGACTATCTGCATCTTTTTCATGCCTTCTTTGTTCTCCATATTAGTCTTGCCTCCTTCTTTTTATTTTTTGTTTTTTTTGTCTTGTTTATTCTCTTTATTATTTTGTTCTGATATATATTTTTCGGTTTCTCTTTTTGCCATCTCAACCCGCCTGTCGGATTCTTCCTTTATTTTATTAATAAATTTAAATCTTGACCTCCGACGCGGCATATCCTCGTCGCCCTCGGGGCAGATATACATATAGCAGGAGAAGATGAGCGCGAGATTGAGGAATATCCAAAAGAGCTGGATTATCAACATCGGCAGGGCAAACACCGATTGGAATCTTTCGTTCCCGGCCATCGGCCCGCTTCCAAGAAAATACAGAATGAAATAAGCCCCGACAAAAATCATATTTCGCAACGCCGCCACTCTCTGTTTTCTCAAGTCGAGCCGGTGGGCAAATTCGGCTATGACCCAGAGAAGAGTGATATTTAGCGCGATATCAACTATAAATTCCGCCCAATCGACAACACTATCCGACGCCGACATCCACTCGGGGAGCGCTATGGCAAGCTCAGCCGCCCCCTCAAGCAGAAAATTAAAGACGCCGATTATGACAAGGAGGAAGGAGAGCCCTTGAGGATAGGTGAATTTCGGTTCATAATCGCGAAGCTTTATAAGCGACCACGCGATTATCGCGTAACCAAGAAGGCGGATGGCAAATCCGAATTTTGTAAGCGCCAGGAAAAACGCAAGAAGATAGCCGATAAAAAGCAGACCGAAGCCCATTTGTAATTATATGCCCTTTCAATAGATATTTGTTTTTTTGGTTTTTATGACAATGCTTTTTTGGTTCTGTGAGAACTGTGCCGGTTGGCTGCATTCGAATCGCGGTCATAGCCTTGTGGCAAAGGCACAAAGCTCACAGTTTGAAAAAATATTTTATAAACTTGTTATTCCTCGCTCGATCGGGCACCGCAGCACTTTTTGTATTTTTTGCCGCTTCCGCAGGAGCAAGGTTCGTTAGGACTGGGGCGCTTGGCATTTCGGATGGGGGCAGGGCCGGTGCTCTTAAGCTTTTTGGTCGGCATTCTGCCGCCCTCAAAACCCTCGATAAGGGGTTTTGCAACCTGCACTCGTCTTATCTGTCTGTTATCGTCGACCGGTTTTATTGAGAGTATCATCCGAACGGTTCTCTCGCGGATGTCTGCAACCATCGCGTCAAACATATCGGCGCCAAGGATGCGATATTCGTTGATTGGGTTTCGCTGCGCGTAGGCCACAAGGCCGACGCTCTCCTTTAGGTCGTCCATAGCGTCAATGTGATCCATCCACATGCGATCGACATTCTGAAGCAGTATCACGCGCTCGATCTCCCGGAACTTATCTTCTCCGAAAAGCTCCTCTTTTTCTCTGTAAATTCGCTCAGCACGTTCGCAAAGTATTTCTGCAACATCGTCTTTTTTCAGTTTCTTTAATTCGTCCTCGCTGTATCTGAAATCATCTTCGCGGCAGAGGAAACCGAGATATTGGCTTCGCAGCCCGTCGAAATTCCACTCGGCTGAGTTCTCGCTCTGTGTGAAGTTGTAAACCGAATCGGTGACCGTTGCCCTTATCATACCGAGTATGGTCGAGGAGAGATCTTCGCCGTTTAGCACCGCCTGCCTCTGCTTGTAGATAACTCCCCGCTGCTGATTCATAACATCATCGTATGTGAGAACATTTTTGCGGCGTTTAAAGTTATTGTCCTCAATGCGCTTCTGTGCGGTTTCGATTGAATTTGAGAGAATCTTTGCGTTAATCGGTGTTGAGTCGTCAAGCCCAAGCCGGTCGACAATACCGATTATCCGCTCGCTGCCGAAAAGTCGCATCAGATCGTCCTCAAGCGAGATATAGAAGCGCGATTCGCCGGGGTCACCTTGACGCCCCGCACGGCCGCGAAGCTGATTATCAATACGCCGGCTCTCGTGGCGCTCGGTTCCTATAATAAACAGCCCTCCGGCCTCCACCACCCGCTTTGCCTCGGGTTCAACCTGTGCTTTGTATTTCTCGAAAAGCTCTCGGAAGGTCTTGCGAGCCTCAAGTATATCTACATCATCGGTCTCGGCGCTGCCTGTGGCGCGGGTGATAATGCCCTCGTCAAAGCCGAGCTTTCGCATCTCGTCCTTTGCCATATACTCGGGATTACCGCCAAGCATAATATCGGTTCCCCGCCCCGCCATATTCGTAGATATAGTCACAGAACCAAACTTTCCGGCCTGCGCGACTATCTCGGCTTCTTTAGCGTGATATTTCGCGTTGAGCACGGTGTGAGGTATTCCGTTCTTTTTCAGCATCGCCGACAAGAGTTCCGACTTATCAATAGAGATGGTTCCGACCAGCACCGGCTGCCCCTTTTTGTGGCACTCGATAACCTGATTCACAATAGCATCATATTTGCCCTTGACATTTTTGTAAACTGCATCGGGGTGGTCTACCCTTATCATAGGCTTATTGGTCGGAACCTCGACCACGTCAAGCCCATAAATTTCGCGGAATTCCATCTCCTCTGTAAGCGCCGTTCCGGTCATACCCGAGAGTTTGCCATACATTCTGAAATAATTCTGGAAGGTGATAGTGGCGAGCGTCTTATTTTCCTTCTCAATTTTAACCCGCTCCTTGGCCTCGATAGCCTGGTGCAGACCGTCAGAATAGCGCCGCCCGGGCATAAGGCGCCCTGTGAAAGCGTCGACTATCACCACTCCGTTTTCGTTTACTACATAGTCAACGTCGCGCTTCATAATCCCGTGTGCGCGAATTGACTGATTGACATGGTGCGCTATGGTTGAATTCTCAGCGTCGGCATAGTTCTCAAGACCGAAAAATTCCTCGGCTTTTCTTATGCCCTTCTGTATAAGTATCGCGTTGCGCGCCTTCTCGTCGATAACATAGTCAGCATCAATCTCATCATAGCTCTGCTTTGTATCCATTTCCTTTATCACATGGCGGCGAAGCGTTCTGACAAAGGCGTCGGCACGGTCATAAAGCTCGGTAGATTCCTCTCCGGCGCCCGAGATAATCAAAGGCGTTCGCGCCTCGTCGATAAGAATCGAGTCAACCTCATCGACAATGGCGAAGGCGTGTCCGCGCTGCACCATCCGCTCTTTGTAGACCACCATATTGTCGCGCAGGTAGTCAAATCCATATTCGTTGTTTGTGCCGTAGGTGATGTCGGCAGCATAAGCCGCCTTCTTCTCCTCGTGCATCTGACCGTGAACGACAAGCCCTGTTGTCATCCCCATAAATTCGTAAACCCTGCCGACCTCGTCGCGGCCGTATCGAGCAAGATAGTCGTTTACCGTAACGACATGAACCCCCTCGCCTGCCAGCGCGTTAAGATATGCCGGCATTATCGCCACATATGTTTTTCCTTCTCCTGTTTTCATCTCGGCTATTCTGCCCTGATGAAGGATTATGCCGCCGAGAACCTGAACATAGAAAAGACGTTTGCCAAGCACTCGGTCTGTCGCCTCGCGAACGGCGGCGAAGGCCTCCGGGAGCAGGTCGTCGAGCGTTTCACCCGCTTTGAATCTTTTGCGAAACACTTCGGTCATGCCAATCAGCTCTTCGTTGCTCATATTCTTGAAGCGAGGGGTGAGGGCTTCTATTTTATTTGCTGTTTTTTTAAGCTTTCTTATCTGTCTGTCGCTGTATGTTCCAAATATTTTAGACGCTACTCCCATTTTTATAACCTTTCATACGAATATAATTCTATCCTAATTATTATACAACACTTGGGCCCGTTTTTCCACAGTTATTTATAATTTTGTCAATTATTATTGCCCGACTTGATAAACTCTCACTCATGGTGTATAATATACAGACGAAAAAACAATTATCCGAAAGGTTTTTGTACGACAGATGAATAAGATTAATATTGTCCTGCACGAGCCTCAAATTCCACAAAACACCGGGAATATCGCTCGCACCTGCGCCGCTGTCGGCGCATCCCTCCATTTAATACGCCCGCTCGGTTTTGTGGTTGACAACAAAAAACTAAAGCGTGCCGGTCTTGATTACTGGCACGCTCTTGATATTTTCTATTATGACGGTCTTGATGATTTTTACGAGCGAAATCCCGGGTCACATA
The DNA here is from genome assembly GCA_050309735.1 of Eubacteriales bacterium. Lineage (GTDB taxonomy): Bacteria > Bacillota > Clostridia > Oscillospirales > CAG-272 > UMGS1002. The sequence continues at coordinate 6,025 of JBNRMS010000063.1, forward strand.
TCTATTATTTTTCCACTAAAGCAAAGAACAAATACACAGATGTGACCTATCCCGATCGGGTCTTTCTCATGTTTGGGAAAGAAACCGCAGGCCTGCCCGAGGAATTGCTGGAAAACAATGCCGCCGCCTGTGTCCGAATTCCGATGCGCGACGGCCTGAGAAGTCTTAATCTCTCGAACTCGGCGGCGATAGCCGTTTATGAAGTTTTGCGCCAGCGAAGCTTTGACGGGTTGAGGTAGGCTGGCGCCTGACTAAATTTAGCCGGCATGGCTCAAGTTTTGCGGCAGGTCTTGTCGCTCAAAAAAAGCACGGATGAACCACCCGTGCTTTTTATTGTTTATTTTTTAGAAGTGTCTGAACCCGAGGAAACCTTTTTGAGGTAGAACTCAATTGAGTCGCCGTTTTTTACAATGTAATTATCAAGCATCGCCGTGCCTTCCCTGCCGTTGAGATTGTACCACCACATCGTTGTGTAAAGAACCTCCTCAACCTCCGAACCGGCGCTTGTTCCTACAACCTCGCCTGCCTCAATTTCGCCGATTGAAACAATTGTCCTTATGCCACCTTCATCGTCGATATCAACATACAACGGGTCCATCTCCATATAGAAATAATCATCTATAAGATCAATAATCGTGGGCTCCTCGCCGTTGTAAACATAGGATGGGATGTCATATACCACATCTCCGTCAGCATTTTTCACCTTCATTGAAACTGTTATGGTAACATTAGCTCCGGTTTCTTCCGACGACTCGGTTTCGGTATCCTCGCCGGCGCCGCCGCCGTCACAGGACAGGAGAGGAAGGGCAATCAAAATCGCCGCAAGAATGAACGCAAGTATTTTCGCTTTTTTCATTATAATAAAAAACCTCCATGTTTTATCCACTTCTAAATTATACAACTAAACATTGTGGTTGTCAAGCATATTTGGACAATTCAACATATTAAGATTGTTATTCTTGTTTTTCTTTACCGCGCAGAAAGACACATTATATTATTTTTGTTTAACGAGCAAAGAGACACATTATATTAAGCAAAACCATATAGATCATCCACAAAGAAAATCCGAGCATAATCCAGCCAGCTCCCTTTCTGACGCGAAAAAAATAAATCGCCGATAGAAAAGCCAGAGCCAATACCGCCTCGGCTACGAAAAGCGCAAACAGGAGAGCCGCCGCCCCGAAAAAAATCGGATACCAGAGATATCCGAGCGCCATCATAAGCATAAAGAGCATTCCACCCTTATATTTGGCAACCTCATCTCGGCAGACATGCCCGAACAGCACCGAACCGAAAACCCCGCCAAGCACTATGTACCACGCCACCCAAAGTATCACCATCAGCCACACCGGGGGAATAACACTCCTAAGATTACAATAGCTGATTACCCTAAAGGGGCTTCCGGCCGCCCCTCTTACAATAAAAGCAATGACTAAAAAAACAAGGCTGAATATCACCATAAATAAAAGTTCCCGGGATTCAAACCTTATTCGAGGGCGATGCCGCCCCCCGCGCCTCAACATCATAAATTCAACCCTTCCTTTCCAGTGCGCCGAGATTTGTGCCGCCCCGCCGTAACATCGGCAGTATTTCTGCCATCAATAAAGGCGAAAAAGGCATAATTCTCGTTTGTCTTGTCTGTCTTGTTTGTCCTGAAGAAAAAGAATTTTTCTTCAGGATTTATCACCTTACATATTTAATAATATGAGACGTTACACGCCGTATTCCAAAGGCATGTAATTTTTTCGCGGCAGGGTGGCAAGCAAAGACAAGTTTAAATCACTTTTGTGATAGCATGAGGTGGGGCGCGTAGTTTTCCCGGTATGTCGAGATTTTTGCATCAGATATACCGGGATTCACTATTTATCATTTAATTAAATATAGTTTATCACCTCACCCCCTCTTCCCCGCCGGCCAGAACCAGTGTATTCCGGTGTCTGGATTGCTGCTTTGCTCTTCTGCTTTGTGCTGATGCAGGGGGCAGTAACGATTGAATTGAGAAGATTTGTTTGAGATGCCGCAATATTCGCTGCCCTTGAGGATATTGGCATAGAAGGGGAGATTTGGCGAGAGGGCGGGTTCGACATTTCCGGGCAGACGACGCCAGGTATACTGTGCATCTGTAACATAAACCTGAACCGGAAAGCTGCGTTCAACCTCAACTAAACCCACCTTTTTTATATCCTCCGCCGGACAATATGGGCTCGCCACTCCGCCTCCGGCCGTATCGTAGTCTACCATTATATGGCGGTCACAGAAGCGGGTCGGCTCGTCTCCCGCAACAAACCAGCAATATACACCTCGCTCTCCTCTCGGATCGGCGCGGCAGGCCTCGCCCATAAGCAACCCTGAGTCGGCGCAGCACTTAACCCTGACAATATTTTCGGATATTTGAAATTGGGCGGGCGCCTGCCCTCTATTTATATATTTATCATGGAGTATTGTCATCACCTCATCCCAAGCGGTGATGCAGGGGTTTCCCGGTATTCCGTCGAGCGTGGCCGGATATTCATGCCCGCACCAAACGCCACCTAAATAATACGGGGTGTATGCGATAAACCATTTATCATAATTGTCCTGCGTGGTTCCGGTCTTTCCGGCGACATCAACGTGCTCATCAAGGGTCAGCGCCTTAGCCGTACCTAAAGACACAACATCCTTGAGCATGAGAGTTACTATCGAGGCGGTCTCCTCGCATATGGCGCGGATGCCCGAATAATCGCGGCTGAGCAACAAGTTTCCCGACGCGTCTGTCACCTTAAAATAAGAGCGGGTTTCGCTGCGAATCCCCTTGTTTGCTAACATGGTATATGCCCCGGTAAGCTCGCGAACCGTAACCCCATAGTTCTGCTGGCCGAGCGCAAGAGAGGCCGCACCGATATCGGTAATCACGCTTCCGTCTGACAAGCGCCGGCTCTCGATAAGCCTAAGACCGGCCTTCTCGGTCAAAAACTTGAAAGATTCGCTCTCACCGAGGTCGGCAAGCACGCGCACGGCGACAGTGTTGACCGAATCGCGCACCGATGCCATAACATTAGTCAGTCCCCGGTAGGCTGCGGGATAATTTTTTGGCCAGCCGACAAGGGTTGAGCCGTCGCTTCTGAAGCTAACCGGAACATCGTCGTACACCGACGCGCTCGTAATAACACCTGCCTCAAGCGCCGGCGCGTAAACCGACAGGGGCTTGATAGTCGAACCCGAGGGGCGGTCGGTCATCGTCGCGTAATTTTGAACCCGGTTTGCCTTCTTCTCGCCAATTGCCCCCGCCACGCCAAGGATATCCCCGGTTTGCGGGTCAATCACAATCATTGAGGACTCAAATTTATTATCGCCCGCTCTCTCGGGAAAGTGCTCGACATTTGCGTAATACTCCTCAAGGACACTCTGCACACCTGGATCCATCGCGGTATATATTCGCAGCCCCCCCGAATAGACCATCAGGCTCGCGGCTTCCCTGCTGTAGCCATATTCGGCAACGAGATCGCCTATCACATCCTCGACTGCCATGTCTATATACCATGAATTAACCCCGTCTACCTCGTTTTGCCATGACAGGTCTGTTGTCAGTTCCCTGTCGTATGCTTCTTCGAATTCCTCGATTGTGATCAACCCCTGGTCGAACATCTCGGAGAGTATTATGTCTCGCCGCGCTTTATTGTTCGCGGGATTTCGCACCGGGTCGTAATATCCGGGGTTATTTGTTATCGCCGCGATGGCGGCGCACTCAATAAGCGAAAGCTCTGATACATCCTTTGAAAAATAGGTGTTTGCCGCTGCCTGAACTCCGACGCAGCCATGAGAAAGATTTATTATATTCATATATATTTCAAGAATCTCGGTCTTGTCAAGCTTTGTTTCAAGGTCAAGCGCCCATATAACCTCCTGTATCTTGCGCTCGGGAGAAACCTCGGACTCGCCTGTGATATTTTTTATCACCTGCTGGGTTATGGTCGAACCGCCGAATGTTTTTTGCCCCCGGGTAAAGTAATTGAGCGACGCCGTCGCGGTCCTTCTCCAATCAACGCCCGAATGCTTGAAAAAACGCTTATCCTCGATTGCCACAAAGGCATTTATCAGGTTACGCGGAACGGCGTCGTACTCGACATGAACGCGCTTGCCGCCCCCGTAAAGCTGCTCGCCGGTAAGCTCGATCAACTCTCCGGCGCGCTTTGAGCGGTCGCTGAAGTCATAACAATATATTTTTGTAGCACCTCCGCGCGCCGATGCCGCGAAAAGCGAGACATCTATTTCCTCATCATAATTCGCGGCAAGATATGTGGTTAGATAAAAACCGGCCACGAGCAGCGCCAGCATCAGAACAATAAAAACAAGCGCCGCAAGACTGATCAGAACGCGCAGGCCATGCCTTACTCTGTGATTTCGGTTGTCTCTTTTCATATGCTTTTTCTCCGATTAAAGGGTATTAATTGTTTTCTGTTTTATTCAAAGGAAGGCCGGGGAACAAAACTTCTTATAAGAGATTCGCCTCAGATCCCCTTCAAAAATTTTAATCTGAAATTTGGATTTTAGAATTCATTTTTCCTCACATACCGGCTTTTTCGTATATATTTTCCCCCCGATGACAATAATATAATCAGAATAAAGCATAAAGGACGAAAAGTTTGAAAGATTTATCTTTCAAACGGTGAGTTTTGTGTCTTTCTCGCCGCTATTAATACCGGCACAGCCTCACTTATCTCAGAAAGGTATGGTAATAAATATGGAAGACAAAAACAAAGGATTATCGGCCGCGTCGCTCTGCGCGGCTCTTGCCGCAGCGCTCATCTGCGCTCTTTCTCTTTATTTTACAATCACTCTCACCGACAAAATATCGGCACTTACCGAAAAAACCGAACTTCTGGGCGACACCATTGCCGGACTTGCTCTCACAGAGGATGAAGAGCCTGTTTTTATTCTCCGCGAGCACGAGGGGGTTATAGGGGTTTTTGACAGCTCGGGTGTGCTGACCGACCTTATTGATGTTCAGGTGCGAAGCCTGCCCGAGGCCGACAGGAATATGCTCGCCGAAGGCATATATGCCTTTTCTAAACAAGAGTTGATTGCGCTGATTGAGGATTATACGGGGTGAAATATTTAAAAAATCAATCTTTCAAGCTGCCAGACTGCCCATGCAAGATATCGTGATAATTACAAAACACCGCCCAGGTCATTGACCTGGGCGGTGTTTTATGGTTTTTTATAGTATCTTTCTCTTAGTGAATTATGAAGCGCTCGGTATCTTTGTTGAAGATGTGAACTCTTGACATATCAAAGGCCACTTTAATGTTGTCGCCCGCTTTTGAGGTTGAGCGCGAGGAAACGCGTGCGGTGAGCCTGATCTCTCCTACTGTGAGATAGAGATAAATCTCGGCGCCCATAAGCTCGGTTACGTCAACATAAGTGTCGATAACACTCTCGGTAAGTGTGGCGATATGCACGGGCTCATCGTGAATGCACTCGGGGCGGATTCCAAGGGTGACTTCCTCTCCGATATATTCCTTGAGAGCGGGATTATTGGCCTTATCGGCAGGAAGCTTAACTGCCTTATCCTCAAAGTTGAAGTAAACATCCTCGCCCTTCTTTGTGAGCGTTCCTGTGATGAAGTTCATCTGAGGGGTGCCTATGAAGCCTGCGACAAAGATGTTGCAGGGATAATCATAAAGGTTCTGCGGTGTGTCGACCTGCTGGATAAGACCATCTTTCATAACGACAATTCTTGTCGCCATCGTCATAGCCTCAACCTGGTCGTGAGTAACGTACACAAATGTTGTGCCGATGCTCTGATGCAGCTTTGTAAGCTCGGTTCTCATCGTGGCGCGGAGCTTCGCGTCAAGGTTTGAGAGCGGCTCGTCAAGCAAGAAGACCTTCGGGTTACGCACAATTGCGCGGCCGAGCGCGACACGCTGTTTCTGACCGCCCGAGAGAGCCTTTGGCTTTCTGTCGAGCAGGTGGGTTATATCGAGAATGCGGGCTGCTTCCTCAACACGGCGCTTAATCTCTTCCTTCGGTGTCTTGTTGAGCTTGAGGCCGAAGGACATATTCTCGAAAACCGACATATGGGGATAGAGCGCATAGTTCTGGAACACCATCGCGATTTTTCTGTCCTTAGGGGCAACGTCGTTCACAAGTTGGTCGCCTATGAAAAGCTCGCCCTCGGTAATCTCCTCGAGACCGGCTATCATACGCAGGGTTGTGGTTTTTCCGCAGCCCGAGGGGCCGACGAGAACCAAAAATTCTTTGTCCTTCACTTCAAGGTTGAAGTCTGAAACGGCAGTAACGCCGCCCGGAAACTTCTTATAAATGTGTCTTAAGGATAAACTTGCCATAGGAAATAATCCTCCTTGAATTTCTACCGACATCGCCTCAATAGGCAGACCCCGGGACTTTTAAATTTTAACACTATATATTGTACCAAAAATAACGCCAAAATGGAAGATGTTAATTCCCAAAATTTTTTGAGTTTGGTTTGTGCAACTTATACAACCGATTCGCAAATCACCTATCCGATATTTAACATCGACCAAAAGATAATCTTAATAAATTAAGATTTGCTCTGTTTCAGCCCCTTCATCGAGAGCGATATCTTCTTCTTGTGAAGATCAACCCCAATCACCCTGACCTCTACCACATCCCCAACCGACACCACATCGGACGGATGTTTGACAAACCTGTCGGCAAGCTGCGATATATGAACTAGTCCGTCCTGATGAACTCCGATGTCGACAAACGCGCCGAAATCTATAACATTTCTGACCGTTCCGGTCAAAAGCATTCCTTCCTTCAGGTCGGATAGATCAAGCACATCCTCGCGCAGCACCAAAGGCGGCAGACTGTCGCGCACGTCGCGCCCCGGCTTCTCAAGCTCGCTGACAATATCAAAGAGGGTCGGCTCGCCGATTCCGAGCGAGGCGGCAACCTTGTCCGCACCCTTTCGCTTCACCTTCTCAGACAAGTCCGAGAGCCGTCCGGCTCGGACATCTTCACCGGTATAGCCGAACATGACAAGCAGCTCGCGCGCCGCACCATAGGACTCGGGGTGGACTCCGGTATTGTCAAGAATCTCGTCTCCGCCGGAAATACGGAGAAATCCGGCGCACTGTTCAAAGGCCTTAGCGCCAATTTTCGGCACTTTGAGTATCTGCTTGCGCGAGGCAAACTCACCGTTCTCCTCACGGTATTTTACAATGTTTTTCGCGCTCGTCGCGTTAATTCCGGATATATATGAGAGAAGCGAGTGTGAGGCGGTGTTAAGATCAACGCCGACCGCGTTAACGCAGTCCTCAACCACGCTTGAGAGCGCTCCGTCAAGCCGCGCTGGCTTCATATCGTGCTGATACTGACCCACGCCAATCGATTTAGGGTCGATTTTTACAAGCTCGGCAAGCGGGTCTTGAAGGCGACGGGCAATAGAAACGGCCGAGCGCTGTGTAACGTCGAAATCCGGAAATTCCTCGGCGCCCACCTTTGATGCCGAGTAAACAGACGCTCCCGCCTCACTTACTATGGCATACTTAACATCCTCGGGAATTGTTTTGAGCAGATTGGCGATGAAAATTTCACTCTCTCTTGAAGCCGTTCCGTTTCCGATGGCGATAACATCGATGCCATGCTTTCTTATCAGCCTCACAACAGCGTCACCGCTCTCCTTGATTCTTTCCTGCGGCTTTGTGGGATATATCACCGCCGTGTCGATTACCTTGCCGGTTTGGTCGACCACCGCAAGCTTGCAACCGGTACGATATCCCGGATCAAATCCGAGCACGGTCTTGCCCTTGAGCGGAGGCTGCATGAGCAGGTGGCGCAGGTTGTCTGCAAAAAGCTTAATTGCGCCCTCGCTTGCAAGGTCGAACATATCGCTTCGTATCTCGCGCTCTACGCTCGGGGCGATAAGCCGGTCATACCCGTCCTCGACAGCCGCTGCGACATATTTTGATGCCGGACTGCCGTTGTCCTTCACCAGCTTTTTGGATAGATATTTCAGTATCAGCTCGCGCGGCGCAGAAAGAGTTACCTTTAGCACCTCCTCCTTCTCGCCGCGATTTATGGCGAGTATTCGGTGGCCGGGAATTTTGCGAAGGCGTTCGCTGTAATCATAATATTGAGTATAGACAGTGTCGCCCTCTCCGGTCGAGCTGAGCACACCCTCGTCCCAGGTCAGCGAGCGTATTGTCTTTCTGATGTCGGCATTGTCCGACACATCCTCGGCGATGATATCCATCGCCCCGGCAAGCGCCTGCTCGGCACTGTCAACACCCTTTTCCTCGTCAACATACGCACCGGCCTGTTCCTCAAGGGGCGGGTTGTATGAGAGCTCTTGCTCGACAATAAGCTGAGCGAGCGGCTCGAGCCCTCTCTCCCTTGCAATTGAGGCGCGGGTTCTGCGCTTGGGTCTGAAGGGGCGGTATATATCGTCGACCTCGGTAAGTGTTGTCGCCGCGTTTATCGCCGCCTCTATTTCGGGAGTTAGCTTTCCCTGCCCGGCTATCAGCTCCTTAACCTCGATGCGGCGCTTGGCAATATTCCGCAGGTATGACAGTCGATCAAAAAGGTCGCGCAGCAAAGTGTCGTCGAGCGACCCGGTGACCTCCTTGCGATATCGAGCGATAAAGGGAATGGTATTTCCCTCGTCGATAAGTTCAACTGTGCGCTCGACCTGCGAGATGCCAAGTTTAAATTCTTTTGCGAGTGTTGAGATAATCTCCATATTGTATCCGAATCCTTTCATAAAGCGAGCGCTACTTTTGTCCGCTCCTCAGCTCTTTAATTCTGTCTCTTATATATGCTGCCTCTTCAAATTCAAGCCGCCGCGCGGCCTCCTTCATCTCGCCCGTCATCCGCTCGATAAGAGCCTCGCGCTCTTTTGCCGTCATAGTCCCGGCGTCTTTTTTACCCGGCCTTCCCGACACGCCCGCACCACGGCGGCGGTCTCCTGTCTCATCATCTGTCGCAGAGATTTCGATAATATCGCGCACGCCCTTGATTACTGTTTGCGGGGTGATACCGTGCGCCTTATTATATTCGCTCTGTATCGCGCGGCGGCGGTTGGTCTCGCTGATGGCGGCCCTCATTGAGCGGGTGATTGTGTCTGCGTACATTATAACCTTGCCGTGCGCGTTTCGTGCGGCCCGTCCTATCGTCTGTATAAGCGAGGTTTCGGCTCGGAGGAAGCCCTCCTTGTCGGCGTCAAGTATCGCGACGAGCGACACCTCGGGAATATCCAGCCCCTCTCGGAGCAGGTTTATACCGACCAGAACGTCAAAAATTCCGAGGCGCAGATCTCGGATTATCTCCATCCGCTCGATAGTTTCTACATTGAAGTGTATATACCTTACCTTGATTTGGTTTGATTCAAAGTATTCTGTCAAATCCTCGGCCATTTTCTTGGTAAGAGTGGTGACAAGCACCCGCTCGCCTATCTCTGCTCGCTTGCGAATCTCGCCCATCAGATCGTCAACCTGCCCCTCTATCGGGCGCACCTCAACCTCGGGGTCGATGAGGCCTGTCGGACGGATAATCTGCTCGACTATGCTATTCGAATGCTCGCGCTCGTAGTCGGCCGGAGTGGCGCTGACGAAAACCGCCTGATTAATCTTATTTTCAAATTCCTCGAAATATAGCGGGCGGTTATCATAGGCCGAGGGCAGGCGAAAGCCGTAGTCTATTAAATTGCGCTTCCTTGCCGTATCTCCTCCGCTCATGCCCCGCACCTGCGGCAGGGTAACATGCGACTCATCGACAAAGAGGAGATAATCATCAGGAAAATAGTCCATCAGAGTATAGGGCGTCGAGCCGGGTGGCCGGCCGGACAACACGCGCGAATAGTTCTCAACCCCCGAGCAAAAGCCTATCTCGCGCAGCATTTCAAGGTCGTATTTCACTCTCTCCTCAATTCGCTGCGCCTCAAGCAATTGGTCGCGCGAGCGGAAATGCTCGACCCGCTCGCGCATCTCGGCCTCAATCTCGCCGAGCGCTGCCTCTCTTTTTTCGTCTGACACGGCGTAGTGAGTCGCCGGATATACAGCGGCGTAATTCAGAAGGCGGACAAGCTCACCGGTTACGACATTGATTTCCGAAACACGGTCAATTTCATCTCCGAAAAATTCAACGCGAAGGGCGCGGTCACCGTTCGACGCCGGAAAAATTTCAACCGTGTCGCCCCGCACTCGGAATTTGTCGCGGACAAAGTTAAGGTCATTTCTTTCGTAACTTATTGCCACAAGCTTTTTTATCAGCTCATCCCGACTCATCAGCATCCCCGGACGGATAGCCAGCACAAGACTTTTGTATTCGGACGGATCACCGAGCGAATATATACATGAAACGCTCGCCACTATTATCACATCGCGCCGCTCAAAAAGCGCCGAGGTGGCGCTATGCCGCAGCCGGTCGATTTCGTCGTTTATCAGAGCGTCCTTCTCAATATACATATCCTTGCCGGGGATATATGCCTCGGGCTGATAGTAATCGTAATAGGACACAAAAAATTCAACCGCACTGCCCGGGAAAAACTCGCGGAACTCAGAACAGACCTGTGCCGCGAGTGTTTTATTAGGCTCAAGTATCAGTGTCGGGCGCCCGAGGCGGGCGATGACATTGGCCATAGTGAAGGTCTTGCCCGAGCCGGTGACTCCGAGCAGGGTTTGCATCTTCTCGCCGCGCTCAATCCCGCGCACCAATGCCTCGATTGCCTCGGGCTGATCTCCCGTGGGGATGTATTCGCTTTTCAGGATGAATTTATTGTGTTGCATCAAAACTCCTTGTATCGGTATGCGATGTTAGCTTTAAAAATAATTATTCCTTATTATAACAGAAACCAGCCTAAATTTCAAGTTCCAATCCTCTCTGATATGCTCGGAGCGATTATTTTTTATCAAGCGACATAAGCGCCGCTCTTTCTTCCTCGCGAAGATAGCGCCATTCCCCGCGCTCAAGCGAGGTGTCGAGTATCAGCGGGCCGAAGGAAATGCGCTCAAGCTCGATTATTCTGTTGTCGCCCGCTGCGCCGAACATACGCTTTATCTGATGGTATTTCCCCTCGCGCAGCGTGATTATCCCGCTTGTACGGTTTTTGTCAAGTTCGAGCACGGCCGGACGGGTCATATATCCGTCTGCAAGGCAGAGCCCGCTCTCAAGCTCTTCCCTCTCGGACCGGCTCACCGGATTGCGGCATTTGAAGCGGTATTTTTTATCAACATGGCGTCGCGGGTCGAGCAGGCGATGCGAGAGCGCGCCGTCGTTTGTCAAAAGCAAAAGGCCGGTCGTGTTTTTATCGAGCCTGCCGCACGGGAAAAGTCCGATCCGGCGCAACTGCTCGGGGAGCAGTTCGAGTACAACAGGGTCGCGGCCGTCCTCGGTTGCGCTGATATAGCCCTCGGGCTTGTTTAGCATTATATAGGTGTGCTCGCGGCTGTAAACAACCTCAATACCGTCAAAGAAAACGCGGTCAGCCGCAGGGTCGACCTTCACCGAGGCGTCGCGTTCCGCCCTGCCGTTTACCTCTATCCTTCCCGCACGAGCCGCGCGAGCCGCTTCCTTCCGGGTTGCCGTTCCGGTGAGCGAGAGCAGTTTATCAAGCCGCATAAAAAACCTCTTTTGTTTATCTTTTTACTTTATTTTAACATACAAAAACAAAGATGTAAACACGATTTTCTTTTTTGTCTTGCTTTATTGACATATCCGGAAAACTGTGGCATAATGAATCCGAATTTAATATTATTTATCAGGGAGGGCATATGGCTTGAAGCTAAAATACGACTTTCATAAATCCCTTGCCGTGCTACACCACGGCTGCGAGGACCCGCGCGCCTATTTTATTCCCTTTGATGACGACAAGACGGCCCAGAAGGATATTCGAGGCCTGTCGGCTCGTTTTGTTTCGCTTTGTGGCGACTGGGACTTTCGCTGGTATGAATCAACAAACGACATCGATGACTTCACCGCACCGTCGTTCACCACTGACGGGATGGACAAAATGACCGTTCCCCGCTCATGGCAAACCGTGCTCGGCCGGGGATACGATGTGCCTAACTACACAAACGTAAATTACCCCTTCCCCGTAGACCCGCCTCACCTTCCAAACGATATCCCCTGCGGGCTTTATATCCGCGATTTTAAAATCCCCGAAAACATCCTCGGGCATAGGCGTGTTTATATCAACTTTGAGGGAGTAGACTCCTGCTTCTATCTCTTTGTAAACGATAAATTTGCTGCATACAGTCAGGTCAGCCACATGACAAGCGAGATCGAGATAACCGATTTCATCAAGGCCGGGAACAACACCTTAAAGGTGCTCGTGCTCAAGTGGTGCGACGGTTCGTATCTTGAGGATCAGGACAAGTTCCGCCTGTCCGGTATCTTCCGCGAGGTTTATCTGCTCTACCGCGACCCGGTGCATATCTCGGATATTTATATCAGACCCGAGCTGAATGACGGATACACGCAGGGCGTGCTCTCGGCCGAGCTTAAACTGACAGGAAAATCGCTTGTCGAATTTCGACTGCTCACACCCGACGGCGCCGAAATCTCGGGCGGCAGCATAACGCTTGACGGCGAGGGAAAATTCGAGCTGCTTGTTCCAAGGCCCGTGCTCTGGTCGGACGAGCTGCCAAACCTCTACACCCTCTGCGTCACCTGCGGCGCCGAACATATTCACTTTAAATGCGGCTTCCGCGACATAAAAGTCAAGGACAAGGTTTTCTACCTCAACGGACAGAAGATAAAGGCGAAAGGGGTTAACAGGCACGACAGCCACCCGATACTCGGCGCCGCCACGCCATACGACCATATGTTGCAAGACCTCTATATTATGAAGGCTCACAATGTCAACATGGTTCGCACCAGCCACTATCCTAATGACCCGCGCTTCCTTGACATGTGCGACAAGCTCGGTTTTCTTGTCTGCAACGAGGCAGATATTGAAACGCACGGTATGCAGCGCGTCGGCAACTGGGATGAGTTGACCGATTCACCCGAGTGGACCGAGGCCTACCTTGACCGCGCGCGGAGAATGTTCGAGCGCGACAAAAATCATCCTTCGATAATTATGTGGTCGGTCGGAAACGAATCCGGAGTTGGGCGAAACCATCGGCTCATGGCCGACTATTTCCACTCTCGCATGGAGGGCTGCATAGTCCACAGCGAGGATATCTCGCGCAGGCTACACAAAAACCTCTCGAGCGAGGATAAGGAGACAAGAAAGCAGGTAGAGTGTGACTATATCGACATAGAGAGCCGTATGTATCCCTCGCCCGAGACCTGCCTTTCCGATTACCTGACCGGAAAAACCTACTCAAAACCCCTTTTCCTCTGCGAATATTCGCACGCGATGGGAAACGGCCCCGGCTGTCTTTCTGAATACTGGGAACTTATATACTCTCACGACAGTTTCTTTGGGGGCTGCGTCTGGGAGTTTACCGACCACTCGGTGGCAATTGGCGACAATATCTATGCAAACCCTCACTACACCTACGGCGGCGACTTCGGCGACACGCCTAACGACGGCAACTTCTGTGTTGACGGCCTTGTCTACCCCGACAGGCGCCCGCATATGGGTCTGCTTGAATACAAACAGGCGATAAAACCCTTCTCGCTCGCCGGATACGATGCCGAAACAGGCATATTGAAAATCCGAAATATGCTTTATTTCGCAGATCTGTCGTGCTACGATCTTTTCTGGAATATCGAACAGAACGGCAGGATAATCTCCGAGGGGCGAATTGCCGCCATCTCAATAAAGCCGCAAACCACAAAAAAATTCCGGATCGCCACAGCCACCCCCTTTGGCGACTGCTGCCTTAATCTTTCGCTCCGCTATAATAAGAAAACGCCCTGGGCTGATATCGGATACGAGGCAGGCTTTGAACAGCTTGCTCTCTCGTCAACCGAATATGCAAAAGAGGAGGCCGCCCGAAGCGTTGCCGACGCGATAAGCGCCGGCGCAGTACTCAACATCGCAGAAGACGACAAGGCCTTCTATATAACAGCCGGCGAATGTGTTTATGTTATCTGTCGAATACGCGGCTTGATAGTTTCGATAGAGGACAATGGTCGCGAGCTGCTGAGTACGCCGGTGACCCCGACAATCTGGCGCGCCCCGACCGACAACGACCGCAGAATTAAAGAAAAATGGTTTGCCGAGGGATTTGACCGCGCGCGTCCTAAGTGCTATTCAACCGAGCTTACCTCAAACAACGGCAAGGTCGCGGCAATAACAGCTTCTCTCTCGCTCGGCAGCCACACTCAGCGCCCTGTTCTGAAAATGAACATCGTCTATACAATTTTTGCCGAGGGCGGAATCAAAATAGACTGCGACGTCAGTGTTCGCGAGGGACTTCCTAATCTGCCGCGTTTCGGATTTCAGTTTAACATGCCCGAGGGCAGCGAGAGGGTTGTATATTTCGGACGCGGCCCTGCCGAAAGCTATATTGACAAGCGGCTTGCCTCAAAGCTCGGTGAGTACGAGACCACTGCCACCGACAACTTCGAACCCTATATCCGCCCGCAGGAAAATATGGCTCATACCGACACGCGCTGGGCATATGTCTCCTCGCTCTCCGGGCACGGGCTTCTCTTTGCGATGACCGGCAGACCCTTCAGCTTCAATTGCTCGCACTTCACCCCGGCGCAGCTCACCGCGACAAAACACGACTACGAACTTATTCCGCTCGACCAAACGGTGGTGAATATTGATTACCGACACAACGGAATCGGCTCGAACTCCTGCGGCCCGGCACTCAACCCGCGCTGGCAGTTTAGCGAGACGAGTTTTAGTTTTTCCTTGCGGATGATGCCGGCATTTGTCAATGATATTGACCCATATGAGGAAATATTGAAGAATTAACCCTGCCGTTAGACGCAAACACACAAACGGTAAAAGCCGGCGGTGCTTTTTTGAAGCACCGCCGGCTTTGGTTTTTATTATTAATATCACCGCAAAGGCTCAAAACAAGCTGCCGATTTGTAGCCAAGAGAGAGAGGTAGTCGCTCCGCAGCTTTTAAAAGCTCGGTTACTTAGCTCTGTGGCGGCACAAAATTTATGATAGCTTTAAACACATCTATCGCTTGGTTATAGCTATCCTCATCGCTGCTTTTACCGAAAACATAGGGTTTGTGCAAACAAATAACTGTGTCGGCGGGGAGAATTTGCAGGGATTTATAGTGCCGGTAGAGAGCGGTGTCGCCGAGGCGAACGCCGTACTCATTGTATGCCCCGTCGGGTGAGGCGCCGAGAATGTCGGTCAGCTTCTGCAGTCGGTCGCTCTCGGCAAGCCCTTCGCAAAGCCACGGATCAAGGAAAAGGACAGAGCATTCGCCGGTGTACAAAATATTTGTGTAGTTTTGGTATTCTTTTGTGAAATACTCGGGGCCGACGGCACCGGTTCCGCCCTCAAGTTCCTTGAGCTGAGATGCCGACATAACCTGGTATGCCACAATTTCAGCACGCTTCTGTCCGTCACCGTCGTAATCCTTTGGAAGCAGGCCGCTGATAAGAGCCCGCACCTCTTCTCGCTCGGCTCCGGTCATAAGAACCGGGCCGCTGTAAAGCAGCGTGATGTCCTCCCCCTCTGTCGAGCACATCTGCACAATCAATATCACGCCTACAAAAATAACAAACAGAATAATAATCGTTTTTGCTTTATTGTGATACCAGTAATTGTCGAGCCATCGCAGAAATGCGCTGTTTGACTTAATCTCTCCCGCGGGAATCTTTTCGTTATTCATTTAATATGACCACCTCATTCAAATATCTTAAGCACAGGAGCGCGGATACGGAGAGACTCCATATCCGCGCTTTTTCAACCGTTATTATAAACCCTTGAAACCTCAATAACGCACAGTTGAACCACCCCTCCGGGGGTCTCGACAGTAACCTCAGCTCCGCTCTTCATTCCGATTAAAGCCTTGCCTATAGGAGACTGATCCGAAATCTTGCCAATCAGCGGGTTGGCCTCGTTTGAGCCGACTATTTGATATTCAATCTCCTCGTTAAATTCCTTATCAATAACCTTAACCGCCGAACCGACGCTGACTATCGAGGAATCAATTTTTGACTCATCGACAATGACGGCGTTCGCTATCATCTCCTCAAGCTCTTTTATTCGAGCCTCTACCTTTGCCTGTTCATTTCTTGCCTCGTCATATTCGGCGTTCTCGGAAAGGTCTCCGAAGGAGCGGGCGGCGGAAATATCCTCTTTTATTTCCTCGCGTCTTGTGTTTTTCAGATAATTAAGCTCGTCGACAAGCTCGTTGTAGCCCTGCTGAGTATAGAGCATTTGCTTTGTTTTTGGCATATTTGGTCTCCTCTGATAATATAAAATGATATTTTTTATTTGTAAAGTTCGGCGAGCGCTGCCTTCATCTGATCATCATCTGCATCGGCAAGCTTGTAGATATTTACCTTTTTTGCCTCCTCGCTAAGATCAACCTCGACATCGGGGGCGATTCCTGTCCCCTCATAGCTTATGCCCGAGGGCGGGAAATACATTTTTGTGGTCAGTTTGACCCCGCCCTCGTATCCATAATATGAAAGCGAGATAATCGACTGCATAGAACCCTTGCCGTAGGTGGTGATGCCCACTATCGGAGCAAGTTTATAGTCTCGGAAATTTGAGGTGAACAGCTCGGCCGCACTCGCGGTGTTAGAATTGACAAGCACAACACAGTCAAGCCCCCGATATTTTCCGATATCCTCGGCGCTCACACTGCACTCGGCATAGTCGCCCGTCAGATTTGAAACTTCAACTTTAAATATTTCCTCGGCTCCTGCCTTGTCAAGTGTGCTGATAATGGTATCGTCCTTTTCAAGGAAATAGCTGAGCACGGCCACAATTGATTTGAGGTCTCCGCCGGGATTGTAGCGCAGGTCGAATATAAATTTATTTATCCCGCTCGCTATGAGGGCTTCGATTGCCTCTGTGAACTGGGGCGGAGTAGTCAGGTCGAATTCAATAATCTTGACCACGCCGACCGCGGGATCAAGGTCGCTTATCCGATATGTCACAGACTGAGTTTTTATATAGCCGCGCTTGATTCTAAACTCAATTTCCTCCGAATAGTTCTCCCCGCGCCTGACCACAAATTCGGCATATGTGTCGGCAAGCCCCTGAAGCTTTGCAACCGCCGGATAATAGCCGAGAGCGGCAACGCTCTCACGCGCCTCGCCGATGCCCACATATACCACCAAATCCCCGGGATGAAGCCCCGCTTCAAGCGCCGGAGAATCGGGCATAACGTTAATTACCTCTATGGCATTATATTCGGTGTTCTCAACAACGTTGATTCCGATACCCTGCATCTGACCGGCATTTCCAGAAGTCAGCGAGGCATATTCCTCGGCAGTGTAATATTCGGCATAATTATCGCCGGTAGCTCCTGCATATGCCTTGAGTACGGCACTCATCATTGCCTTCTCGTCGAGGTCAAAATAAGAATAGGTTTTGAATATCGACTCAAGCAAGTCGAGTTCTTCGTATTTTTCCGAGCCCCCCGGAGTGCCCGACAATCCTGCCTCGCGCAGCTTCTCATCATAAATATTCGCTACAACAAAAAAGGATGCCATAAAACTGGCAAGGATAGCCGCAAGCAAAACAAAAATAAAAACCGGAACCGAAATTTTCTTTGACATTAATAATCACCTTATTCCATAATTCGATTATCCCACATTCCAACAAGTTAAGCGAAATGAACCCTTTCCCTTTTTATGGTATGGGTTCATTCCGCTTATAATGTCGCTGTGAAACTCGTTTTATCAAAATTTTGACGGTTTTGAATTCAGATATTTCTTGACCATAAGCGCAACCTTGAAGGTAATCGCGTGTTCAAACTCACGCAGGTCAAGCCCGGTGAGCTTACGGATCTTCTCAAGTCGGTAAACGAGCGTATTTCTGTGAACGAAAAGCTTGCGCGATGTCTCTGATACATTAAGGTTGTTCTCAAAGAAGCACTGTATGGTCATCAGCGTTTCGCGGTCAAGCGATTCAAGTGAGCCTTTTTTGAAAACCTCCTGGAGGAACATCTCGCAAAGTGTGGTCGGAAGCTGATATATAAGCCGCCCTATACCAAGATTTTCATAACTGACAATGCTCTTGTCTGTCTCAAAAACCTTGCCGACCTCAAGCGCCACCTGAGCCTCCTTATAGGCTCTGGCAAGGTCTTTTATATTATCGACCGCGGTCGAAATACCTATTGACACGCGGGTGTAAAACTCTGTACTTAGGGTGTCGGCGATATTAGTGGCAATCTTCTCCACCTCTTTTGACTCAATCCCCGGCTTGATATCCTTGACAAGCACAATATCATGCTCGCCTACGCTTATAACATAATCCTTTGTTTTATCCGGGAACATATTCTGGAGCATCTCGAAGGGCATCATATCGGTTTTCCCGAAGAACTTTATCAAGAACACAATCCTTGATTCCTCTGTGTTGAAATGCAGCTCCTTGCTCTTGATATAAATGTCGCTCGGCAATATGTTGTCAAGTATTATGTTTTTTATGAACGAACCTTTGTCATATTTCTCGTCATAGAGATTCTTAATGTTTCCAAGCGAGATGGCAAGCAGCTTTGAAATCTTGTCGGCAAGCTTGTCCTCCCCTTCGACAAAAACAATATATTCGGTTTTGTTTCCGGTGCTTATAGGACGGTATGTATAACCGTCGTGCGCGACCATATCCGAGGCATACGTTACTTCATCGCGTATCCCCTGGCGGATCTCTCCTATTTTGACAAGCTCCGAGCAAGCGATAATAAGCCCGTTCTCGTCTATAACTCCTATAATTCGGTCGACGGCATCCTTCATCTGATGAATTACACCTTGAAACAATCTGTTTGACATTTCGGTCATTCCTCTCAATATACTCTGAATAGCGCTTTGTACATACTAAACTATATTCTACACTATAATTTGTGATTTTTCAATAGGGTTTTGAAAACATTTTATAAAAAGTCACAGTTTTTCATGTTGTATATTATCAAATTCCACTATTCAAGGAAGAATGAACCTAATCTATAATTCATATTCGTACACAAGGCTGGCGAGCACAAAGGCTGCTGCGGTCTCGGTTCTCAGCACCCTTTTCCCAAGGCCGGTTATAAGTGCGCCCGAATCGCTCGCCATCTCGACCTCGGTCGGTGAGAAGCCTCCCTCTGGGCCAATTATTATCGCTATGTCGCGGCAATCTGGCGTCCCGCAGCAACTATCTGTCGACCTCAATATCGAGCGCAGAGGCGTTGTGCCGCTCCCCTCATAGCAAAAAAGAACAGTGGGATAGAGGGAGGCCTCGGCGAGCATTTCGCGAAAGGAGCGCAGCGTCCTCACTTCGGGGACAATTCCCCTTCCGCTCTGCTTTGCGGCCTCAAGCGATATACGGCGGCGCCGCTCGTTTTTCTTCTCGGCGTCACCATTTTTATGGTGTGCAACGCAGCGCTCGCTCTCAAAAATGGTTATCTCATAAACCCCGCATTCAACAGCCTTCTGAATAATTCCATCAAGCTTGTCACCCTTTGGCAGCGACTGATAAAGACGCGCGCGGTATGGCGGCTCGGTATATATCTTTCTTGCGGCAAGCACCCTTGCTGTTATTGTATCAGAAAAGCTGTCAAGAACACAGTCATATTCATAAAGATTCATGTCACATATCACAATATTATCCCCCCGTGCCATACGCAATACACGTGATATGTGATGTACATCCTCGCCTTTTATTGTTATCACATCATCTTTTATCTGATCTTCTCGCACAAAAAAACGCGGCATATTTATTCTCCACGCCGCACCGGGCGGCTTAAATAATTAGTAATTTATAAATGATTGCACATCATCTAATATTCTTTTTGAAGGCCATCGCGCACCAACCGTTTTCCTCGACCCGCATGTCCACATATAGCCCGTGTCCGCCGAGCGCCGCGACGACATCTCCGGCGCGCTCGGCAATTATCCCCGAGGCAAGCAAAAGGCCGTCATCTGCCATAAAAGAGCCGACATCGGGCGCCATTCGGATTATTATATCGGCGACTATATTCGCGCAGATTATATCATACCCTCCCTCGCGCTCGCTCACTCCCTTCAATAAATCGGCTCGCCCGCACACCACTCTATCACCCACTCGGTTATGTTCGATATTTTCGTTTGCAACTCTCACCGCCATGGGGTCTATGTCATACGCGCGGCAGATGCCTGCGCCAAGCTTTGCCGCCACTATTGCAAGAATCCCGCTCCCGCAGCCGACATCAAGCAGCGACTGGCCGGGAGATATATATTTTTCAAGCAGGCCTATAACCAGTTTTGTCGTTTCGTGCGTGCCGGTGCCAAAGGCCATTCCGGGGTCAATTTCGACAAGGACATCGCCCTCTTCGGGCTGATATTCTTCCCAGCGCGGCACAATTACTATTCTCTGGCCGACTCGTAACGGTTTGTAATATTGTTTCCAGGAATTTGCCCAATCCTCCTCGGCAAGGCCGATAATCTCGAGTTTGCCGTCGAGCCGGGCGGCCGCCATGCGGTCGCGGATAAAGGCAACGCTCTCGGCACTGCTCTCCTCGGCAGGAATAAAAACCGAAACTGAGGCTTTTGTTTTGTCAGCTTTGAGAATTTCCTCGTCGATAAGGTCGCCGTAGCAGGTTTTAAGGTCTATATCCGAATAGTCTTCTATCATCAGATTGTTATTGACCATGTTCATTATCGAGGTGAGGGTATCGAGCTTTGCGAGGTCTGTTGTGACCCTGATCTGGGTCCAGTTTTTAATCTCGCTTTGAGCCGCGCAGATATAATCTTTGTCCATTGGCACTCCTTTTTTCAGAGAAAAAATAATTATGAATTGTAAACGCAGGTCTTGGCCGCCGCTCCTGAAAAACACGAACAGCACCAAAGAGAACGCGCCTGTGCGGCATCCCGCTCATCTGGCGTTCGCCCCGGCGCGTTCCCTCTCCTGCATTTATTTTTTATCAAACATCCTTTTGAAAAAGCCTGTGCGTTTTGCGTAGTTACTCTCGCCGCAGGATTCGGCGAAGGAGCGGATGTGGTCTTTTTGTTTTTGATTCAACCCTTGCGGAACTTCAACGTTCACAGTAAAGATGAGGTCTCCGCGGCGCCCCGAGGCGTTGTTGACATAGGGAATGCCGCGCGACTTTATAGTAAACCTTGCGCCGGGCTGAGTGCCCTCGGGAATTGTGAATTTCTCACTGCCCTCAAGTGTCGGAACCTGAATTTCGGCGCCGAGAATCGCGTCGGTAACCGTGAGCGGCACCTCGCAGTAAATAGTGTTACCCTCGCGCGTGAATACGTTATGTTTTTTGACCGTAACCGCGATTATAAGGTCGCCCGCGGGTCCGCCTTCCCTGCCCTCGTTTCCAAGCCCCTGCTGAATAATTCTGTTCCCGTCGTCAATGCCGGCAGGGATTGAAACAGTCACTTTTTTTGTAACCCTGACATAACCGGTTCCCCGACAGTTTGAGCAGGGATTCTTAATGGTCTTTCCTGTTCCTCGGCAGGTGTCGCAGGTCACCGTAGACTGTATCGACATTCCCAGCATCCGCTGCGTTACGCGTTTTTGGCCTGTGCCGTGACAGTCATGACAAGTCTCGGGGCTGGTTCCCTTAGCCGCACCGCTGCCCGAGCATTCGGAGCAGCGTTCTACGCGGTTGTATGTTATATTCTTTTTTACGCCGAATGCGGCCTCCTCGAAGCTGATACTCACACGCACGCCGAGGTCATCGCCTCTTATCGGCCCGCGGCGCGCCTGCGAGCTTCCGAATCCGCCCCCGAAAAAGCTCCCAAAAATATCTCCGATATCCGAGAAGTCTCCCGCGAAACCAGAAAATCCCGAGAAGCCTCCCGCGCCGCCGGCGCCCGCTGTCGGGTCAAAGGCAGCGTGACCAAATCGGTCATATTTTTCCTTCTTCTCGGGGTCTGAGAGCACCTCGTAGGCCTCGTTGACCTCTTTAAATTTATCCTCGGATTCCTTTCCGGGGTTCACATCGGGATGATACTTTTTGGCAAGCCTCCGATATGCCTTTTTCAGCGCTTCGGCGTCGGCATCTTTTGAAACACCGAGCACCTCATAATAATCTCTCTTATCTGCCATATAGAAACCTTTCCGTCATTAACCTGCAAAACCCGCCGACACGACAAATACGGGTGCGCGGGAAAGAGCCGGGGGCCCTTTCCCGCAGTATTTTATTCGCACAGCGAGGATTAATTTGTCTTGTCCTCATAATCAGCATTATAGAAGGTACCGTCGCCTCCGTCTGTGCCTTCGGCTCCGGGAGCCCCGGCATCGCCCTTTGAATAGAGCTTCTCGGAAATGGCATAGAAGGCCTTCTCAAGTGCTTCGGTATCGGCCTTTATCGCGGCGGTGTCACCCTTTCCGAGCGTTTCCTTGAGTTTGCTTATGGCTGCCTCGACATCTGCCTTATCCGAATCAGAAACCTTGTCTCCAAGCTCTCCAAGTGTCTTTTCGGTCTGGAAAATCAGCGAGTCGGCGTGGTTTTTAGCGTCAACCGCCTCTTTCTGCGCCCGGTCTTCCTCGGCAAAGCGCTCGGCGTCTTTAACCGCGCGGTCAATGTCGTCCTTACTCATGTTGGTTGAGGATGTGATGGTGATTTTCTGCTCTTTTGAAGTTCCGAGATCCTTAGCGGTAACATTGACTATACCGTTAGCATCTATGTCAAAGGTGACCTCAATCTGCGGCACGCCGCGAGGTGCGGCCGGAATTCCGTCGAGATTGAAGCGCCCGAGCGACTTGTTGCCCGCCGCCATCTGGCGCTCGCCCTGGAGAACGTGTATCTCAACCGAGGTCTGTCCGTCGGCCGCCGTTGAGAATACCTGTTTTGCCTGACACGGGATTGTCTTGTTGCGCTCGATAATCTTTGTGAAAACGCCGCCCAGTGTCTCAATGCCGAGGGAAAGCGGGGTTACGTCGAGCAGGAGCAGGTCTTTAATCTCCTCATTGAGCACGCCCGCCTGAATGGCCGCACCGATAGCAACACACTCGTCGGGGTTGATTCCCTTGAAGGGTTCTTTGCCCATGAAGTTTTTGACCGCCGCCTGAACTGCCGGTGTGCGCGTTGAGCCGCCGACCAGAAGAACCTTGTCTATTTGATCAGGCTTCAGCCCTGCGTCAGAAAGCACCTGCTTTGTCGGACCCATTGTGGCGTCTACAAGGTCTGCGGTGAGCTTTTCAAACTCGGCGCGTGTGAGGGTGGCCTCGAAGTGGAGCGGGCCGCTCGCGGTCGCGGTAAGGAAGGGCAGGTTAATATTGGTGCTTGTCATGCCCGACAGCTCGATCTTAGCCTTCTCGGCCGCGTCCTTAAGCCGCTGCATAACCATCTTGTCGTTTGTCAGGTCGACTCCGTTTTCGCTCTTAAATTTAGCTGTAATCCAATTGATTATCCTCTGGTCGAAGTCGTCGCCGCCAAGGCGATTGTTACCGGCAGTTGCTAAAACTTCGAAAACTCCGTCCGATATATCGAGCAGTGAAACGTCGAATGTACCGCCGCCAAGGTCAAAGACCATAATTTTTTGATTTATTTCTTTATCCATTCCGTATGCCAGCGCGGCGGCGGTCGGCTCGTTGATAATGCGTTTGACCTCAAGGCCTGCGATTTTACCGGCGTCTTTGGTTGCCTGCCGCTGTGCGTCTGTAAAGTAAGCCGGAACAGTAATAACCGCCTCGCTTACCTTTGTGCCGAGATAGGCCTCGGCGTCGGCCTTAAGCTTCTGAAGAATCATAGCCGAGATTTCCTGGGGCGAATATTTTTTCCCGTCAATCTCCTTTGAGTAAGACGAACCCATCTCGCGCTTGATACTGCTTATGGTGCGATCCGGATTGGTTATCGCCTGTCTTTTGGCAACCTGACCCACCATCCTCTCGCCGCTTTTTGAGAAAGCAACCACCGACGGCATTGTCCTTGCCCCCTCGGGATTGGGGATAACCACCGGCTCTGAGCCTTCATAAACTGCAACGCAGGAGTTAGTAGTTCCCAAATCTATTCCAATTATTTTTGCCATATTCATTTCCTCCTAAAAAACATTTATTATAATATTTATATTTAAAAATCTGTTGTTTAGTTTGCAACCTTAACCATTGCATAGCGTATAACACGCTCTCCCTTGATATATCCCTTCTGGAGCACCTCGACAATCTCGCTCTCGCCGTATGCCTCGTCTTCAACATGGAACACGGCATTATGCAGATTCGGGTCAAATCTTTCGCCCGCCTCGCCTATAACCTCTATTCCAATCTTCTGCAGGGCTTCCTCAAAACTCTTCAGGGTAAGCTCAAGCCCCTTTGTTACCGATTCGGCGTCGGTATATCCCCGGGCGCGCTCTAAGTTGTCGATAACGGGAAGGAGAAGCGAGAGGGCGTCGGCATAGGCATCCGAATAGCTGCACTCCTTTTCCTTTGCCGAGCGCTTGCGGAAATTGTCATACTCGGCAAGCATCCGATAATATTTGTCGCTCGACGCTATGAGCGATTCCTCGGCAGCGGAAAGCTGCTTTTTCAGCCCCTCTATCTCAGACTCAAGCCGGCGTATCTTCTTTCGCTCGCTCCGAGCTTCTTTTCCACCCTCGTTTTCCCCTGCCGCACTCATGTCGCCCGCGGCCTCATCAAGCCCCTCGGGCGCTTCGGCTTTCTGTGCGTCCTCTTTTATCTGAGTGTCAATATCCTCGGGCGCAAATACGTCGTCTGTTTTAATCTCATCGTTCATCTTCTTCTGTCTCATTCCCTTTCACAGTTTTTTCGTCGCTCTCGCCGCCTTCAAGCAGATTAGCAATATTTCCGCCAAGGCTGTCGATAGTTGCCAGCACCCGGGCATAGTCCATTCGCAAAGGCCCTATAATGCCGACCGCTCCGACCGTTTTACCGCCCTTCTTAATCTGCTTATATACAATGGCCGACTGATTCATAACCTTAACAGCGCTCTCCGAGCCTATGACAACCTTAACTCGGTCGTTCTTCCCGTTGTCGCTGTCCTTTACTAAATCAAGGATTTCGTCTTTGCTCTCAAGCGCTCCGATAAGCTCTCCAAGCTGCCCTGCATTTGAATATTCGGGATATTGAAGCAGCTTGTTAAGGCCGCTGAGTTTCAACTCGCCGCCGTCAAGCTCGCTCATCACCTCGTATATTCCCTTGATGGCGGCGGTGACAAGATCGTGCCTTGCGCCCATCTCGCTCTCAAGATCCATTATTATCGGCAGGGTGATATCTCCGGCGGTCAGGCCTGTTATGCTGCGGCTCAGCGCGTCGCCAAGGCGTGCTACTTCGTGAGCCTCGGTCGGAGTATCAATCATGATTTTCCGGGTTTTGACAAGCGTCGTTCCCTTCATCATTATAAGGAGGAAGTTATGCGGGTCGATATGCACTGCCTCAAAGCGGTCGAAACTGACCCCCGCCGCCTTCGGTCTGATTGCAATGCCGGTATAATTCGTAAGGGTAGATGCCAGGCGCGAGGCGGTTATGAGTATCTGGTCGAGCTCGCCCATTTTGGCCTTTAGAATATTGTTTATCTGTGCTATCTCGCGGGCGGTGACTGCATAGCTGTCTATAAGGCTGTCAACATAAAAACGATATCCAAGCTCGCTCGGAACCCTTCCCGCCGAGGTGTGCGGCTGCTCAAGGTATCCCATATCCTCAAGCTCTGCCATCTCATTTCTGATAGTGGCAGACGAGCAACAGAGCTGCTTGCTCTCAAGGATATATTTTGAACCAACAGGCTCTCCACCCTCTATATGCGCTTCGACAATCGCCTTTAATATTAGCTTTTTTCGCTCGCTCAATTCGTTCTGATTCGACTTCATTCCCCAGCTTCCTCCTTTCCTAACAAATAAGCAACCCGAATAGCGATGTTTCGGAGCAACATTTAGCACTCGTTTGGACCAAGTGCTAATCGCTGCTATAAATTTACCACTATTCGGGGCATTTGTCAAGAGGTTTTCGCAAATTTATTTAAACATTTATGTCCAAAGTGCTAAATTAGCACCCGCAATCTAAAACAACGCCTTTTATACACAGGGCATCTGTTAGCAAAGCAGAGAGAGAGAGAGAGAGAGAGGCGGCAAAGATCTGTTATTATTCATTTGCAGCGGTGTCGCGATACTGCACCGAGGTAACGCTACCATCACGCAAGAGAAATTTCAGCTCAACTCTTCCCTTCTTGTATGTCAGCGAGCTGTCGCCCCCTTCATACTCCTCGCCGTACGCAGCAAGGACTGCCTCCTTATCCGAGCCGATAGTCACCCCTTCGGGTGTCAGATTTGCGTCGTCGAGCAGTACAAGAGTCAGCACCCGGTCGACCTCACCGTCGGGATAGGTGTTTATCTGAAGACTTCCAAAGGTGTAAATCTTATCAAGCCCCTCGAAAGCGCAGCTTGCCGCCTCGTAATATTTTGACGGTTCACCGAGGGCCGCGAGTATCGGCGCCATGTCGTCGCCGGGAGTTATCTCTATATTGCCGTACATAAAGCTGTATTCGCCCTCCTCACCGTCCGGCAGGTCTGTGCCGGGCGCGCAGGAGGAAAGCAAGCAGATAAGCGCAAGCAGGACAAGACTTATAATCGGAGCCGCTCGCTTCGCACCTGCTCTGTTATTAACACGCATAATCATTGAACCCCCTCTTTCTCTTTATAATAAGCCGCCGACTTCTCCGACCATATAGCCGAGACTTCCCCATCGCCCCGTCGGTCGCTCACGCCCGCCTCCTCTGCGAGAATTCTTCCGAAATAAAGAGACAGCTTCTCAGCACCCCATACATTCAGGTGCAGTCCCATATCATATGTGTCGGTGCTCCAGTCAATACCGATTTCTCCGCACGAATCAAGCAAATTATAATATTTTATACCATTTTCTTTTGCATATGTGACAATCTGCTCATCCCATTCTTCGTACCAATACGGGTAGAGACTCGGCGCCTTGATAAGTATCAGCTCGGCGCCGCGAGAAGAGCAAAGCTCGCGCATCATGTCAAGGTACTCCCAGCAGACCTCAGGGAAAGCATAATCCTCAAGCAAAATGCCTGCCGGAAGGTCGCTCACTCCGCGCACTCCCTTCTGCATAAGATATCCGCTGTGGCCAATCCTCTTGCGGGAAAATATATATTTAAAGTCCTCTGATGTCAGCTCATCCCAGCGCGCATGGTAACGCAGGAGCGGGAAAATATAGCTGATAAAGGCTTCATCCTCTGTCATAGACGCCTTAATAGACTTGATTTTCGAGGGTGACAATCTCATTCCGTCGATATTCAACCTGTTGTAGGCCTCGCTCTGAGGCTCGCCGTATTTCATCGAGAGGACATTGAAAACCACAACCTCGGGGGTCTCATGCTCAAAGGTCTCCTCAAGCAGATAATAGGACTGCCATATAAGCTGTTGAGCCGAGCCGCGGATATATGAAGCTATTCCATACTCCTCCCAGAGCTTTATCGGCGAAAAGTTTTCATAAACCTCGCAGTCTCCGACAAAGATTACGTCATGCGGTCCTGCGTCGTCATAATACTCGGCGATCAGTGCCCCCTCATGTATCTTTGACATATATTTCGGAACAAGAAGACACTGCAAAAACCAAAGGAGAAGCAAGAGAAGAAAAAAAGCCGATGTTCCTATTATAATAGTTTTGGTTTTATTATTCATATTTATTACTGTTTTGTGACATTATTCAAAGAGGGCAGACACAAATTCCTCGGAATTAAAGGGCTGCATATCGTCAATCTTCTCGCCCACGCCGACAAACTTCACCGGAATATTAAGCTCTCTTTTGATTGATATAATGATTCCGCCTTTAGCCGTGCCGTCAAGCTTATTAAGAATAAGCCCGGTTATATTGGCGGCATTTTTAAACTCTTTTGCCTGAAGCACGGCATTCTGCCCTGTCGTCGCGTCGAGAACAAGCAGGTTCTCGCGCGAGGCCCCCGGAAGTTCGCGGTCGATAACACGGTTGATTTTCGCCAGCTCGTCCATCAGGTTTTTCTTGTTATGAAGCCGCCCGGCAGTGTCGACAATCAGAACGTCGACCGAGTGGCGCTTTGCGTATCCCGCGGCGTCAAAAACAACCGCCGCCGGGTCGGAGCCCTCATGCTGCTTGACAAGTTCAACCCCCGCCCGAGAGCACCAAACGTCAAGCTGGTCTATCGCCGCCGCCCGGAAAGTGTCTGCCGCCGCAACGACAACGCTCTTGCCCTCTTTTCGCAGTTGGTTGGCAATCTTGCCTATCGAGGTTGTTTTCCCCGCGCCATTAACCCCTATAACAAGTATTACCGACGGTTTTGTTTCAAGAAGGAGCCCCCCACCCTCTCCGATCATCTCGGATAGGATTCGCCGCAGCGACTCTGTCACCTGCTTTTTTTCCTTCAGCCGACCGTCCTTAATATCACCGCGCAGCTTCTCAATTATCTCTCCCGCAGAAGATGTGCCAACGTCGGCCATAATCAGCAGTTCCTCAAGCTCCTCAAGCAGATCCTCGTCTATCTTGACAAAATTCTTAAGAAGACTGTCAACCTCTTTTACTATTGCGCTTTTTGTTTTGGAAAGTCCGGCCTTAAGTTTATCAAAAAATGCCATTCCATTCATCCCCTTTGGTTTTAGATATCTCGTCAATATTCAATGTCAGCACCTTTGAAATGCCGTGCTCGGGCATTGTGACCCCGTAGAGCCGATTCGCCGCCTCCATTGTACCCCGACGGTGGGTTATCAGCACAAACTGCGTGTCATCCGAATATTTTTTTATGTACTCGGCAAATCTGCCGACATTCACCTCGTCGAGCGCTGCCTCAATCTCGTCAAGTATGCAGAAGGGGGTGGGGTTAACCTGAAGTATCGCGAAGAAAAGCGCAATGGCTACAAAGGCCTGCTCCCCGCCCGAAAGCTGCATTAGGTTTTTGATAATCTTTCCCGGAGGCGCCGCACTTATCTCGATTCCGCTCTCAAGCACATTCGATGGATCGGTTAGCGAGAGCTGTGCCGAACCGCCTCCAAAAAGTTCCGAGAAAACGCGGTTGAAATTGTTGTTTATCCTGTTAAAGGTTTCGACAAAAGTGCTCTCCATATTCTTCTCAAGATCGCATATCACGCCCGCAAGCTCTGTTTTTGCCTTTTCAAGATCGGCAAGCTGTTCCGACTTACTGTCATATCTTGCCTTGACCTCGGTGAATTTATTCACCGCATCAAGATCAACATTGCCGATAGCCCTCAATCTGTTGCGATAGGAGAGTTGCTCGGCCGCCGCCTCGGCGCGCTTCTTTGCGTCAAGCGGCGGATAATTGAGGGCTACGGCCTCGGCGCGGGTGAGCTGATGCTCATCCCATAGCCGATTTGATAACGAATCCTGCTCGTCGCGAAGCTGATTGAGCCTGTTCTCGTTTTGTGTGTGATCGCGGAAAATGCTCTCTTTCTGAGCCATTTTATCGCGTATTTTGGCATTTAGTTCGCCAAGTCTTTTCTCAAATTCAAGCCCGCCCGACTCAACCCTTGCGCGCTCGGCATTCAGCCGCTCAAGCTCAAGCTCGCCTGCCTGCGTCCGCGCCCTGTTCTCGCTTTGCTCGGCGACAAGGCGCTCGGTCTTTGCCATATATTCGGCTATTCTCTCCTCGCGCTCAGCAATGCCCGCAATATGCGCCCTTATCCTCTCGTCTGAGGAATTAAGGAGCGTCGTCTCTGTCTCAATGTCCTTTTGCGTTTCGCTTATCCGAATATATATCTTTATCGCTTTATCGTCAAGCTCCGCCTTCTTCTCGAGCAAGGCATTTCTCTCAATATCCCTCTCGGAGCGGAAAGCGCTAATCTCGTCTATCTGCCGGCCTATCTCGGCCTCGCGCAGAGCAAGCTCCTCCATATCCTCGGCCTGACGCTGCCGCCGCTCGATAAGTCCCTTGATGTCGGCGCGAAGCTTTTCGATAAGCGTGTTGTTTGCGTCAAGCTTTGCCCGTATCTGCTCAAGCCCCGCCGCCTCTCCGGTGCGAAGAGTTTCTGTAAGTTTCATATTTTGCTCGGACGCGGCGCGGCGCGACTTAATCTCATCAAGCTCCTCTGAGAGCCGCGCGCATTCGGTCTCGGCTGCGGCGATGCGAGCATTGTAGTCCTCAAGATCGGCCTCAAGACGCTTTATCTCACCTGCCCGCCCGAGGATGCTGCCGCTTGTTCTGGTCGAGCCGCCTGTGAAGGAGCCTCCGAAATTTATCTGCTGACCATCAAGCGTCACCGCTCTAACCCGATACCTTAGCGCTTTTGCCATTGCTGTGGCGTCGTCAATAGTCTCGAAAACCACCGTTCGCCCGAGCAGATTCGAGACTACATCCAAAAACCTGCTCTCACACCTGACAAGCTCCGAGGCAACTCCGACATATCCGGCGTATCTTGCGGCTTCTCTTAGTTCGGGCGTCGCATTCTGTCCTCGCATAGAGGTCAGCGGGAAGAAGGTTGCGCGCCCCGCTCCGCCCCGTTTGAGGGCAAGCATGGCCGACTTGGCCACCCCCTCGTCCTCAACCACAATATGCTGAAGATTTGCCCCGAGTGCTGTCTCTACCGCGCTGACATATCTGTCCTCAACCGAGATAAGCTTTGAGAGCGGTCCGTAAATCCTGCCGCACGGAATGCCAAGGGAATTTGTAATCTTCCCCTCAGCGTAGCGCTTCATGACATAGCGCACACTGCTTGAATATCCCTCAAGCTGCTCCTCCATCGCCCGATATGTGTCAATCCGCTGCTGGCAGGAATTGCGCTCAAGTCTGAGGCGCGCCGCCTCGCTCGTTGCCGCCGACATTGCAGCTTCTGCCTTGCCAATCTGTTCCTCAAGTTGGGAAATAAGCCTCGCCGCCTTCTCAACTTGCGCCGAATATTGGTCTATCAGTGCCTGCTTCTCGGAGCATTTTTGCGAATACTCGACCGACAATTTCTCGTATTCCTCAAGCTCGCCTGTTATAGATGTGTTTCTGTCGCCGCCCTCAAGCCGCGCGTTCTCTATTACCGACAAGCGCACCCTGATATCAAGGGCTTCCTTTTCAAGCGCGCGCAAATCAGCGAGCGCGCTGTCTGTCGCCTCGCTGAGCTCGTGCGCTCGCGCGGCGAGCGCACGGCTCGAATTTGAGGCCTGCTCGTGCTCGGCCTGATGTTTTTTCAGTTGGTCTTGAAGGGCAGATATCTTCTCACGCCGCTCTCTTGCCAACACCTCCTCGGCCTCAACTGCTCGACGAGCGCTCATTATTGCGCCTTCTGCCTCGGCTGTCAGCGCGCGGTTGTGAGAAATGGCGCTTTCATTGAGCTTGTATGCGCTCTCATTCTCAAAATTCTCTGCCGTTTGCCTTCGTATTGCCTCAAGCAGCTCGGCAGAGACCCGCTTATTATTCTGAGATTCGAGAAAAAGTTTTTCGTTCTGTTGCTCGTAAGAGCGCAATGCCCCCTCGGCGTTTGAGAGGTCAAAAGACGAATATTTATATCTTTCCTCGGCCAGAGCTATATCTGAGCGCAGTTTTTCGGTGTCGTAAAGCCAGAGTCTGACGTCGACCCGCTTTTTCGCCTCAAGCAGCTCTATTGCCCGCCGAGCCTTCTCGGCGTCCTTCTCGAGCGGACCGAGCTGTGTTTCAAGCTCCGAGAGGATATCCCTCACGCGTGACATATTGTCCTCGGTTGCTTTGAGCTTGTTCTCGGATTCCCTCTTCTTATGACGGTATTTTGCGATTCCCGAGGCATCCTCGAAAATGCTCCTCCTCTCGTCGCTCTTGCGCGAGATTATCTCGGCTATTTTCCCCTGCCCGATTATCGAATAACCGTCCCGGCCTATGCCGGTGTTCATAAAAAGCTCGTATATATCGCGAAGCCTGACAGGGCGACGGTTTATAAAATACTCGCTCTCACCCGCACGGTAGTATCGGCGGGTCACGGTTACCTCGTCAAACTGGCTCTCGAGCCGATTCTCCTTGTCGGTATTATCAAAAGTAACCGACACCTCCGCAAAACTCATCGGCTTGCGGCTGTCGGCTCCCCCGAAAATTATGTCCTCCATCTTTGCGCCGCGAATGCTCTTGGTCGAAATTTCGCCCAGCACCCAGCGCATAGCGTCGGATATATTTGACTTCCCGCTGCCATTCGGTCCGACAATAACAGTCGTTCCGTCCTCAAAGATAAGTTTGGTTTTGTCCGGGAATGATTTAAAACCCTGCATTTCAAGCGATTTCAGGTACAATTGCCGATCCTCCTGATAGTGGTTTTTGATATGTCTCTTATATGATTATAACTATATTTTCTCCGGGCTATAGGGCTTGCGAGAGTTTGGCATATGCACGATTACCGCCATGTATAAAGGCACAAAACTCACCTTTTGAAAGATTTGTCTTTCAAAATAACCTCATATGGCCTCTGGCTTGTCTCCTCACGGAAAATAATTTCCCGCAGTCCGAACTCTGCCATAAGCCGTGTGCGGTTGATTTTTTTCTGCCCTACCGCCTTTGAAATCTCGCCCCGAGGGACAAGGATTAAAACACTCGACCCGAGGTCTTTGTGTCTTTTGAGTTCGCGAGCGATAATGTCATAATAAAGCGCCCCCATTGCAAGCTCGCCAATCGCCGCGTGAGCGGCACCTGTCGTTATCGCCATATCTGAGGAAAGATTTTCGGACGCCGAAAGTCCGACCCGTATAACCGGAAGCTCATGCGCCACAAAAACAGCAAGTACGTCGCGCGTCCGCTCTACGGCTGTGTCTGCGTCAAGCGGAATATATTGACCGTCCTCGACCATTTTGGCAAGTTCGGTCGACCTGAATACCACCGTCGGGTAAACACGCGCAGCAGCGGCACCGAGCCGGCATATCGCCTCGGCAGTAGCTATCTCCGAGGCACCGTCTGCCCCCGGCAGGCCAACCATCATCTGGCCTACAAAATCGAAACCCTGCCCGCTTATTTGGCGGCAGGCTTTTTCTGTGTCGGCTGCGGTGTGTCCCCGTTTTGAGGCAGCAAGCACCCGATCGTCCATGCTCTGGATTCCCAGTTCAATTACACCGACCGGGTATTCTTTGAGAATCGCAAGTATTTCGCTATTTATATAGTCAGGGCGTGTCGACAGGCGGATGCTCTCAACCTTTCCCGCATCGACATACTCTTTTGCCGTATCAAGAAGGGTTATCATAAGCTCCCTGTCGATACCGGTGAAGGAACCGCCGAAAAACGCAATTTCAGTTTGGGCGCCGGGGGAGATGGTAGAGAGTGCGGTGTCTATCTCGGCTCTTATATTTGCGGGGTCAAAAGTGCTTCTCCCCGAAATGATCCTCTGGTCGCAGAAAACGCAGGCATTCGGGCAGCCGAGATGAGGGATGAAGATTGGAATATTTATATGTCTTTTTGTTGTTTTCACGATTTTCGCCGCCTCTGTTCTGTCTGCTGCTGTTTTATGTTTATGCAAATCAATTCAAGTTATCTGGTGGTGTTACCATGTATATTGTACCATATATTGTGATGGATTACAACAAGGAATTACGGAGGATTGAGATTTTTTGGTGATGCAGAGAGGTATCTGCATGACAGAAATCTGGAGGGAACTTCTTGCATGAAATTCCCTCCCGGCGCACCTCTCGCTCCCCGAGCCCGCTCCTCAAAGCTCGCCGAAAAGTTCGAGTGCTTGTTTTGCCGCCTTTTGTTCGGCCTCTCGTTTTGTGAAGCCGGTTCCGCGACCTATAATATTTGAATTCAGTTTTGCAACAACCTCAAATGTTTTCTTATGGTCGGGGCCGCTCTCGCCAACCGTTACATATTCAAGTTTTTCGCCCTCCGACTGTTGAACAAATTGCTGCAGGTGGGTTTTATAGTCCTGAGCGATATTGGCTCCCCCTTTTATATCCTTCAGCTCGTCCTTAATAAAGGGGAGCAGGTATTTAGAAACAGTTTCCTTGCCGGCCCTGCCGGCGTCAAGATATATAGCGGCAAGGGTTGCCTCAAAGGCATCGGCCAGAATTGACTTTCGCTCGCGCCCGCGGTTTTTCTCCTCGCCGTGGCCCAGTCTGAGAAATTGTCCGAGCCCGATTTTGAGCGCGTATCTTGCCAGGGCGCGCTCGCAAACCACATCTGCTCGCATACGTGTTAAATCTCCCTCGGCACGCTCTCCGGCATATGTTGAGAAAAGATATTCGCTGACCACGAGCGAGAGAATCGAATCGCCAAGAAACTCAAGGCACTCGTTACTTTCGCAGTCGATGTGTTTGACGCGCAGTTCGTTTGAATATGACGAATGAGTCAGCGCGTTCTCGAGCAGTTGCTTATTTTTGAAAACATATCCCACGCGCTTTTCAAACTCGGATAGCCCCAGCGGTAATCGATTCATAATCATGACCATTCCTTTCTGTTAGTTATCGGTCAGTTGTCGGTTATTTATCTGTTATTTATCTATTTTATCGGTCCCCGCCGTTTTTTTGGCCGACGTAATCTTCATTATCTCCTCGGTGGCCTTTTCGATAACCCCGGTTTTTGAATAATTCATAGCCTGAACAACAGCGTTTTTTATCGCCCGCGCGTTTGAGGAGCCGTGAGCCTTGATAACCGGCCCTCGCAGACCGAGCAGCGGGGCGCCGCCGTATGTCGAGGGGTCAAAATTATTCTTGAAATAGCGCATTTGCTTTTTCATGAGAAGATAGGCGATTTTTGTGAGCGCGCTCGATGTAAAACTGTCGCGCAGACCGTTGCTCATCAGCTTGCCCATCCCCTCGATTGACTTGAGGAGAATATTGCCGGTGAATCCGTCGGTCACCAGCACGTCGCAAGCATCGAGCGGCACATAATTTGCCTCGACATTTCCAACAAAATTGATATTTTCATTCTCCGCAAGGCGCTTGTAGGCGTCTATCTGCAGCTGTGTTCCCTTTCCGGTCTCAGAGCCGTTGTTGAGCAGGCCAACGCGCGGATTTAGATTTCCAAGAACATTTTTCATATAAATAGTGCCCATCAGTGCAAACTGCTCAAGGTATTCCTCGGTAACCGTAACATTCGCACCGGCATCGATTAGCAAAACAGGAGAGGTCATCGGCAGTATGCTCGCTATCGCCGCGCGCTGAATGCCGGGTATCTTGCGGACGATAAGACTGGCGGCTGTGAAAAGCGCACCGGTATTCCCCGCACTTATAAAGGCATCCCCCCCGCCGTCGGCAAGCAAACCAAGACCGACACAGAGCGACGACTCTTTTTTGGCGTGTATCACCGAGAGCGGGTCGTCGTCCATGCTGACGCTTATCTCGGTATGTACTATCTCAAAGCCTGACAGGTCAAGCTTGTTTTGGTCGGCCGCCGCCGTGATTTCCCCGCGGTGACCGACAAGTATTATATCAACTCCGAGTTCTCCCGCAGCGTCAACCGCTCCCTTTAATATTTCGGCGGGCGCCCTGTCTCCGCCCATCGCGTCAATAATTATCTTCATTTTCAATCTCCATGCCGCCTGTGGCGGCTTAAATAGGTGTTAGAATTTTTGTGCCGGCTGCAAACGGCAAGCCGGCACAGTCAGGATGATTCTTGATTTAATCTCTCAAAACTAACCCCAAGCTTATAAAACTTGCGCATAAAACAGTTATATTTCGCTCTATCAAATTAAGCTCTCACACCTTAATAATCCTTTTTTGCAAGGTTGCGCCAAGTCTTATCATGTTTCCTCGGGAAAGACATCCCGCTGCCTCGTGCTTAAAATTTTGTTTTTCAGCTTCTCAATTTCCTCAAGCGAACGCGATGCAAGCGCCTGATTTTTTGCCATTTTTCCGCCCTTAACCCTCTGACCAAGCGGGGGAACAATGCCGAAATTAGCGTTCATCGGGGCAAATCTGCCGCTGCCTCCCCTGCTCACATAAGCCGCCAGCGCGCCGAGCATTGTAGTCTCCGGAAAGATTAATTTATCCTTCCCCAATAAGGTATATGCCGCACTCAGCCCCGCGACAAAGCCGCTGCCTGCCGACTCAACATACCCCTCAACTCCGGTCATCTGCCCGGCGATATAGACGCCCTGTCTCGTTTTGAGCGAGTAGTCTGCGCCGAGAAGTCCGGGCGAATTCAGGTAGGTGTTGCGGTGCATTACGCCATAGCGCAAAAATTCCGCCCGGGCAAGACCCGGAATCAGCGAAAAAACCCGCTTCTGCTCCGGAAATGCGAGGTGGGTCTGAAATCCGACAAGATTGTACATAGTCCCCGCAACATTCTCGCGCCGAAGCTGAACCACCGCAAAGGCCTGCTCTCCCGTCCTCTTATCGACAAGGCCGACCGGCTTGAGCGGCCCGTAACGCAGGGTATCATATCCCCTTCGCGCCATTATCTCAATCGGCATGCAACCCTCGAAAACCTCAATTTTTTGCTGCGCCGCCTCGTCAAAGTCCTTCAGTTCGGCCTTTCGCGCGTTTATAAGCTGGTTGTAAAAAAGGTCGTATTGCTCGCGTGTCATGGGGCAGTTTATATAGTCGGCCTCGCCCTTATCGTAGCGCGAGCCGAAATAGGCAATATTCATGTCTATGCTTGCTGCGTCGACTATCGGCGCGGCAGCATCGAAAAAATGAAGCTTGCCACAGCCGAGTGAGGTTTCGATATACTCAGCGAGCGCGTCAGACGTTAGAGGGCCAGTGGCGATAATAGTCGGCTCGCCCTCTCCAATTGATATCACCTCACGCGAAATTATCTCTATATTCGGATGTGTTTTTATTGCTTTTGTGATATACTTTGAGAACTCCTCACGGTCAACCGCAAGCGCTGAGCCGGCAGGAACGCGCGTGGCGTCGGCCGCTTTAATAATAAGCGAGCCGAGCCGGCGCAATTCCTCTTTGAGCAGTCCCACCGCATTTGTCAGGCTGTCCGAGCGCAGCGAGTTCGAGCAGACGAGTTCGGCATACCCCGGGCTTTTGTGCGCCGGAGTATATTTCTCGGGCTTCATTTCATAAAGTCGCACATGAATCCCGCGTTCTGCCGCCTGCCACGCCGCCTCGCACCCCGCAAGCCCCGCTCCGCATACTGTGAGCTTATCCTTCATTCTCATCCTTGCTCTCTTTGCTGTTTTGGTTTTCGCTTTGCTCGCTCTCGTTCTTGCTCTCGGCCTGCTTCTCAAATCCACAGCCCTCGGCACGGCAAAAGAGCATATCGCGCCCCTTGCGCTTAAAGAGCATCGCTCCGCAGCGCGAGCATTTTTCGTTTGTCGGAATATCCCAAGACGAGAAATCGCACTCGGGATAACTGTCGCAGCTATAAAAGACAGTTCTGTTACGCCCGTATTTCATGACAACCTTTGAGCCGCAATTCGGACAGGCAACGTCTATATCCTTGGTTTTTTGTTTTGTGAATTTGCAGTTCGGGTAGTTGATACAAGCATAGAAACTGCCGTATTTCCCGGTTCTTTGCACCATGTCGCCGCCGCATTTCTCGCATTTAAAGTCAGCATAAATCAGCTTTTTCTCTGATTTTTCCTTCTTATCGTCAGACTCTGCCCCCGAGGATTTTATCGCCTCATCAAGCGGCTTTGTGTTTCTGCACTTAGGATAATTCGGGCAAGCGGCGAATTTACCGAACCTGCCTGTTTTAACAACCATCCGGCTGCCGCACTTCTCGCAATCAATATCGGTCTGCTCGACCGGAAGCGCTATGCTCGCGCTGTCCATATCCTTTGATGCCGCCTCAAGCTCGCGCTCAAATTCCGCCCAGAACTTTTTGAGAACATTGAGCATATCCTCGCTGCCGTTCTCAATCGCGTCAAGCTCGGCCTCGATGTCTGCGGTAAAGCGGTAGTTGACTATATCCGGAAAATTTTCCTTCATAAGAGCGGTTGTAATCTCGCCCAGCGGCGTTGGCACAAGCGCCCTGCCCTCTCTGCTGACATAATTTCGATTGATGATTGTGGTTATTGTCGGCGTGTATGTGCTCGGCCGCCCGATTCCCTTCTCCTCAAGAAATTTTATCAGCGAGGCCTCGGTGTAGCGGGGGGGCGGTTCGGTGAAGTGCTGGTCACCCTTAACCTGACGGCAATCAAGCTTCTGCCCCTCCTTAATGTCGGGGATAAGCAGATCGCGCTCGCCGCTGTCCGATTCATTCTCGTTCTCGCCGTCGTCTCCCGAGCGGCGGTTCTCGTCCTCAGTTTCTACATAAACGGCCATATATCCCGGGAATGTGACGGTATAGCCGCTCGTTCTGAATATATACCCCGCCGAGGCGAAATCGGCCGTGACTGTGCTAAGCTCTGCCGACTGCATCTGGCTTGCGACAAAGCGCGCCCAGATCAGCTTATAGAGCTTGAACTGGTCGGGCGTCAAATAGCGGCGGATTGCCGCCGGTTCAAGCGTGGGCCTTGAGGGGCGGATTGCTTCGTGCGCGTCCTGCGCGCTTGAGCGTGATTTGTATACCCTTGGGGTGGCGGGGCAATAATTCTCGCCGTATTTCCCCGTGATAAAATCTCTTGCCGCAGACTGCGCATCTGCCGATACTCGGAGCGAGTCTGTTCTCATATAAGTGATAAGACCCTGAACGCCACCGTTCTCAGAGCCAAGTCCAATACCCTCATAAAGCTCCTGTGCAACCCTCATGGTTCGCGCAGACTGGAAGCCGAGCTTGCGCGAGGCTTCCTGCTGTAGGGTTGAGGTGGTGAAGGGGGGCGCGGGAGCCTTGTGCTTGGTTCCGCGCTTTATCGACTTGACTGTAAAGGGTTTTCCCTCTACGGCCGAGATAATCTTCTCTGCCTCCTCCCGGCTCGAAACCTTCATTTTCCCTGTTCCGTCCTCGCGGCCATAGAAATTCGCCTTTATCTCGCGGCCTTCGGCACAGGCAAGAAGAGCATAGATAGTCCAATATTCAACCGGAACAAAGGCGCGGATTTCCTCCTCGCGGTCAACAATAATCCGCGTTGCAACCGACTGCACCCGCCCGGCCGAAAGTCCGCTTTTCACCCTCTTCCAAAGATAGGGTGATAGTTTGTAGCCGACGATACGATCAAGAATGCGGCGTGCCTGCTGTGCGTTTACAAGATTCATATCTATCTTGCGCGGATTCTTTATGGCGGCCTTAACCGCCGTTTTGTTGATTTCGTTGAAGGTAACCCGCATGGTTTTTTCCTCGGGCAGGTCGAGAGCTGCGGCAAGGTGCCAGGATATGGCCTCTCCCTCTCGGTCGGGGTCGGTGGCAAGGTAGACTTTGGTCGCAGCCTTTGCCTCCTTCTTTATTGACTTAATAAGGTCACCACGCCCCCGGATGTTTATATACCGGGGTTCAAAATTGTTTTCAATGTCAACCCCCATTGTGCTTTTGGGCAGGTCGCGCACATGACCGTTAGAGGCGACCACCTTATAATTCGCGCCGAGATAGCTTTTAATCGTGGGCGCCTTTGTGGGGGATTCTATAATAACGAGATTTGGCATTAACAGGTTCCTTTCGCTTTTTGGTTTGTATAACGAAGGGCGGCCTTTACAAACAGCCCCTTAATAATTATTTGAAAGATTTATTTAAATCTTTTATCTTCTGACATAAAGTCCTCCGGGCAGCGAGCTTACAAGGCCCTTTACCTCAAGAACAGTCATCACCGACATAATCTCACCGATTGAATATCCGAGCTTTGCCAGCTTG
This sequence comes from Eubacteriales bacterium, assembly GCA_050309735.1. Classification (GTDB taxonomy): domain Bacteria; phylum Bacillota; class Clostridia; order Oscillospirales; family CAG-272; genus UMGS1002. The sequence goes on from JBNRMS010000063.1 coordinate 45,559, forward strand.
TCGAGCGGCACCGCGCGGTCAACCGGAATCTCGGCGAAAAGCCGCCGGTATTTCTCATCAAGTGACGCAAGAAGCTCGGCCGAGTCGTCACCCGTGCGAGCCTTCTCGGTCTTTTTGGCGGAGGATGGTTTTTTTGCAGCAGCCGGTTCTTCTGCCTCGCTGCCGATATAGTCGCCGGCCGTCAATTTGTTTGAAGATGCAACCTTTGCAAAGCTTCCCGCCTTTGCGCGGAAGGCCTCGGCCGGAGCTGAGGGACGGTTCGACTTCTCGCCCGTCGTCCTTGAGTATCGCGCTGAAACACCCATGCGTGCGAGCGGCTCGTCGCTGTATTCATATTTTCGCCGCGCAGCAAAAAGTCTTGCTGAATTGATAGTTTTTCCGTAAAGGTAGTTGTACTCATCGAGTATATCCTCGGTTTTTATCACTACGATAGCGCCATCGTGAATCAGTTGATTTGTGCCCTCGGTATTCTCCTCGCCAAGATTGCCTGGTATGGCGAAAACCTGCCTGCCCTGCACCTCGGCGCTCTTTGCCGTTATCATTGCGCCGCTTCTCGCATCGGCCTCGACAATAAGCGTCCCTTGGCACATCCCGCTGATTATTCGGTTTCGCAGCGGAAAATTAGCGCCTATCGGAGGGGTTCCGGGCGGATATTCGCTGACTATCGCTCCGTTCTCGGCAATTATTCCCATAAGCTTTGCATGCTCTCGCGGATAAATCACATCTATCCCGCAGCCGAGTACCGCAAGTGTGATTCCGCCTCCCATAAGCGCCCCGCAGGCCGCCACTCCGTCAATCCCGAGCGCCATTCCGCTCACGACAACAACCCCTGCGGCCCCGAGTTCATATGCTATTCTATACGCGTATTCGCGTCCGTATTCGCTCATCCGGCGTGTTCCCACAACGGCGATACAAACAAGATTATTCATGTCGGGAATGCTGCCCTTGACATAAAGAAGCACCGGCGGATCGGGAAGCAACCGCAGGCGATTAGGATATTTTTCATTGTTATATGGCAGAGTGGCAATCCCGGCGGCGGCGCAGAAAGAGATGATTCTCGAGGCCTCGTCAAGCCGTTTATCAGATAGAGAGGTTATTGTCCTCTCGCAAACACCAGCGCAATCGCCCAATTCCTCGTCCGATGCCATATAAATATCATACGGATTTTCATATTTGAGCAGAAGGCGCAAAAAATCTTTGTTCGCCGCGCCAAGACGACAGGACAGCCACACCCAATAAAGATTCTCCGGTCTCATATCACACCCCGATTTTTATCTATTTGCTATTTACAATTCGATATCTCCCAGATAAACAAAGTCGCCGCCGCCGCCGCGTTGAGTGACTCGGCGCCCTCGCTCATCGGAATCACAATGCTCGCGTCGGCGGCCTCTGCCAGCCGAGGGCTTATTCCATGCCCCTCATTTCCTATAACGATGCAGTCGTCTCCTCTTAGCTCAAATTCTCCGAGCGAGAGAGCATTCGGGTAAAGAGCGGCTGCTATAACCCGCCTGCCGCACCCTCGCAGAGCCAGCGCCATCGCCACACCGTCGCGGCAGGAGAGGGTGCTGATTCTGAATATTGCGCCCATTGCGGCGCGGATTGTTTTGGGATTATAAATGTCGGCGCACTCACCGGCAAGCAGCACCCGGGAAATCCCCAGCGAAAAGGCACTGCGCAGTATTGTGCCGAGGTTTCCCGGGTCCCGGATGTCCTCGAGCATGATGATTTTCTCATCGGCCCGGGGCATCTCCGCCACCAAGATTCCCTCGCCATCTGCCGTCGAGTCATTATCTATTGTAGCTATTTTATGGGTTTTGTCAATATATTTCGCGACACAAATTATCCCCTCTGGCGATTTTTCCTCGGACACCGCCCCGAAAAGCCTGTCAGAGAGCACGATAATCTCGGCGCCTGTATCCTTCGGATGCGGAGCGCCGAGGCCTGTAAGTCTTGATATCACATCCTCGCTGTCAGACTCGCGTAGAACGACATAAACAAGCTCAATCAGTGCTGCTGTTGCCTCGGTATAGAGCTTTATTCCGTCAAAGCGGAAAAGCCGCGCGGACATGCGGTTCTTTTTTTCGGTGAGCGAGCATATCTTAATTACAGTCGGATTCCGGCGCGAGGTGAGCGTCTCTTTCATTTTTGTAAGCATAACCTTTCCTGTTCTGTAATACGTGAGGTTCGAGCGATTTATCTTTCAAACCAGTAAAGCGAAAAACCCGGTTTCCACCGGGTTTTGCCAGTTGCGCTTATGCCAGAGCTGCTTTCGACTTCTCAACCAGCGCTGCAAACGCCTCTTTGTCCGACACCGCCAGCTCCGAGAGCATCTTGCGGTTAAGATCAATCCCGGCGGTTCTAAGACCGTGCATGAATGTTGAGTAATTCATGCCGTTCTGTTTTGCCTCGGCTGAGATTCTGGTAATCCAGAGCTTGCGGAAATCTCTCTTTTTGAGTTTACGCCCGACAAAAGCATAGTTTCCGCTCTTCATCACGGCCTGTTTTGCCATCTTGAAGTGCTTTGATTTCGCTCCCCAGTAGCCCTTTGCCGCCTTGAGTACTCTATTTCTTCTCTTGCGCGTGGTTACCGCGCCTTTAATTCTTGCCATTTTAACCCCCATGCCGCCTTTTGCGGCTCAAATTAATATTATAATGTTACGAATTATTTGTTTATAAGAATCCTGATATTATCGGCCACAGCCCCCTGCACATAGGCCGCGGAGCGAAGGTGACGCTTGCGCTTTGAATCCTTTTTTCCAAGCTTATGGCGATGATGACAGTGATTCATTTTGACCTTGCCGCCGGCGGTAACCGAGAATCTTTTGGCGGAGGCCTTATGTGTCTTGATCTTTCCCATGGTTAAACTCCTTAAATTTAAAATCATAAGTTGCAGCTCTCACCTGAGAGCTGCCGGATTTGTATATTTAAACGCGGACGCTGCCGCTGCTTAAAAACATTTTCTTTCGGGATAAGAATTTTACTTGTTCTTTATTGGGGTGATAATAACGCTCATGAACCTTCCGTCAAGCGCAGGCCTTCTGTCGGTGCTGCCAAGTTCGGCGCAGGCCGCCACAAATCTTTCAATTATCTCCCTGCCAAGGCCGACATGACTCATCTCTCTCCCCTTGAAACGAATAACAACTCTTACCTTGTTGCCCTCGCCCAAGAAGCGCAGCGCATGTTTGAGTTTTGTGTCAAAATCGTGTTTGTCGATGCGGCAGGAGAGCTGGATTTCCTTGAGTTCAACTGTCTGCTGACGTTTTTTAGCTTCCTTCTCTTTCTTTTCCCGTTCAAAACGGAATTTTCCGTAATCCATGATGCGGCAGACAGGCGGCGTCGCCTGCGGCGCTATCATAACGAGATCAAGCCCTGCGTCGTACGCGATACGTTTTGCCGCGTCGCCGCTCATGATCCCGAGCTGTTCGCCGTTTTCACCGACAACCCTAATCTCCCTGACCCTGATGTCATCATTGGTAAGCATATCTTTTGTTGCTATGTGTAACACCTCCGTTTTCGCTTTAAGCAAAAAAATAATCGCACGGAAGCCTAATACTCCGTACGACACTCCGCCAAAAAAACAATACGGGCGGCAATATCTATCAAACCCGGCTCGCAATGCGGCAGGGTGAGAACGAGAGTGTTCTGCTTCTTTTGCGTGTTTATTATACCACTTTCAAAAGAATATGTCAAGAGCTCTGCCGAAAATTTATTATAAAAACCAAATTGTCAAATAATATAAGGTATTTTTTCCACCTTATGCCTCTCCTGCCGAGTGTTTTTTACTCGGATGTACATTATCTACAAAATAACCAATTTTGCTACATGTTTTTTCTATACCATATTCATTTTAACGAAAATTTAATCTAAAAATCGTCTATTTTGATAATTTACTTTCGTCCTCGTTTGTAGTATAATCAAGTCAAGCGAGGAAGGCAAGACTCGCAACCCCATGCACAACCTGTCACCGTATTATGCGGAATATCAATCTCATGATATCACCACGCACAAGCGGCCGCACGTTGTGCTTTTGTTTTTTCGGGGGAGACGCGGGGGAGTCCCCCTTTTTTTGTTTTTATTATTTTGAATTATGAGTAAAGCCGACTTTAAGTCCTCAGAGCGTAAAACATCCAAAAACAATGATTCATAGAATTTATAAAAACCTATAGAAAACCTTACACAAATGTGCTATAATATTAAAATGAAGATTTATTGTCTTCAAGATACCCGGAAAGGAACCAAAAATGTCAAGTTATCTCGAAAAAGTTTATGAAGCTTCTCTGCCGGTAGTTGTGCTGCGCGACACGGTCGCCTTCCCAGCAATCTCCTCAACACTTGCCGTTACAGATAATGCTTCAGCCGCCGCCGCAGAGTCGGCGTCAGCATCGAATTCGCGCGTATTTTTAGTCGCCGAAAAGAATCCGTCCGAGGGCGAGCCTAAGCCCTCCGGACTTTATAATATCGGAACAGTCGCAAAAATCAAGCAGTCTCTCCGCACGCCCGAGGGCAGCCTGCGCATACTCGCCGAGGGGCTAACGCGAGCGAGTGCCGTTGAATACAAAGAAAACGGAGATTTTATCACCGCAAGACTGCTCTGCAAAACCGTCGCGCTTGACGGAACCGATATTAAAACCGACGCGTATATGCGCGAGGCCATATCGGCACTCGTTAAAATCCACAAATTCATGCCCCACATTTCCGACGAGGTTATCATCGCAGCAAAAGCAATAAGAAATCCTTCCCTGCTGTCCGACTTCATCGCCTCAGGCATTCTCGTCAAAATGACAGATAAACAGCGCATACTCGAAGAATTCAGGCCGCTTGAGCGAATTGCCCTTCTTGTAGAGTTGCTCGGAGAGGAGACTGAGCTGCTCGGATACGAACTCGACATACACTCAAAGGTTCAGGAGAATCTTTCAAGAGAGCGCCGCGATTACTATCTGCGCGAGCAGATAAGGGTTATTGAAGATGAGCTCGGAGAGGGGGATAGCGAAAACGACGAATATTACCAAAGAATAATCAAAGCCCACCTGCCGCGCGAGGCCGAAGCAAAACTGATTAAGGAAAACGAACGCTTATCTAAAGTTCCTTATGGCTCTGCCGAGGCAAATGTGCTCCGGAACTACCTTGACGTCTGTCTTGAGCTGCCCTGGAACAAGATGACAAAAGACCGGTCAAATGTCGCGGCGGCCGAGAAGATTCTAAATGCCGACCATGACGGTCTTTCAAAGGTCAAGGAAAGAATTCTTGAGTTTATCGCAGTAAGACAGCTTACCCCCGAACTAAAAAGCCAGATTATATGCCTTGTAGGTCCTCCCGGAGTTGGAAAAACTTCGGTGGCCGCATCGGTGGCTCGCGCCACAGGCCGCAAATACATACGGGTATCGCTCGGCGGAATACGCGACGAGGCCGACATCCGCGGTCACCGCAAGACATATATTGGTGCTATGCCGGGTAGAATTATTGCGGCGCTGTCTCAGGTTGGGGTTAAAAATCCCCTTATTCTGCTTGATGAAATCGACAAAATGACTTCCGACGCGCACGGCGACCCAGCCTCGGCGCTTCTTGAGGTGCTCGACCCCGAACAGAACAAAAATTTCCGCGACCACTTTGTAGAGATCCCCTTCGACCTCTCCGAATGTCTTTTCATCACCACAGCCAACACGCTCGATACAATCCCGCGCCCCCTTGTAGACCGCATGGAGGTCATCGAGCTGAACACATACACTCCTGCCGAGAAATTCAGCATCGCAAAAAACCATCTTCTCGGCAAGCAACTCAAACGCCACGGGCTTAACCGTAGAAAACTCAAAATAACTGACGAGGCGCTGCGCGAAATAATTGCCTCATACACACGCGAGGCCGGAGTTCGAAACCTTGAACGCGCGATTGCCGAGCTCTGCCGCAAAGCGGTAAAAAGGATTGTCACCGACAAGGTCTCGCGCGTTGTCATAGACAAGAACGACCTCACGGGCTACCTTGGTGCGATAAAATACACAAGCGAGACAATCTCAGCCGAAAATGAGGTTGGGGTGGTTAACGGACTCGCCTATACCGAGGCCGGCGGCGACCTGCTCAAAATCGAGGCCGCTGTGCTTGAGGGGAACGGCAAGATAGAGCTTACCGGCTCGCTTGGCGACGTGATGAAGGAATCGGCACAGATAGCTGTCAGTTATGTCCGCTCTGTTGCCCGAGCCTACAGAATCGACCCCGAATTCTACAGAACAAAAGACCTTCACATCCACGCGCCCGAGGGCGCAATTCCAAAGGACGGTCCTTCAGCCGGTGTCACGATGGTGACGGCGCTTGTAAGCGCACTGTCCGGGCGCCCGGTGCGGCACGATATCGCCATGACAGGCGAAGCAACGCTGCGCGGCCGAGTGCTCGCCATCGGCGGCTTGAAGGAGAAAACCCTCGCAGCTCACAACGCCGGAATACGCACGGTGATAATCCCGAAGGAAAACCTGCGCGACCTTGACGAGATAGACGAAACTGTACGCGCCTCACTCGAATTCATTCCCTGCTCCGATCTTAGCGAGGTGCTCGCGGCAGCCCTGCTCGAGGCTCCGGTCGTGCTGCCCGAGATATCCCGCCATGAGGCGACAACGCCGGCCGAGCTTGGCACAGCCGGGGTAATGGGTAATATAATAGGACAGTCGGCCGTGCCCGACGTAAAAAACGATCATTATGGCATACAATAATATTAATATTCATAACGCCACGCTGCGCCTCTCGGCGGGAGTGCCCGAACAGTTCCCCGCCGACCCGATACCGCAAGTCGCTCTCTCGGGGCGGTCGAATGTCGGGAAGAGTTCGCTTATAAACACCCTGCTCGGGCGGCGCTCGCTGGCGCGGGTCAGCTCCAAGCCGGGCAAAACCATAACCATTAACTTCTATGATATCGACAAAAAACTCTTTCTTGTCGACCTTCCGGGCTACGGATACGCACGACGCCCCGGAGAAGACAAGAGGCGCTGGTCGTCGCTCACAGACAGATATTTCACAGGAAACAGAAATATAGACCGGCTCTGCCTTGTGGTTCAGCTTGTTGACCTCAATGTCGGAATAACGGCCGACGACGCCCTGATGCTCGATTATCTATCAAGCGCGGGCATACGCTGCGTCGTCGCCGCTACAAAGGCCGACAAACCAAACAAAACAAAGCGCGCAGCCGCCCTTGAGGCGATACTCTCGCACCCGAGCATAAAGCCCGATATGCAGGTTATCCCCTTCTCGTCGCAAACCGGCGAGGGGAAGGCTGCGCTATGGGGGGAAATTATTAAATCGGCAAGCTTGCCGTGAAGGATGTAACCTATGCTTTCATTACTCTTCTCTGGCGGACTTACAAGAGAATATTTCATTTCTTTGCTGCTTAGTCTGCCTGTTATCCTCTTTTCGCTCTCTGTGCACGAAGCCTCTCACGCGCTGACGGCAAATAAACTCGGAGACCCCACCGCCCGCAATTTAGGCAGAATAACTCTCAATCCAATGAGGCATATTGATCCCTTTGGCTTTATCTGCATGATTTTCGCCGGATTCGGCTGGGCAAAGCCTGTTCCGGTAAATGCGCGGAACTTCAAGAATCCGCGCCGCGGCATGGCGCTCACAAGCGCGGCGGGTCCTATTTCAAATCTTGTCCTTGCTTTTCTTAGCACGGTTCTTTTGCTTTTGTCCTATAAAACACTCTGGGCTCATTTCGGCGGGGGAAGCTATGCCGTTTATGTAAAGCTGCTTATGATGCTTTTTCTTATCGGAGCGCAGCTTAACATCGCCCTTGCCGTCTTTAACCTCATGCCCTTCCCCCCGCTCGACGGGTCGCGCCTTTTCTATGTTTTCCTTCCCCCGAAGCTTTATTTTGGAGTCATGAAATATGAGCGCTACATTGTGATAGCCCTTATGCTCCTGCTCCTCTTCGGCCCGCTCAGAACTGTTATTGCTTTTGTCACAAGCTTGATTTTGCGCGGAATGATGTTTCTTGCGGGGTATGACATTGAAAGCTATTATCACATTTCTTATATAATCAATACAATCTTTTTAAATTAACCCCCACGGAGAGCCGACGCTATGGAAACGATACAGTATAAACTTGATATTTTTGAGGGGCCTCTTGACCTCTTATTATCTCTGATAGCAAAAAACAAAATGAATATCGAGGATATACAGATATCGCTTATCTGTGAACAGTATCTCGACTATCTGAGGAGCGCCGAGACGATGGACATGGAGATAGCTTCGGAATTCATAGTAATGGCAAGCGAGTTGATGCTAATCAAGAGCCGAATGCTCCTGCCCCGAGCCGAGGAAAAGGAGGAAGACCCTCGGCGGCAGCTCGCAGACGCACTTATAAGATACCGCGAAGCAAAGGCTGCGGCAGTAAGACTCGCCGAGAGATACGCGCTTTACGGCGGGCGAATGGCCAAAGACACAGATGAGATATCGGTCGACCGCAGCTATGTCGCAGATCAGAGTACCGAGGCTCTGCGCGCAGCGCTGCGCAGGGTCAGCTCATATATGAGTGCTATTGAGGACTCGAAGTCAAGAATCTTCACGCCGATGATTTCCCGCCGGGTTGTTTCGGTTGAAGTGAAAATCGCCGGAATCCTCTCGCATATGCGAAAGTCGGGACAAGCCTCGCTGATTGAACTTATCGGAAACGAGAACTCGCTCGCCGACACTATCGCCTCTTTTATCGGGGTGCTTGAACTGATAAGAACCCGCCGCCTTCTTATCGTCGACACAGGCGGCGAGGAGGGTGACTCGGTTCGCGGGCTCGATGCATCCTTTGAGCTTAACACAGACGAGTCGACAATTCTAAAAGACGACGGACGGGGCGTCGACCTTACACTCAACTGAAAGGACACTGAAAATGGAAGAATCCATATCTCCCATACAAAATCTTGAGGCGGCTCTTGAGGCCATCCTCTTCGCCGCCGGGCATCCGGTTGCGTATGACAAGCTAAGCGGAGTGCTCGGACTGCCCCCGAAGGATATCAAGCTTATCGCCGAGAATTTAGCCGCCTCGATAAATTCCGAGAATTCAAGCCGAGGGGTTAACCTGCTTGTTTTTGACGATGCCTGCCAGCTCTGCACAAAGGAGCGCTTCGCGCCTTATATCCGCGAGGCACTCGGTATCCGGCGGGGCGGAAATATCTCTGCCTCCTCGCTTGAGGTGCTTGCAATAGTAGCTTATAATCAGCCGGTCACCCGCGCTTTTATCGACGCGGTGCGCGGGGTCGACAGCTCGTATGCAATCGGTTCGCTTGTCGACAAAGACCTCATTGAAGGGGTCGGCAGACTCGACGCACCCGGGCGCCCGATTATGTACGGCACAACCGACAAATTTCTTCGCGTCTTTGGCATAAATTCGCTAACAGAACTGCCGCCCGCCGAGAAACTCATCGAACCCGAAGGAAAATCCGGAGCCGACACCTGATCCCGCAAGGCTCAACATTTTAAGAGGAGGTGGATTAAATAGAGATCATATTGACCACACTTGCAATAATAGCAGGCCTTCTTCTCCTGCTTGTCCTGCTTTTTTTTGCCTCTCGCATCAAAATAGTGATTTCATACAACGGTTCAGACGGCCTTTATTTCGGTGTCTCTATCCTCTCCTTTAGAGTCTTTTCCACCAAGGAAAAAGAAGGCGAACCACGGGTTAAGATCTCTGATTTCAGCCTCGGGAAGCTTTCAAAAAGATCAAAAAAAGACGAGCGCAAAAGAAAGAAGAGGGAAAAAAAGCAAAAAGCGCCCGGAGAGCGCCCTTCTGTCGACATCGGCGAAATCATAAAGCTGATTCGTGTTATAATCTCAACCTTCTTCAACCGTTACTCAGATCACCTCTCGGTAAGAGCCGTCAGGCTGAAAATCGGAGTGGCCACGGGCGACGCGGCGTCGACCGCAATACTTTACGGCCTTGTAATCCAGGGCGTCACATATCTCTTTGAGCTGCTCGATAACGTTACCTCTCTTGAGAAGATTGACACCTCCGAGGTAAACGTGTATCCCGACTACACCTCGGACAGTTCTACGGCTGACATTAAAATCCACCTGAAACTGCCGACCTGGTGCGCCGCCGCCCTTGTTTACCGCTCGGGAATTCTAAAATCATTGTAACTATTCACCCCTTAGCAAATCCCACAATCGGGATGGCCTGATAGCGCATTGCGGATAGCAGAAAAGGCATCAAATGAATGCTTTCGTGCGGTAGCAACATAAGACATGATAAGGGCGAAG
>JBNRMS010000064.1:0-48019 GCA_050309735.1 Eubacteriales bacterium
ATTCCGGATGTGCTATAATTATGTTACCACTTTGTCGTACGTAATTTTTTAGCACGTTTTGTCGGTTTTTTGGCACTTTGGACTAATATCGACAGCAATCGCAAAGATATTTGTTAAAATATAAATAATATTGTTAAGAACGTCATACAGTGAGCGGCCGAGCCGCAGCTTATTTGGGCGAGCTAATTTTTCTTTGCCCGAAATTTTATATATTACTTTTTTATTATTTGCAAAGGATGAGTTCCGTCTTCCCGCGGAACCTTGGATATACATATAATGGAGAATATTGTCATAAACGGCGGCATCAAGCTTTACGGAGATATTAAAATCGACGGCATGAAAAATGCCGCGCTTCCCATAATCTTCGCCAGCATCCTCACGGGCGACAGGTGCGTTATCCAAAACCTCCCCCCCGTCAGCGATGTACTTATTTCTCTTGAAATCCTCCGGTCAATGGGCGCATCTGTGGTGATGCCCAACAAAACAACAGTTGAGATAAACACCTCTCATCTTGTCGGCGGCGTGTCTCCTTATGAGCTTGTCAGCAAAATGAGGGCCTCGTCCTATCTTATCGGAGCCGAGCTTGGAAGGTTCGGTTCGGCCAAAGTCGGCCTTCCCGGGGGCTGCGACTTCGGAATCCGTCCGATAGACCAGCACATTAAGGGCTTCGAGGCTCTTGGCGCCGAGGTTTCTATCGAAAACGGCTATATTCAAGCGCGGGCAACCCAAGCTCTTTCTGGTTCTTCGGTTTATTTTGATGTCAGCTCGGTGGGCGCAACCTGCAATGTCATGCTCGCCGCTGTCAAGGCCGAGGGTTTGACGGTGATTGACAACGCCGCAAGAGAGCCGCACATAGTCGACCTTGCAAACTTTCTTAACACCTGCGGGGCCGACATCACCGGTGCCGGCACAAGCATGATTAAAATTCGCGGCGTGAAAAAGCTCCACGGTTGCGAGTATGCCATCATTCCCGACATGATTGAGGCCGGAACATATATGGCGGCGGTAGCGTCGGCGGGCGGCAGGATAAACATTCGGAATGTTATTCCGAAGCACGTCGAAGCGATAACGGCAAAGCTCATTGAAATGGGCGTCTCTATTGAAGAACATGACGATTACTTAACAGTCTCCTCAAACGGCCGGCTTAACCGGGCCAACATAAAAACCCTGCCTTACCCCGGGTTCCCAACCGATATGCAGCCGCAGGTCACGGCTCTGCTCTGCACCGCCGAAGGAATCAGCACGGTCACCGAGGGAATTTGGGACAACAGGTTTAGATATCTTGAAGATCTTCGCAGAATGGGAGCAAATGTCTCGGCAGAAGGGCGTTCGGCAACCATTATCGGAGTAGAAAGACTTACGGGGGCGCCCGTTCGGTCGGTCGACCTGCGCGCGGGAGCGGCACTGATTATCGCCGCGCTTGCCGCCAACGGAAAGACCACTATTGAAGGAATCGAATCAACACTTGAACGCGGATACTATAATATGGTCGGCAAACTTCAGGGAGTTGGAGCAGACATTAAAAAAATCAGAGCGCCCGAGTCGGGTGTAATGGGCATGGTGAAATAAAAGATTGTAATTTCACAACCACCCAATTCAATATAAACAATCAGAAGAGCAATGTTATTTGACATCGCTCTTCTTTTTTCGTGTTTTTTTGATTTGTTTCTGTGTTTTTACCTTTTTCCGAGTATTTCCTTCTGTTTTTTGATGCGTTTGTTCTGTTTTTTAACCTATTTTTTGACCGCGCCCTCTTGTGTCGTACTGAATTTTTGCCCCTTATTTCGACACAAAATATAGAACATTCGCGTTTTTGTTGGTAAAATTATAGAACTATATCCTCCCGCAAACAAATCACCCTCCCTCCACAATAATAACCTTAAGCCGAGCCGCTCAACCTCTTTCATACGCCAAAAAAAACACGCCAAAAAAGAGCAACCGCAGCCCTTCTCTCCGCCGCGATTGCTCAGCATTATTTTATTTTAGATTACATGTTATTATAAATCGTACAAATCGGGGGTATCGCAGATAAACTCAGACGGCAGTCCCAGTCCGCTGAAATACCCGCGCATTTTAATCAGCGCGAATTTTTCGGAAGAATAATGCTTTCCGCAAACCCATCCCGCGCCTCAAAAATTCCGAGTCCAAATACTTTTCTAATTCCGGCATTTTCAGCGGTCAGCCTTTATCGGTGATGCCATCCAAAATAAAATCCGCATTAAGCCTGCCATATAATATGTCCGCCTTCAAAAGCCCGCCGCTCCTCTCCAAAAAATTCTCGTGTACAAAATATGACCTCTATCGTTTAAGTTTAACCCCTTCGCGCCCCATTTAACCTCGTGATCCAAACACCGGTGGCGCCCTTCTGAACCTGATATTTTCTATTGCACGGCCTAAGGGCTATACCATCCATTTTTTCAAAAAACAATTGGCCCATTCCCCGCCCCGCCCGCAGCCCGGTAGTTCAGCCGCCACATCAAAACAAAACCGCACCACCCTCAAAAACCTTTAGCCGATCTCGCTCCGCGAAATCGGCTAAAGGTCCCGACTACCTATCTATATCAATAAGAAACGCTTCTGCGTTTTCGGACTGATACTGACGGATTACTGCTGGTCCTTCTTGCGTTGCTCAAAGCAATCGCTGCAGTAAACAGGTCTGTCGTTGGAAGGCTGGAAGGTCACCCTTGCCTCGCCGCCGCACTGAGCACACACCGTTGTAAAGTACTCACGGGGAGCCCTGCTTGCATTTCTCTTAGCGTCGCGGCAAGCCTTGCAGCTCTTGGGCTTGTTCTGAAAACCCTTCTGAGCAAAGAATCTCTGTTCGCCCGACGTGAAAATAAATTCCGCACCGCACTCTTTGCAAACCAGGGCCTCATCAACAAAATCCTGCTCAGTGGCTACGCCAGCCATTACTTCTTCGTCAAACATGCTTTTTTCTACCTCGCTTTGAAATATGGTTTTTTACCCACGGCCGGATTCAAACCGACACCTCTGACCTGTGATCAACGCTCTTTTTAAGCTACTCGGGCATAATAACAGAAACATAGCAAGCCGCCGCCGTCTCTCTATCTGTTCTGATTTAATTTAGAAATATATAGTAACAACTTATTTCCACAATCATGCCTGCTTTCACTTCTCAAGAAGCGAGCGCAGCTTCCGCTTTATGCGGTACAGCGCGTTGTTGATCGACTTTTCCGATCTTCTTAGTTTTCGGGATATTTCACCCGAGGTAAGCCCCGATATGTACAGAGTCCAAACTCTGTTCTCGTATTCCGAAAGATTATTTTTAATAAGGCTGCGCAAAGCCTTCTCGCTTTCCTGCTCGATAACGCGGCTTGCCGGGTCGTCCTCATCTCCCGCTCTAAGTCTGAAATAGTCCTCATTCTCAAGCGACACAATGGTATTGCCCGCCCGCCTTTTTGCAGCGCGAAGGAGAGAAATCAGTGCGTTTGTAACACAAATTTTGGCGTAAAGCCCGAACTCCACGCCCGGGCGATCAAGGTCGTATGACATAATTGCCCAATAAAACACCGCCAGCGCTTCCTGCCGCAGATCCTCGGCATCCTGCCCGCTTGAGGAAAACTGCTTCACGGTCGTCCGAATCATAGGCTCATATAGTTCGAGCAACTTTCCGAACGCCGCTTGTCCACCATTTTTAACCTCGGTGATCAGCTCGCGCGTTGAGTTATATTCCGCCTTATTATTTAAGCTCATCAAAATCAGCCGTATCCTGTTAAAATTGCGAAAACCCTTGTCACATCTATACAATTTGACATTTTTTATTATATCACCAAAAAAAATAATGTCAATACCCCCCATGGTGTCATTTTGTTCTCAGTGTGACGGTTTTGTGATTTTTAATGTAAAAAGGTTACAAATGCAACCATTCATATTTGGATATCTTCACCAGTATTTACACGTTTTTTGGCGTTAGTTTATAAGTAAAGTTTACAAATTGTTAACATTTAAAATGAATAAAAAAAGACCATTTGTTTATATAATATAGGTTCTAATTGGTAAGAAGTCTCAAAAAGCCTGAATCACACAAAGAAATCTCTGCCGGGAACATTTCATGCCTTGCTGCGTCCTTATTTATAATAGAAGCCGCGTCACACCGACAATTATTTAAGGAAGGAATATACGAAAATGAAAACAAAGAAAAGAGCGACAAGAAAGATAAGATTAGCAGCCGTCTCGCTCGCCCTGCTTATGCTTCTCCTCCCTGCATGCTCACCCAACCCCTCCCTCACACCATACGACACCCTCGCACCCGGCACTACACTCAAGGTCGGCTCGGGCATAGAATATCTCTCGTCAAAAACCGGCGCCGAGCGGCAAGCGTCGGAAGAATTATCGCACGATGACATAAGAGCTGCAGCCGACTTTGCCATAAGCCTTCTAAAACTCTCGGGCAAAGACGAAAACAATGAGCTGATCTCGCCCCTCTCGATTATGCTCGCCCTCGGGATGGTGACCAACGGCGCATGGGGCGACACAAGAGCTGAGTTTGAGGAAACACTCGGCATGAGCGCCGAGGAGCTTAACGGCTTTCTCAATTCCTTTGTGCAGTCTCTCAAAAACAGCGAAAAGGCCTCGCTAATTAGTGCAAACTCGGTATGGGTCAGCAACGACCGGGGGCTTAGCGTCCGAGCCGATTTCATTGAAAATGTAGTCCGGCATTACGACGCCGAAATTATCAGTGCCCCCTTCGGCAACGACAAAACGCTCGGAGAGATAAACGGCTGGGTCAAGGACAACACCGACGGCATGATCGAAAAAATCCTTGAGGAGCTTAGCGACGACGCAGTCATGCTGCTACTCAATGCCCTGACATTTGACGCCGAATGGGCAGAACAATTTGAAACAGAAGCGCGCGACGAGAGCTTTACTAACGCCGACGGCAGCAAGACAAACGCAAAGCTGATGAGCGGAAAGACAGGACAATATATCGAGGGAAAAAACTGCGTGGGCTTCAAGAAGGACTATGCCGGCGGGGCGTACAGCTATATTGCGCTGCTGCCCGAGGCGGGTATGAGTATTGACGATTTCATATCCTCGCTTGACGGAAAAACCTTTCTCTCTCTGGTCAAGAACCCCGAAAAATCAACCGTATATATCAAGCTTCCCAAATACAAACTTGATTTTTCAATCACCCTCAATGATGTATTAAAGGAGCTCGGCATAAAGTCCGCCTTTGACGACGGCGCCGACCTCTCGGCGCTCGGTAAAATGGACACCGACGCCAATCTTTATATCTCGCAGGTTCTGCACAAGACACACATCGAGGTCGACGAATCGGGTACCCGCGCCGCCGCGGTCACGGCGGTTATTATCTCTCCCACCTCCGCCGTCGCCGACCCTAAAACCGTCAACCTTGACCGCCCCTTTGTCTATGCAATAGTTGACAATGCCACCGGCCTGCCGCTCTTTTTGGGAGCTGTAGAGAACATTGGCTAATCTGACTAATCAAAAAACTATCCCCCTACCCCGGGCAAATTTGCCGGGGACAGGGGGATATATTGTTTTAAGTTAGTATTTAAGTTGATTTCTCTGCATCGTCATTCTGGCCGTAGTTTGAATAATAACCGTATCCCTGATACTTTTTGTAGTAACTTTTATAATAAGCATTGTTCTTTTTGTGAATATGGTTTAGCACAACACCTAAGATTCGGCATCCGCTCTTTAGCAGCTGATTCTTTACATTCTGAGCAAAGCGGTATTTGACTGTATCGGTGCTCACGACGATTATCGCGCCGTCGCTGTTTGCCGCGATAACGGCGGCGTCTACAACAAGCCCGAGGGGGGGAGCGTCGATGAGAATATAATCGTAGTTTTCTCTTTCGTTCTCAAGCAATTCTTTAAAACGCGTGCTGCCGAGCAGCTCAACCGGATTCGGAGGAAATCTTCCAGCAAATATAATGTCAAAACCCTGTTCCTCTACCGCAAAAACAACATCCTCCTTTTTCGAAATCCCCGATAAATACTGCGAAAGTCCGACAACGCCTTTCTCATCGGCATATCTTGCAATCATAACCGATTTTCGCATATCGGCGTCTATAAGCAACACCCTCTTGCCGCTCTCAGCCATGGCTCTTGCCAGCTCCATGCTGATTGTGGTCTTGCCTTCGTGAGCCTCGCAGCTTGTAAGTGTTATAACCTTGATGTCGGCTCCGCAGAAAAGTATATTGGTGCGCAGACCTTTGAAGGCCTCCCGTGTAAAATAATCGTTGACCATTTTAAAATTCAATTTTATCGGTATCATGTCAATGCTCCTGCCTCAGTATTTAACACGGGTCTTACCGTATTTCATGCCGTATTTTTTTGCGTCTATCCCCCCCGTTGATGGCGGGGATAACGCCAAGAACGTTAAGTTCGAGGTATTTCTCCACATCATCCGGAGTTTTTATCTTATCGTCAAAAATATGCATCAACACAAAAACACCGTAAACCAAAACAGCCACAAAAAGGGTTATTGCCGGCGTTATGGGTGTCACCATCGAATTTGAGGGTTTCTGACTATATGTACCCTTATCAATTATATTTACCTGATCAATGCCGAGCGCGTTCATTATGCTTTCTGCGCCTATAACGCAAAGCTCGTCAACAATAATTTTAGCGTCCATCGGCGTGGGTGCCGTGATAGAAATCTCAAGAATTCGCGAAGAAGTCGGGTTTGTTATAGCAATCATAGATTTAAGCTGGTTGTAGGTAATCGGCATACCAAGCACCTCGATTACACTGTCAAGCACCCTGTGACTTGTTAAAAGGTATTTGCAGTCGTTTACAGTGCTAAGCGCAAGACTGAAATCAGAGGACGACAGGTTTCCCGGTGCGCTCTCATTCTCCTGGCGAATCAAATAAATCATAGCCGTCGACGTATATTCGGGCTTATATTTGATAACCGCAATTCCAAGCATAACCAGAAAAGTAAGCGCTGCCGCAGCTATAATAATAAGAAAGCGGCTTGTAAAAATTGACCACAGGTCGCTAATCGACAGCGTAATTTGATTTTCATTCTGTTCCATATGTAACCCTCTAATTATTTTTTATCCGGTCCGAGTATTTTATCCGGATTTTTTAAAAACAGCAACTCAGCATATTCAACACCAAATCGCTTTTTCACCACCGACGCCGCGGTATCAAGGCGGGGGGAGCGTGTGCTTGTGTTGTGCGAATCTGACGCGATAACATCGGCCAGACCATGCTTCAACATTTTAAGCGTTTTCTTCCGAAGAAGCCTGCCCCCTTCCCCCAAGACCGAGCTTGCGCTCAGCTGTATAACAATCCCAAAATCCCGGAATTCTCTTAAAGTGTCAAAAGGAGGAGCTATGCAGGGATACCTTTCGGCATGGGCGAATACCGGGATATATCCGCTGTTCAAGAGGTCGAGCAGCGCTTTTTTTATCTCATAAAAAAGCGCTCCGAAGTGAAAGTCTACCAAGACATATCTTCCAAAGTTAAGCGTCCTGCACTCACCCGAATTCAGATATTCTATCCCGCTCTCGCTGTAAAAAAGTTCGTTTCCAAGACACAGCGACATATCGGGATATCTTTGGGCAGAATAAGCCCTTATCTTTTCAAAGGCTTCCTCGCCCGCCCGGCAGTTTCCTCTCCAGAGCACTGTATTAAAATGCGGCGTGAAACATATTCGGCGCGTTCCCGTCCGGTATGACATATCAAGCATTGCAAACATTTCGTTATCGTCTCTGGCACCGTCGTCGGTTCCGCTGAGCATATGGCAGTGGATATCGGTATATATAATGACACCCCTCCCTCCACAAGCTAATCCACGTCAAATTATATCACACCCGCCCCACCATGTCAATAACAATTACTTGGTATCCTGTGCCAAGTCGCCGTTTTCCATCCTTTTTTGACCGCCCCTCTCAAGCGCGCGAAATGAATAGAGGCTGTTTTTTAAAATGAAATTTTCAACCACATGGTCAAGTATCACAATAAGAAGCATAGCAACCACCCATATCAGCGAAAACCCAAGACAAATCTGCCCTAATAGTTCAAAGCGCAGGCCATGGTAGCTCCAGATATTGTAGCCAAGATAGAGATTGAAAAAAAGACCAAAAACAAGCTCCCACGCGGTGATAAGCGCCCCTCCAAGGAGGGGTTTTAATAGGTTGAAGGGTCTTTTTAAAGGTATGCGACAAACCCCGATACCGATCAGAAATGCCGCCCCGCCAAGTATTATAACAAGCGGATGAGGGGGCTTATGACTTACCGCCGCCCGGAAAACAACTTCCATGCAAAAATAAGTTATCCCCCCCAATACAAACTCAAGATAAAGCTTTCTAAAAACCCTCTGGCCGCGACCTCGCATGACAATACCCGCCTTTCATCAGTAAAAACAGGCCTTGGCCGAACAATTGCCGCCCGCCCGTTTATGTAACCTTTGTTTCGGGGATCACATATGTAGGTACTATGCCATGTATTAACTCTCGTATGTCAGAGCCGCCGCTCTCAAGATTCTCCCACAGCTTCGCCAGCTTTCGGTTAAAATTCTCTTCGTCAAAGGCTATCGGCTTGCCCACGAATATAAGCTCGTGGCTGGTCTTAGAAAGCCCTTCCTCATCCATCATCATTTCCTCAAAGAGCTTCTCGCCCGGGCGCAGACCTGTGATTTCTATATCTATGTCTTCATACGGGACATGGCCCGAGAGCCGGATAAGATTCTCGGCAAGCTCAAGGATCCTCACCGGTTTTCCCATGTCGAGCACGAATATCTCGCCACCCTTCGCTTTAACCCCAGCCTCAAGCACGAGCGAGACCGCTTCGGGTATTGTCATGAAGAACCTGTTAATTTCTTCATGCGTTACTGTAACCGGACCGCCCTCCTCGATCTGCTTCTTGAAGAGCGGAATCACGCTCCCGTTCGAGCCGAGAACGTTTCCAAACCTCACGGCGGCAAATTCGGTCCTCGACTTTTTAGCATAGGACTGAATTATCATCTCGCATATGCGCTTTGTCGCTCCCATGACATTGGTGGGATTGACCGCCTTATCGGTTGAAATCATGATAAAACGCCCGACCCCGAATTTATCGGCAGCTCTTACCGTGTTAAGCGTTCCGAAGACATTGTTCTTAATCGCCTCCTCGGGACTGTCCTCCATCAGAGGAACATGTTTGTGGGCCGCTGCGTGGTAAATAACGTCGGGGCGGTAGTCCGAGATAACCTGCTCAATCCTCCTTGTGTCGCGCACTGAGCCGATAAGGGTGAGAAGGTCAAGCTCCTTGTGTGAGCGGCGAAGCTCATTTTGTATATCATAGGCGTTGTTCTCGTATGCATCAAATATTATCAATCTGCCCGGGCCGTATGTGGCAATCTGCCGGCAGAGCTCGCTCCCAATCGAGCCGCCGCCGCCGGTGACCATCACCGTCTTTCCCGCAATAAAAGATTTTACGCTCTCAAGGCCAAGCTTCACCGGCTGGCGTCCGAGCAAATCCTCAACCTGAATATCACGAACGCTTCGCATCGTTACCCTTCCGTTGACCATCTGCGAGAGGCTGGGCAAGGTTTTGACCTGACAGCCGGTGGCGCTGCAAAGGTGGAGTATTCGCGCCCTGTCATCCGGGGGGCAGGACGGAATCGCGAAGATTATAACAGAGACTTCGTATTTCTTAACGTTTTTGGCAATAGTAGCCGTGCTGCCTGCGACCAGCACCCGTCCGAGACGGCGGCCGATTTTTGTCTTGTCGTCATCAATAAAGCAAACCGCCCTGTATTCGGTCATGCTCGGACTGTTCTCAATATCATGAAGCAGCATATTTCCGGCGTCTCCCGCTCCGACTATCATCACCCTCCGGCGATTTTTCCCAAAGACTTTCTCGCCTTTTTTTCTGGTTCGCAATTTGTAAATAACCTTAATAGCCGTTCGCACGATAAGCAGAGCAAAGGTCATAAAAACAGCCGAGATAATGTAAACGCTCACCGAGTATCCGCCGGTCAGGAGAATATGAGCGGTCATATACGGAATATTTGACAAAAAGACGGCGGCGCCGAATTCGGTGCGGTCACGCGCTCCGGCAAATTGCCACAGTATCCTGTCGCACCCGAAAAGCCACTGTGTCAGAAAGAAACTGGCCGTCAGAACCGGGATTCCTATGAGAAATTCATACCTGTACACAAGCGTCTCGGATATCAAAAAATCATTTTTTAAAATAATTGCAGTAAGGGTTGAAAAGTTAATAAATAAAAAATCAATAACTATTATTAAAGCTTTTCTAATTTGTTTTTTCACAGCTCCACCTCCGCTTGCAGTTGTAAAGAAATAGTCGGGTTCCATGATATATCGTTAACACATAAATAACAATTGAGCAGTTGCGAAAAGAGATAGCTATCCTTTACTCTTTTCGGCCATAACAAACAATAAAACCGCAATCAGCGAATATGGTATCGGACTGAACTCCCCGGGATTCACCTGTGACATGAGAAAAAGCCCGAAATATGAAACGCCGAGCATGAGCCGATAGGCGTCGGTGCGCCAGAGGACCGTTCGCGCCCGGAGTGTCCACTGAAAGAGATAAGCCGCAATACCAAGCAGGCCAAGACTCCCGACAATCTGCGGAATCATCATATGGTACCAGTGCATAGCGCCTTTTACCGGGTTGTATATATCGTTATTCCCGGCATATCCCAGGCCCCGGCCAAATAGAATGTTTGAGCTAAAGTCTTGCTTAACCCGCAAAAGCAGACCATATCTCGCCTCGCCCTCTTGTATCAGATCGGCGAGCGAGTCGATTTCATATAGGGTTAGCAAATCTCCAACGCTTACATACACCAGCACCCCCGAGGCAAGAAGAGCACAGACATAGGAAAAGCGCGATTTTTTATCGGTTATAGCAAGGTAAAGAAGGCAGACGAAAAACTCTATCGTTCCCATCAGAAGCCCCCCGCGCGAACCCGACAGAATAATAGCGGCGTATATCGCAAGAAGTCCCAGGATGTGTTTCTTGTTGCGTCTTGCAAACCAACATGAGAAGGGCATAGCAATCATGAGCATGGTCGCAAGATTGTTTGAGGACTGAAAGTCGACCAATGTACGAGTTTCCTTGAAGGTCTCCCATTCGGGGTAATAAAAGCAGAGCACCGAGAAACAGGCCAGCGCCCCCATAGCATATATAATTCCGGCGAATTTCTCGAAAATATCGTATTCGCGCCGCGGGAAGATATAGGCCTTTGCCACAAGATACGTGACTACCATCCCGACGCCAAGCCCGACTGTGTAATATAGCGAGGTGGGATTGAAATATTCCTCGGCTGAGATTGTGCCCAATCCACCGAGCGTGATTGCAACGGCAACGGCCACGCTCCCCCAAAAATTCGGTCCTATCTCCCATTTGTGCCGGTAGACAACAAGGTGAAATATAATCGCCAGCACCGTCGGTATGGCGAGCCAGATAAGGGGGAGGAAGGTGTCTGCAGAGTCGTAGCATTTGGTAAGGAAAACACTCATAAAGAGAATCGGTGGCGCGGCGGCGAGTATATCGTCACAAAAGAGGAGAGCCGCTATCGTGAGCCACAGAAAGAACACCGCGCCCCGCACCTCAAACCCGAGGGCTATAACGGCACACGCTGCCGAAAATTCGGCAAGTATAAAATACCGGCTCATAAAAAGTCGGTTTATATAAGGCTTTGCGCGAATCCAGAGCGAGACGGGCGGGAAAGATGCCGCGCCCCGCGCAGCGCCCTTTATCGTCATAAGAAATTCTTTCATGTGAATATAATGCCCTTCCATAGCAGCTAATATTTACTCGGGTTAGAAAAATTTATCGACAATCAAAACGCCTCTCAAATATCGCCCTCACTCTCAAGCAGCTCAACAAGATCGGCAACCACTCCCTCCTCATTTGAGCACAGGCAATAATCAGCAATTTCCTTTATCTTATCTACCGCGCCCGACGGGCAAACCGCGACATCTGCCGCACACAGCATTTCATAGTCATTATAATAATCGCCCACGGCGTAAATCTTCAGCTCTCCTCCCTTTTTTGAGAAAAGCCGGCGGTATGTATCAAGTGTCGCCGCCTTGCTGCGTTCTGGGCGATGTATTTCAATTAAATTGCGTCCCGAACGATTATAGCAGAAGGCGTCTCCGAAAACCGAGTACAGCTCGTTCCGCACCTCGGTAAGGCGCTCCTCTTTCCCGATAACCACCGCCTTATACCATCCCGGCTCCCAATCCTCAACCGGAGAGAGCAATCTCTCAACTCCGCTCATGCGCTCAATATTCGCAACCGCAACCGCGTCGCTCGGGTCTACGATGAATCGGTTTCCCTCGGATATTCTCAGGCCAACATCGGGCATATTGCGCCTTATATATTTCGCCGCGCTCAGAGCGGGTTCGGCCTTGAGCAGATATTCTTCAATCGGGCGGCGCTCGGCAAGGTCATAAAGGCAACAGCCGTTTGACAGGCTCGCCGGGGCATTTGCCAGTTCGCCGGCGGTGGGTACCGCAAAGTAAATATTCGCCTGTGTGCGACCGGTGCTAAAGGTAAAAAGCCCTCCCCCGGCCTTGAATCTCTCAACCGCCTTGATATTTCGCTCGATAATCCTTGAGCGCTTTCCGAGAAAAGTGCCGTCTATATCGCTTAATATAAGAATATTCTTGAAACTATTACTCATTATAATCCCCATGCCGCCCGAAGGGCGACTCAAATAAATATTGGAATTCTCACGCGGGCTTGCCCGCAAAAGTGGGGTAGGATCCCACTTAAAAAAGCGGAGCTTTGCTCCGGTTTTTGAAAACTCGTGCGTGAAAGGGCAAACTTCAATGTAATGAGAATAAAACTTTCACGCTAATTTCCTTTGTTGCATTGTTCTGTTTGTGTAACTCCCGTCGAGCGCCCACATCGCAATACGGAATCGGGTGCTAATATATAACTCAAAGAAGGGCGGCGAGAAAGCCGTCTTGAAGAAGATCAACTCAGCCGCTTAAGCTTCTCAATCAGCTTTTTGATATTCTCAGGAAGCTCGGCCGAAAAGATCATTTCCTCGCCTGTTCTCGGGTGGGCAAGAACCAGTTCCTTAGCAAAAAGACACTGGCCGCTTATATATTTCTTGTTCTGCCGCTCAAAATCAGTCCTCCCGCCGCCATAAACTGTGTCGCCAAGGAGGGGATGCCCGATTCCGGCCATATGCGCGCGTATCTGGTGTGTCCGACCTGTTTCAAGCTCGCAGAGCAGATAGGTAAACCCAGAGTATCGCTCAAGCACGCGCCAGCGGGTCAGCGCCTCGCGCGTTTTTCGGTTTTCATCGCGGACTATCGCCATCCTCTTGCGATTGCGAGGGTCTCGCCCGAGAGGAGCGTCTATCTCGCCGCTCTCCCCGCGCATCCCCCCGAGCACAATAGCGTGATATATCCTTCTCATATCGTGTCGCCTGAGTTGCGCCGCAAGAGCACGGTGAGAATCATCATTTTTAGCGGCAACAATAAGGCCGCCTGTATCCTTATCTATTCGGTGGACAATTCCCGGCCTTATCACCCCGCCGATGCCCGAGAGCGAGGAGCCGCAGTGGTGGAGCAGAGCATTGACAAGCGTTCGGTCGGGATTTCCCGGTGCCGGGTGAACAACCATTCCGACCGGCTTATTTATCACTATTATATCGCCGTCTTCATATACAATATCAAGCGCAATGTCCTCGGGCAACGCGCGGTCGGGCGTCGGCTCGGGAAGTGTTATCTCGATTGTATCTCCGGCTCTGAGTTTATAGTTTTTAAGAGCTTCGCGGCCGTTGACCTTAATCATTCGCTCAAAGATAAGCCTTGCCGCCGCCGATCGGGTAAGACCGCAATCTGCCTCGGCCACAAACCGGTCGAGCCGAACAAGAGCATCGTCGGGTGTGACATTGAGTTTAATTATTTTCATCTTAATTATAATTATATTTAATCTTCGCCGCCGGGCGACGAGACATCGGGGGTAGCGGCTCTATTCATGTCTTTTGCCGCTCTCGCTTCTTTAACTGTGGAAATTATCATATACAGTATCATAAGCCCCACTCCGATGCAGATGCAGGCGTCGGCAATATTAAAGACCCAGATCCATATCCCCGGAAAGGCATAAAAATCAATAAAATCAATAACATAACCAAGGAGAATCCGGTCTATCATGTTTCCAATTCCGCCTCCGACTACAAGCACAAGTGACGCGGCAAGCAGCCTGTCCTTTGGTTTTTTCACGATAATATATAAAATCATTCCCAAAATCGCTATCGAAGATATCGAAATAAAAATCCACCTGTTGTTCGCTAGCATACCAAAAGCGGCGCCCCTGTTTTCGACATAGGTGAACCTTAGCACCCCGTCAATCAGAGCCGCCCCTTCCTCGGGCAGATATGTTACAATCAGCCATTTTGTTATCTGATCAAGATAGACAATCAAAGCGGCTGCAGCCAGCAAGATAAGCATCCAAACCCCTCGCAATCCTCTCTGTGTTGCCAGAAAACCACAGGGGGGGCGCCGCAGCTCGGGTCCCCCCATATACTTTTCTTATAACTCTATTGCCGGTCACTCTATTACCGACAGACATTTTGAGCAAACAAAACTGTCCTCGTCTTCCCTGCCCTCGGTTGAGCGCATCCAGCAGCGGTCGCATTTCTCGCCGTCTGCCACAGAAACGCCAACACCAAGCCCCGACAGTGTGTCCGAAAAGGCTCCCTTTGGCGCTCGCCCGCAGACAAGCTCGACCTTTGAGACAATAAATACCGTTTCAAGCTCCGAACCGAAGCTCTCAAGCAGCGAATATATTTTCTCATCCTCGGTGTAAAGGGTGACGCGTGCATCAAGCGATTTGCCTATAAGCTTGTCGGCTCTGGCAATTTCAAGCGCTTTCATAACATCATCGCGCAACTCAAAAAGGCTATCCCATCTCGCTACTTTACCGTCAAAACCATATTCCTCCGACACTTCAGGCAGAAGATTAAGGAAAACACTCTCTGCTGCCTCCCCTGGGGTGTGGGGCATGAAGCGCCAAATCTCCTCGGCAGTGAAGGATATAATCGGGGCTATTAGTCTTGTCAGCGCCGATAGTATGATATACATCGCGCTCTGCGCCGCGCGACGGGGAGCGCCATCCCGGCGATCGGTGTAAACTCGGTCTTTTGTGATGTCTATATAGAGCTTTGAGAGATCTATTGTGCAGAAATTATTAACCGCGTGGTAGACCACATGAAACTCAAATTCGTCATAAGCCTTGCGGCACTCGCCTATAAGGATATTGAGCCTTGAGAGAATCCATCTGTCAAGCTCGGGCATATCCGAGATTTTTATCATGTCGACAGTCGGGTCGAAATCACTTATGTTCGCCAAAAGGATACGCGCCGTGTTCCGGATTTTACGGTATGCCTCGGAGAGCTGCTTGAAGATATTGTCCGAGACACGCACATCAGCACGATAATCGCTCGACGCCGCCCAAAGGCGCACAAGCTCGGCTCCGTATTTCTTAATCATCTCCTCGGGCGCGACGGTGTTGCCTATCGACTTATGCATCGCCTTGCCCTCGCCGTCTACGGTCCAGCCGTGTGTGAGCACAGTCTTATAGGGCGCACCTTCTCCCTTTGCGGCAACCGCCGTCTGAAGCGAAGACTGAAACCATCCCCTGAATTGGTCTGCCCCCTCAAGATACATATCTGCCGGCCATTTTGTGTCCTTTGGCCATGCGGGGTCATATCCGCCCTCGTCTATAACCGCGAAATGGGTTGAGCCCGAGTCAAACCAACCGTCAAGCGTGTCGGTTTCCTTTGTAAAGTTCGTTCCTCCACAGTGCGGACAGGTAAATCCGGCCGGAAGTATGTCGGCCGCCTCGCGGTCGTACCAAGCGTTTGAGCCATTCTCCGCGAAAAGATTTGCAACCGCCTCTGTGCTCTCGGAGGTGCAGACCGGCTTCTCGCACTCATCGCAATAGAAAACCGGAATCGGAAGCCCCCAGTGACGCTGGCGCGATATACACCAGTCCGAGCGCTCCTTTATCATCTGCGCCATCCGCTCGCCCCCCCATGAGGGCAGCCATTTCACCGCCCCGGCGGCTGTGAGCGCCTCACCTCGGAAAGCATCGACCGAACAAAACCACTGGGGCGCCGCCCGGAATATAATCGGATTTTTGCATCGCCAGCAGTGAGGATACTCATGCTCCATGTCCTCGGCAGCAAAAAGCGCGCCCGACTCGGCCATATCTTCGATTATCGCCTTGTTTGACTTCTCATAATAAAGCCCGGCAAATTTCCCTGCCTCGGCGGTCTGATATCCCTTGTCGTCGACAGGAACTATTGTTTCTATATTATATTTTGTGCAGGTGTTATAGTCGTCGACACCAAAGCCCGGGGCGGTGTGAACACAGCCGGTACCGCTGTCAGTTGTGACATAATCGGCAAGAAGAACTGTGCTCAGCCGCTCAAGAAAGGGATGGTGCGCCGTTGCAAACTCAAGCTCGGAGCCCTTTAGCTTCCCAACTATCCTATAGTCCTCAATCGAGCCTGCCCTCATGGTTTTTTCTACAAGCGCCTCGGCAACTATATAGGATTCTCCCCCCGCCGAAACAACGGCATAGTCAACCTCGGGGTGAAGAGAAATTGCAAGATTGCCGGGCAATGTCCAGGGTGTGGTAGTCCAGATGACAAAATAGGTGTTTGATATGTCGGACAGGCCGGCAAGTTTTCCTCTGTCGTCAGAAACTTTAAATTTAACATAAACCGAATTGCATTTGTCGGTGTCGTACTCTATCTCGGCCTCGGCGAGCGCCGTTTCATCGTGCGGGCACCAATAGACGGGCTTAAGTCCCTTATATATATAGCCCTTCTTGAACATCTCGCCAAAAACCCGAACCTCACACGCCTCAAATTCGGGCGCCATTGTCAGGTATGGGTGTTCCCAGTCTCCAATAACGCCGAGACGAATAAACTGCTCGCGCTGAAGATTTACATATTTCTCGGCAAATTTCTGACAGGCAGAGCGAAATTCGGGTATCGACATCTTCTTCCTGTCAAGCTTGTTCTGCTTGATGATGGCGCTTTCTATGGGCATTCCGTGGTTATCCCAACCCGGAATGTAGGTCATGCGGAATCCCGCCATCGCTCTTGACTTGTTTATAAAGTCTTTAATACACTTGTTGAGCGCGGTTCCCATATGGATGTTTCCGTTTGAGAAGGGCGGGCCGTCGTGAAGCACGAACTGCTCGCGCCCCTGCGCCCTCTCAAACATAAGATTGTAAAGACCTATGCTGTCCCAGTATGCGAGCGTTTCGGGTTCCCTTTCGGGCAGATTCGCTCTCATCGGAAAATTGGTCTTGGGAAGATTTAGTGTGCTTGTGTAATCTTTTGGCATAACGGTGTTGAACTCCTGTATTTGATGACCGGGCCGGAAGACCCGTTTTGGTTAGATTGATAAGAGAATATATAAAAGAAGGGTCAGGATAAGTCCGGTGGCAAAGAAGGCTATATCAAGAGGCGATCTCTCAAACCAACCGAATCTTGAGAAGAGCATCCTCACCGGCACAATCAAAGGCTCGGTGACAGTATATACAAACTCAGCAAAAACATTGCCCTCCACCCCCGGAATCCATGACAAAACCGCCCGAATCAGCATGGCGATATTGAGCGCAAAAACAAAAACCTTAACAAGGTCGATAATGAAATAGCAAAAACCGGGCAAATCCGACAACCCCCATTACAGCCTTATTTATTGAAGCCAAACCCGCTCGCGGCTCTTGTGCCGGCGGCTCTGTCTCCGACGATAAAATCGGCAAGACCCGCGTATCCCGCAGGACTGTCGAACTCGTCCTTCTCGTCCTCGTCTCCGCCCACTCCCACAGCAGAGGGCGCAACGACAAAAGTATTTTGGGAGGCCATCTGCAAATCTCCTCCGATAACATGAACGGCTCCGAGCAGAAAGTCAATAAGCCTTCTTGCGCTCTCGCGCGAGAGATCCTCGATATTCATCACAACGGTGCAGCCCCCCGCGACAAAATCGGCGATTTCGGGGCCGTCGTCATAGCTCTTAGGCTTCATAACCCGCAAGGAAACCGCTCCTGTGCCGCCCTTAGCTCCGACTCCCTCGCGTGGCGCAGGCTCAGCGCCTGCCGGCGGAATGTCGTCGATTATCTCGCTCATGTCGCCGATATCGAGCCGACTGTTATCAACACCGCCCTTTTGACCGGTGTAATCGTCTCTGTACTTGTCGTCGTAAAGCTCGTCGTCGTCATCCTTCAGAAGCTTTTTAATAAAGTTCATTTTTGCCCTCCCTATTTATATTTACACGATTTTATTTTTCAAATAATGCCCTGCCAACGCGAACGCAGGTTGAGCCGCACGCAATAGCCGCGCCAAAACTCTCCGACATTCCCATTGAAATGACAGGTCTCTCTATATTATGAAGCTTTTTCTCCCAAATGTCAACAATTAAATCATATGTTTGGCCGAAATATTTGCATCGTTCGGCGTCGTCCTTGCAAATCGGCGCCATTGTCATGAACCCGCGCAGCTTTATATTCGGATATTTGTCAAGTCCCAAACAAAACTCGGCAGCCTCCTCGGGCAGCACTCCCGACTTGTTTTCCTCGGCTCCGCTGTTAATTTCAACAAGCACATCAATTATCCGCGAGTGCTTGGCCGCCTGCCGGTCTATCTCGCGCGCGAGCTTCTCGCTGTCAAGCGAGTGTATCATAGAAACACGATCGGCTATATATTTGACCTTGTTTGTCTGAAGGGTGCCGATAAAATGAATTCGCAGCCCTTCACTCTCAAGGCTATCCCAGCGCCCAAGCATTTGCTGCACTCGATTCTCACCGATATCATGTATGCCGCAATGCCGGTGCAGATAATTGATCTCGCCGGCATCGGCATATTTAACGGCCGCAAGGAGTGTTATATCGTCAGATTTCCGTCCGGCGGCCTCGGCCGCCACCCTTATCTCTTCCCTTATTTTTTTTACATTTCTGTCAAGATATGTGTAATCCATATATATGCCTCCGCTAAATATTATAGCCTGACACGCAACTTAGTTTAGTATTCTGCCGTCGTAGAGCCTGCCGTCTGACAATGAGATTATTATCTCGTCATTTTTGTCAAGGTATTCCTCGCGGTTCTCGGCGTCGGGGTCGCGCTCGGCAACAACATAGTATCCCTCTCCCTCAAAAAGAATATTTATCCTCCGGAATTTCACCACAGATGACGAAAGGATATACACACCACTGATTCCCTTCACCTCATGCACTGCCGTGTCCGGAACACGATAGCCGCTCACCTCGCTCACCAAAAGCTCAACCTTTTGAACTCGCTCATAATCAAAGCCCTCGGGCATAACACCGCATGAAAATATTAAAAGCCCCTCGCCCTTATCGTTTGCCGGGGAAACTCTATCGAGCGTCAGCCAAAGATCAAGACCGCTGCTTGGAAATTTGACGCTGCAACCCGGGGCATCGGCAAGCGCATTGCAAAGATAAGCGTCTGCCGGAACAGCAAGATACCATACATAATTATATACCATCTTCCCTATCGCATATTTACCCTCGGCAAAATTCGCCGGCTCTGCGGCGAGCGAGGCGAGGCGGGCAGCATCAAGACTCTCTATGAGATCATATTTAAAAACTCGCTCATATCCGTCACAGCCGTAAAAGAAATATCCGCTCAAGGAATTTGTGATGCTCTCGTATTCACCCGAATAGGAATTCTCAAGTGCGGCAAGCTTTTCGCGCTCGGCGGCAAGTTCGTCTGCAAGACTTTGATTTTTGCCGGTGATAAGGTCGTGCGCGTTAAGCCCGACAAGCAGACTGTCCGACATCGCAAGTGCTCCTCCGATATCTCCGCCCGCAAGAGAGGCCATTATCTCCTCGTATGTCTTGCCGACCGCCTCTCTTGTCGCCGCAATTCCGGAGGCCGAGAGCCTGCCCGCCATAACACTTTTTCGCAAAAGCTCTATTCCGCTCTCAAGAGCCCTCCGCCTGACAAGATATTCCTCGGTGCTGCCGTAATTGTAAACCCGCGCAAGCTCGGTCAAAACCGCAACCTTCTCGCCGTCTTCCACTCGATATACCGCCGCACCCGAATTGTTGCTATATATAACCTGCTCGTCACGGAAGATGTATCCGGTAAGTCCCGCGATTTCATATTCGGTCGACCTCACCGCAGGGGTAGTAACTGCGCGCACAGTTGACAGGTCAAGACTGCTGTAAAGCGTGTAGGCGATGAGCGCGACGATAAGAGCGGCTGTCAGCGCCGTCGGAAGATATTTTTTCGCAAGTTCTCGCAGTCTGCCGAAAATCAGCTCGACCTCCACACCCCGCACTCCTTCCTAAAAAATCAATTCGATAAATATGGCCATGCCTTCCTGTTTGAGAGAGATTTGTGCCGGTTCCGTCTCGGCCGGTATTGCTGACATCACGCACGGCACCAAAGGCACAAAGCTCGTTGTTTGAAAGAGGACCGGTTTTCTTTCAAACTTCAGCTCTTACAATTTCGACGGCCTCATTGACAACATCGCCGGGACTTCGACCGCCCCCCGCCTCAATCCAGCGGACAGACCGATTGGCAGAAAACCATGTCATCTGGCGTTTGGCGTAGCGTCGCGTTGCCCTCTTGAGCTCATCAGCAGCGTCGGCAAGCGAAGTCTCGCCGCGAATATAGCCGATAAGCTCCTTGTAACCTATCGCCTGTGCCGCCGTTCGCGACCTGTCAAACACTCCCGCCAAGTAAAGCCGCTCGACCTCGGAGAGAAGCCCCTCGGCAAGCATTTTGTCAACCCGCTCTTCTATTCTCCGGTAGAGCTCGGCGCGGTTTGAAAAAGAAAGACCGATTATCAGCGATGAATAGTCGCTGCCCGACAGGCGGGAGCGCCGGTCATGTTCGCTTTTGGTTATGCCGGTTGCTTCGTATATCTCAAGCGCGCGGATTGTTCGGCGCAGATTGTTCGGGTGTATCGCCGCCGCACTCTCGGGGTCTACGGCGGCAAGCCGGGCGTGGAGCGCCTCCCCTCCAAGTTCGGCACCCTCGCGCGCAAGCCTCTCGCGCAGCGCGGGCGAGCCCTCGCTCTCCTTTAGTGTGGAGCCCCGCAGGAAGGTGTCAAGATAAAGCCCCGTTCCGCCGCAGAAAATCGGTAGTTTGCCGCGCGATATTATATCCTCGACGGCGCTCTTCGCAAGCGGCAGATAGTCTGCAACCGAGAAATCCTCTCCGGGGTCAACGATATCTATCAAATGGTGAGGTATCCCCCGCATCTCGGCCGCCAGGGGCTTGGCGGTGCCGATATCAAGGCCGCGATAGATCTGCATAGAGTCACATGACACAACCTCTCCCGAAAAACGCCCGGCAAGCTCGACGGAAAGCGAGGTTTTTCCGCTCGCCGTCGGCCCTACAACTGCTAATATTTTCTTTTTGCCGCTCTCACGCGTCTTTTCTCCGCTCAAAACAATTACCTCATGCCATATTTGTTCTTTTACATAATCATCATCATTTCGCCAAGCTGCACGCGACCAAGAAGGCTGTTTTACGAAACAAGCAAGACAAGGCGCACCGAAAAAAGCCTGGAGAAGCCGTACGACCTTACGTCGGGCAGCTTTTTAGGACCAACGCCGTATTGCATAGTTTATTGAATCAGCATTGCATCGCCGAACGAAAAAAACCTGTATCCCTCCTCCACTGCCGTATTGTATGCCTTAAGAATTCCCTCACGACTGTAGAAGGCCGAAACGAGCATCAAAAGCGTACTCTCCGGCAGGTGAAAGTTGGTTATCAATGCGTCGGTACATTTGAATTTATATCCGGGGTAAATGAATATACCCGTATCGCCCGACATAGGGCGAACCACGCCATTATCGTCGGATGCACTCTCAAGTACCCGGCAGGAGGTTGTGCCAACGCATATAATACGTCCGCCCGCAGCGCGGCGCTCGTTTATAGCACACGCGCTCTCCTCACTCACCGAAAAATACTCGGTGTGCATTATATGTTCGTCCACCCGATTTTCCTTCACCGGCCTGAATGTTCCCAGTCCGACGTGAAGCATAACCGGCACAACGGCCACTCCCCTCTCGATCAGCGCTCCGAGTAGCTCGGGAGTGAAATGCAGCCCCGCTGTCGGAGCTGCCGCCGAACCCTCCTCGCGTGCATACACCGTCTGGTAGCGACCGATATCATCCTGCCGCTCGGTGATATATGGGGGTAGGGGCATGGTACCTATCTCGTGCAATATTTCGTATATATTCGTATATTTATTCGGGTCATACTCAAATTTGATAATCCGATTACCTTCCTTGGCATAGCCGAGAACTTCACCCAAGAGCTCCCCGTCCCCAAAAGAAATCCGCGCGCCTACTCTTGCCCGCTTGCCCGGCTTGACAAGAGTTTCCCATCGGTCAAGCCCTCGGGCGCGCAGGAGCAGCAACTCAACCCCAGCTTCGGGGCGACCCTCGGCATGACCATAAATCCGCGCCGGAATAACCTTAGAATCGTTTATCACAAGTGTGTCGCCGGGGCAAAGATAGTCGGCGATATCATAAAAATGCCTGTGCTCTATCTTACCGCTCTCCCGATTCAGCACCAAAAGGCGCGAGCCGTCTCGCCTCTCTGCCGGGCGCTGGGCGATAAGCCCTTCCGGCAGATTGTAAAAAAAGTCCGATTTGCATAGTTCTGTTTTGGGTTTTTCATTTATTATATATGTGTCGTTTATCGTCTGTTTTTCCATCTATAACTCTTATCCTTGCCTGCTGGCCCGCTTGAAAGCTTTCGGAACTTGTTTTTTCGCGGTCATTCGCCGCGTATCGAGAATATAATTATTATCGACAGGCGGCTCTCTTGTTTTTTAATTATACTACATATTGTTAAATAATGCAAGAAGCTTTTCGACCTGTGAATACACGCGCCGGCCAAGGACAAGGACACACCGTTTCGCCGCGCGGGAAAGGTTTTTTCCATTATATTATGAGCAAAAACAAAAAAACTATTTTCACCGGCGCGGCAACCGCGCTTATCACGCCCTTCTCGGACGGCAGAATAGATTTTTCCTCGCTCGAGCGAATAATCGAGCATCAAATATCGAGCGGGATTTCGGCGCTGCTCGTCGCCGGAACTACCGGCGAGGCGCCGGTGCTGACGCCCAAGGAACATTTGGCGCTCGTCCGTTTTGCCGCCGACGAGATCTCGGGTCGCGTTCCTCTTATTGCCGGCTGCGGCTCAAACTGCACCGACACCGCCGTGCGGCTTGCCCAGTCTGCATATGCCGCAGGCGCCGATGCTTTGCTCGCCGTCACCCCTTATTACAACAAAGCCACCTCCGAGGGGTTGTACCTTCATTACACGACCATTGCCGACGCAACCCCCCTCCCCCTGATTCTATATAACGTTCCCTCGCGCACCGGCGTTAATCTGACACCCGAGCTCTGCCGCCGGTTGTCGGAGCACGAGAGAATTGCAGCCCTCAAGGAGGCGTCGGGCAGCATATCGGCCGCCGCTGAAATTATCGCCTGCTCTGGCGACAATCTTGATCTCTACTCGGGCAACGACGACATGATTCTTCCCATCCTCTCGCTCGGCGGGCGAGGGGTCATCTCGGTGCTCTCAAATCTCCTGCCCGCCGAGGTCTCGGCACTTTGCGAGCATTTCGCCGCCGGCCGCACCCAAGTCGCCGCCGAGGCGCAGCTAAAACACATTGAGTTGATAAAGGCTCTTTTCGCGCAGGTAAATCCGGTGCCGGTCAAGTGTGCAATGGCCTCGCTTGGCTTATGCCGCGAGGAATATCGACTGCCCCTCTGCCCGCCCTCGGAGCAAGAAAGGACGGCTCTGCTCGGAGTACTCGGAAAATACGGGCTTACCAAATAAGCTTTGCAAAAAGAAAAACCGGCTCGGATGTCTTTTTGACACCGGTGCATAACCGATTATATTATGCAAAAAAGAGGCGCGGACTGCCAATGCAATCCATGCCTCTAACTATATTATGATTGTGAGCAAGTTTAACAGCAGCTAATTTTTCTGCTGTTCAGCGCAGAAGTTATAATCACCCTCTGCGGATGAGCTTCTGCGGGCATCTGGCAGCGATTTTATCAATCAAAGCCTCAATATCATCGTTTGATAAGTATTCGGGAAGGCGAAACCCCATATGAACGCGCAACACTTTCCCGTCATTTCCGACAACTTCAAAGCTCAGATATTTAATAGGGCCTCTATAAAGACTTTTTCTGCCACCCGATCTATCAATATAATCATAAATTCTGATGCTGTAAAGGCGGGTATACGGCGCGATAAATCCGGAGGAGACAATATAGTTCTTGCTCAGCACTGCCCTCCCTATCCGATCTTTAGATTCATTAAATTCGCGCTCAAGCTCTCTTAGCTCATTATCACTCAGTGTATTTAGGAATGTGGCAACACTTTTCGCTTCCGAAAAATCTTTAATACCTGTTACAATACCGGCAGCAAAAATTGCCGCCACTGATAATGACACTAAAATAATACAAAGAGCGTTCCCGATAATAAATGTAAATATTAAGATTATAAAAGCAGCGAAAAGCAAATACTCCCAATATGTTTGAAAAAGCCGTCTTCCCGAATGGTCTTTTAGAATCACCATACCTGATTTTTTATAATGCTTATAAAAGGCCATTTCACCGAAACGTGAAGTGTCAAGATGATTCTTTGCTTTCATAGCGCCCTCCTTTACATATAAGCATATAACCGTATAGAGAAAAAACGTCGAGCCCACCCTCCGGCGCCGCGCATATGACGCCCCCCTCTTTTATTGAGTCATGCGAGCGTTTTATCTCCTGTCGCCTCAAGCTCTCCGAGTGCCGGCGCGACCTCGCCGTATTTTTCAAGCAGTTCAAGTGCCCTCTCTCTGTCGCAGCCGCCAAGTTCCATTATTATTCTCGCCGCCCGCTCGCGCAATTTTCTGTTTGTCGGACGAACATTTACCATCAGGTTGCCCCTGACAAGTCCGAGTTTTATCATCGCGCCGGTTGAGAGCATATTGAGCACCATTTTCTGCGCCGTCCCCGCCTTAAGGCGGGTTGAACCCGAAATCACCTCGGGGCCGACATAGGGCGCGCGCCCCGAGGCAGAAAGTCCGACTACTACGTCGCCCGAGCTAACCCCATCGGCATAGAGCGCTTCTCTGCCTCGCTCCTCGCTATCTTCAAAACCCTCGGCCGAGCAAAACATCGCCCCCTCTCCCCCGGCGATTATCGCTCGCACAAGAGAAGGATCGACCCCGAAGGTCGGCGGGCACTCGGAGGCGTCGACAACGCCGAGCCGCCCCGATGTTCCGGCTCCTATGTATATAAGATGTCCGCCCGCCCTCAGCGCCGACGCGATTATGTCGATTGCCTCGGCAATCTCGGGCAATTGCGCCTCTATTGCTTCGGCAATCTTCTTGTCCTCGCCGTTTATCACCCGCACCATCTCAAGGGTGCTCATTTTGTCAATTCCCGCGCTCCTGATATTTCTTTCCTCGGTAAAAAGAAGATTGTAGTCGTCTCTCATTCGACACGATTCCTTTCGGGGAGAAAAGACTCAAATATACATTTCAGCCCCATCTTGCGGTATTTTGAGTAGCTCTCGGCATCCTTCACAGTCCACACAAAGGTAGTCAGCTTATGAAATTTCATCATCAGCTTAACGGGAAAATATTCAATGCAGTCGCCATCAACCGCTAAAAAGTCCGGACGGGCGATAAAGTTTGAGAGCATCGCGGTCAGAATAAAGTCGTTATTGCGGTTTCCCGAGCTTTTTTTCATCAAATCTGTGTAAAGCAAGCCGCGCGGTATTCGGGGCGAGTGCTTCTTGAACCATCCGAGCATATAGGGGTTGAAAGATTCTATTGCAACCTTACCTTCGTAATGCCCGAGCAAGCGCGAAACGGCAACGCAAAGTTCAGTGTCGCGACTCTCGCCCTTAAGCTCGATAAGCAGCGGAACACGCCCCCTGACCGTTCTGAGCACATCCTCAAGCAGAGGGATTGTATAATTGGTGTTGCCAAGCTTACGCCAGCTAAGCTCAGCCCCGCGCAGCGAGTCAAGACGCACATCCTCACCGCACATCCGGGACAGGGTATAGTCGTGGAAAACCATAACATCGCCGTCGGCCGAGAGCTGAACGTCAAGCTCGATTCCATATCCTGCCGCAGCGGCCGCGGCGAAGGCGGGGATTGAGTTTTCAGGGATTTTGTCGCCATGAAGTCCCCGGTGGGCGTAATCAATATTGAGCTTCTCAGTGCCGATGCGGTCGCGAGAGCGGCGCGGAGCCGTTAAACAGAGATACGCGGACGCGAGCGCAATGAGAACGCCGAGTACAACAAAAAAAGCAATCATAACTATAAACAAAACCTTTCAGTAATTTATCTTTCGGCACGTGCCGGTATCGGCTTTGCGTCGCCGTGGCGCACAAAGAGCATTGTTATAAACGACCCAAGAACAAAAATTGCCGCATAGGGGAAGAGATATGTCATCCGAATATCGAGAAAAATCCCGCTGAAAATCGGGGTTATAGTCTGGGCCGCCATACTCGCGGTGTAATAAAAACCGGTATAACGGCCGACGTCACTGCCCCGCGACAGCTCAACCACCATCGGAAAGGAGTTGACATTTATAGTCGCCCAGCCTATTCCCGCCAGCGCGAACATCGCGTTCATAACCGCGGCCGGGCTGCCCTCGCGCATGAATATCGCAACGATAAAGGCGGCGCTCAAAATCAAGATTCCCGAGAGAATTGCCTTCTTCCTTCCGATTTTCGACGATATAATGCCAACCGGTATATACGATAAAATCGCCGCGGCCTGCGCGATTATCAGGGTTAGATTGTAATCAAGCGCGAGCACCTTTCCGGCATAGACCGAATATTTGCTTGTCACAGCGTTATATCCCATAAACCAGAGAACAACCGAGGCGAGAATAAGCACAAGCGAGGTAAGCTCGCCCTTTGAGAGCCTGCGCCCGCCGGGTGAGGTGTCGCCGTCGTCTGCCTCAATAAGACCGTATGCCCGGCTTTCCTCCTCCATTTGCATCACAAGCTTTTTCTCGTTGACACTCAGCATAAAAATAATCAGCGCCGCTATCATCACCGCCGCCACTATAGCAAAGAAAACAGTGTAGCTCATCAAGGCGTTTGCCGGGTCGCCGGTTCTCAGCAACGTGCCGAGAATCAGAACAAGTATTCCGCCGGCCGAGCCCATAAGGTTAATAACCGCGTTTGCCTTTGAACGCAGGGGCTTTATTGTAACGTCGGGCATCAGCGCAACGGCGGGTGAGCGGAAGGTTGCCATCGAGAGAAGAACAATCAGGAGCAGCCCCATGAAGAATATAAGAGTTGCGGGGCTGCCGGTTGTGATATCCCACGCGTATGCCTGCCGCGCCGGGACGACATAGTTTGTGTAGTCGGGATTTGTCACCTTCACCGGGTTTCCGTCGGCGCTTCTCACAATCTCGCCGGTCTTCTCGTCAAGCTTGTCTGTTTTAAGCGTTATTGAGGTAAATTGCTCGCGGGTGAATTTCTCGGTGATTATGTATTTCTCACCCGAAGGGGTTACAAGCTCGTACTCGACACCGTCGGCTCCGGATTTGGTTTTATAGTCATAATCGTAGAGAAATTCGAGGGAAGCCTCACCTCCCGCCCCGGTAACAGCGTCAAGCTTTGTAAGCTGCATCGCGTCCACAAAAGAGAGCGACACGAAAGCAACGGCGGCGACTATCGTTCCTATAAGAATGTAGGGCGTGCGGCGGCCAAGACGCGAGTTTGTTCGATCCGAGAGAGCGCCGAAGAGCGGAAGCAGGAAAAGCGCTAAGATGTTGTCAAGCGCCATAACCGCGCCCGACCAGGTCTGCGACATACCGAATTTATCGGTCAAAATCTTTGGGATAATAGTGTCGTAGGCCTGCCAGAAGGTTGAGATGAGGAAGAAAGCGAAGCCCACAAAAATGACTTTACGGTAGTTCAGTTTCATGCTTGTAACCATTCCTTTCGAGTGTGCCGATATTTGTGTCGTGTTCTTTCAGAATTGGATTTTACCTTGAGGGGCGCCCGCCCTCCAAAGCTATTTAGTTTTACATAATTATACACCAAAGCCGCCCGAATGTAAAGCGCGTATTTGAGCATTATACCGGGTTTTGGTGCTCGGCAAGGCCACACACCATTTTTTATATTCAAAATTTTATTTTCGGTGCCGACATAACAACTGTGTCACAATTTTAGATATTGTAACTAATTGTTCTCTTGTCATTTTGCGTTGTGATACAATTTCTTGCTTTACACAGACGAGATTATCTGATATAATTATTAATCAGAAAAAAGAAAGAAAGGCCGCGCCTGCCCGGCTATGCCGTGGGAGACGCGGAATCAGAGAAATTGGAACACGTTGATATATACACCGACGGCGCCTGCCGGGGAAATCCGGGACCGGGGGGCTGGGCTGCGATACTTGTCTGCCGCGGCTTTGAACGCGAAATCTCGGGGGGCGAGAAATCAACCACCAACAACCGCATGGAACTGACGGCAGCCATCGAAGGGCTTGCGGCACTAAAATTCCCCTGCGAGGTGACCCTCACCTCAGACTCAAAATACTTAACCGACGCCGTTAACCGCGGCTGGCTGAAGTCGTGGCAGGCGCGCGGCTGGGTGAAATCAAATCGCGAGCCTGTTCTCAATATTGACCTGTGGAAAAAGTTGCTCGACCTTATCTCCGGGCATCGCGTCACCTTTGTCTGGGTGCGAGGGCATGACGGCCATCGGTATAACGAGAGGTGCGACGCACTCGCCACAGCCTTTGCCGACAGCTTTAATAAATAAAAATTGAGCGCGAGGATTTTGTGCTTATAAAACAAAGAATCACGCGCAAGGCTTTTATGCTTATGAATTTAAATAAGCCGTTGCATGGGTAACCCTGACAATGCCCGAAGTCTATTTGAGCCGCCCCGGGGCGGCTCAAAATTTATTATAGTTTTAATATTATATATTGTTCATCGCCGCCGTGATAATTGTCTCGCAGCACATACAAAGGCTGTCATAAAGCCGATATTCCGCGCAAAAACTCGCCCGCTGATACCGATTTTCGGCCCCCGCTCTTTTGTTTTCTGTCGAGGCCGAGAAATAGGCTGCGGCAGAGGGTACAGGCTTTTTTTTCCGCAAACCGCCAAGCATCCGCGAGAAGTTCTCGATTGTCACTGCAAGCTCAAGGCAGGCCGGGGCAAGCCCCGAGACCTTGCCAAGCTCCCCCGGGCGAAAATCACTTGCCGCCCCAGCCGCCCGGCGGAGCGACAGTGTTACTGCCGACAGGTCGCCCCGTTCGATCGGGGTGATAAAGTCGGCCGCAAGCGCCCGCATAATCTGCCCGGCAATATTATCTGCCTCGGCGGCAAGTCGAAGAGCGGCGGGCGCAGCAGAGGTGTGAGCGGCAAAGGCGGGTGCGGCTGAACCTGACGCTGCCGCAAAACCAGAAGATCTGATTGAAATGTCAGCGCTCCCCCGCCCTGCCTGCCCGCATGCGAGTCTCACCGCCTCATGTACTATCCTGCCGAGCCTCTCTATCGCGGCGTAATATTCCGATTCTCTCATAGCACCTCACAATTCACTATTTATCATTACCTTTTTGGGCATTTTTCATTATTTCAAACCTCTTGCCAGCCATGCTGCGCCCCAGCCGAGCAAGAAGCAGGCTGGAAAGGTCAGAAACCACGCGACTATCATATCGCCGACATCTCGGTAGTCAAGCCCACCCCGCCGACCGGCGCTGCCGGCACCCATGACGGCACAGGTTTTGGCGTGGGTTGTGCTGACGGGCAATCCGGCAAAAGTACATAGCGCAAGACAGAACGAGGAGGCGAGGTCGGCGGCGACCCCGCGCGGCGCGTCAAGCTTCACCATATGAAGGGCCACTTTTTCGATTATTCTTGACCCCCCAGCCGCCGTTCCGAGCGCCATAACAAGGGCTGTAAAAAGCGCCGCCGGGGGCGGTATCGCTCCCTCCCACTTGCCGCCCGAGAGGCTTACACAGAGCATGATTATTGCCATGAATTTTTGCCCGTCCTGAAGCCCGTGCAGATACGCGCCTGACGCCGCTCCGGCTCGCTGGGCAAAAACAAAAAACGGCATTGAGCGGCGTCGGTCTGTATTTCGGAAAAGAAGCGCGAGAGCGGTAAAAGCTGCACGACCGAGAAGATAGACCGGGAGGGTTGAGAGAAGCAAACCCAATGCCACCCTGCCCCACCCTTCACGATTTATTGAGTCCGCGCCATGCAGCGACGCCGCCGCCCCGGCAAGCCCGGCCAGGAGAGCATGGCTCTCGCTGGTCGGGATGCCGAAATACCACGCCGTCAATGCCCAAATAGAAACCGCAACCATTCCGGCGAAAAGGGCGAGCAGGGCGTCTTCCCCCCGACCAAAATCGGCAATTGAATAAACAGAGCGCGCCACCTCTCCGCCGCTCAGCGCGGCGGTTAGCGCACCGGCAAGATTACAGACCGCCGCCAGCGCCACCGCACTCCCCGGCTTCATCGAGCGTGAGCCTATGCATGAGGCAACGGCGTTTGGCGCGTCTGTCCAGCCGTTTACAAAAATAAGAGCGGTCAGCGCCGCGAGCGTGAGATAATAAAGCATCGCTATCCCCTTCCACATGAAATCATATGAAAGCCGCCCCGAAATAATGTATTTCGGGGCGGCAAAAGTCTTGGCAGAAAAGGATTTTCTTCAAGGATTTTATTCAGAGCCTGAGCGAAAAAGGATTTTCTTCAAGGATTTTATTCAGAGCCTGAGCAAAAGAGGATTTTCTTCGAAGAAAAATGCTTTGCGCTTGTTTCGGACTTGCCGAAGAAGTCACTATCGGATATGCAGGTAATCCCGCTACTGCAATCGCGAGAGGGCATAAATCTCGTCAATCCGAAAAAAATTGTCATAATAATGTGTAGAGAGGGAGATAGGAGCGGTCTGGGCTCGAATTTCTATCAAAACATCACCAAGCCCAGCGCTCTCCTTCTCGCTCCTCACGCTCCCAGAGCCTTGGCTATCGCAAAGCCGGCGAAGGAGGCAAAGCCGTGGTCAAGAGAGCCTTTGGGCTCTGTGTACTCCCAAAGAGTGCCGGTCTGCTCGGCCATATAGCCAAAATAGCCGCGTATCTCGTCAAGAAGTCGCTCGTATTTTTTCTCTCCAAGCAGAATCTCCATGCGCAGATAAATTCCCATCAGAGCATTTGCCTTTTCGATGTCGGGCAGCGCGTCTGTGCGCCCGGGGCCGAATATATTGTAAACTGCGTCGCACAGGGTCGCATATTTTGGCGCGCAAATGTCAATATGACCGAATCGTATTGCGTAATACTGACAGGCCTCGGAGCGATTGCCAGTATTGACCAGCGCCCCGCTCTCGTTTCTTATCGCGTTGTCGGTGAAAAAGGAGCCGTCAAAGGACAACTCGATAGTCTTTTCACGGATTTTCGCGGCCTTTTTCGAGAGGTGGGGAAGATCGAAAATTTTGTCGGCGCATTCAAGCATTTCGGAGTAGAGGAAATTAGTCGGGTAGTTGACGTCATGCCCCCACTTGTTCGCCGCCGACCACTCAATAAAGTTCCAGCCCTCCAGTTTCTCGAGCAGACCGTCCGGATTTTCGAACTTCTCGAAATAATTGACAAGACCGAGAACTGTATCCCGGAAAAACTCACGGCAGGCCTCCGGATTTCTGTGGTTTAGATATTGTTCAAGCTCAAGCACATACCACATTGCCCACTGGGGAATAAAGCGCGAGCCTATAACGTCTGCCGGATAGAGCATTGGAAGCATTCCCTCGGGCACAACCCAGCCGTATGCGTTTTCCTCGGGGCAATCGAGCGGGCGGAGAACATAGTTTTCAAGAAAGGCGTCTTCAACCCGGGTCTCACCGGTGAGAAAATACTCAACCTGCGCTGTGTAATAGCTGTCGCAAAGCCAACCTCCCCGCTCTCGCGAGGGGCAATCCATATAGATATCAACGGCATTGTGCGAGAAGGTGCGGCAGGCAGCCTCCCAAATTTTTGCAAGCGTCGGATCGTCTGTTTTAAGTTGCCTGAAGTTATCAACAGGGTGGCGCATTCGCTTCACTGAAAAACCCCGCAACAAAATCTCACCGCTCTTGACAATTATTATCGCGTATCGCAGCGTGTAGGGCTCAAAGCTCTCGCGGGCAAAGCTCTCGCCGCCCTTAACTAAATATTCAATCACGTTTACTGCCGTCATGCGAGGAATCGGATATTCGGTCGCGCTCCCGTTTTCGTTGTAGCCAAGTATCACATCGCAGTCGCTTAGTGCTTCAAATTCGGGACAAAGAAAGCCTGCCTCCACATGACCAAGGTCAACTATCGCATATTCGCCGGCGCGCAGTGTCACCGGGAAGGCGGTGTTAGGCGCACTTGGCTGAATATTCACGCGCTGGATATACCAGAAGGGTTTAAATTCAATCTCGTCATACTGCCACCCTCCCCACTCTCCGAGTATTTCTTGCTCTTTATAAGGTGCGTTTTTTATCTTTGCGTTCTCATCAACAAGATATAAACCCTGACCTGCAATGCTCCCGGCGCGGTATTCCGAATAGTCGGGATAGGGCGCGCGGCGGGGAAGATAATTCAGCTTAAAGAGAAGCTCGGCCACCGGCACCTCGGCGTATTTATCATAGGGCAGTATGCCTTCACGGTAGTCCCAAACCTCCGAGAATTGACGCTGCCGCGAATACCTCATAACGCGCTGCAAATGTGTATTTGGCATGTGGCAGCTAAAGTCCCGTCCGGTGAAGGCAACCACATTCCCCTCGGCGTTGCGCACCTCAGCGCAGATATACGAGGGCTGATTTACCGAGGTCAGCGAGAAGCAGCGATAGCCGACCACCTCAATGGCAAGCATATCCCCGCCAGAAGAACCTACCTGAAGGTCAATCTCATCAACCCGTGCGCAACCCTTTGCAGCGCGCGCCGGCCCGTAATGCAAAAAACGGCCCCCGAGATAAACCTTATAAAAGGACGCGCCGGTGACATAAAGCTTCAATCCGGACGCCGCCGGAAGGGGGCAGCAAAAAACCGCCTGAGTGTTCTTCTCGTTCTCATACCCCGCCGCAAAAATCGGAACCGCGTTCCTGAAAAATTCCATATTCGCACAACACCTTTCGCTAAACAATAATATAAGGGCAAGGACCTCCCCCGGCATAGAACGGTAAAAACCAACCGCCCCGCCCGGCTCGGTCCTTGCTTAATTTATTTATTTTTATCCTGTAACTTTTCAAATGAAGAATTGATATTCATAATACTAGCCTCGGCGGCTCTCCCGAAGCTTCTGACAGAGGCGGCTATATCGTTTGTTTTCGAGGCTATCATTGTGCGAGACAACGTTCCGTACCCCGCAATGTTAAACCAGTGAGCCGGGTCGAAAAACTTAGTGCGTATTATAATTCCAATCATCTCGCTCGATTCGGCGTCTCGCGCGTTTTTGACCGAGGTCACTATTTCGTACATATCAGGGGTCACGTCGTCATACGAAGCGGTGCAGAGCGCCTCTATAATTGTGCCGGTTCTGCTCGCATCATCACAGTTAGACGGTATCATTGTAATCGGGATAGTGTATCCTGTGTAGGAGCAGTAGTTTTCCTGATATTCGTCAAACATCGGCTGGGGCAGAATTCCGTAGTCCGATTCCATGCTTGCGATAAAGGTTCCTATCTTTGAGAGAACCGAGTCACAGAAAAGAGCGCGATCTTCGGTGAACACCGAGAATGGATAGGGATGCTCGGCCGCCGTTCCGGAGTTATTGAAGTATGACTCGGCAGTCACCCAAACCGCGAAAACCTTATCGGCAATTGCGGTTAAGCGTTCGGTATTGAAATTAAGTTCATACATATCGTTGCTGTCTTTGGTGACAAAGGTGAAGCCCGAGCCGTAAAAGAGCGAGAACCCCGCCTCAGTTCCCCAGCCGGTGAGGCCATATAGATCGCTTTCATAGCTCATTCTGCCGTCCCCGTTGGCGTCGCTGCTGTAATTCTCAATGTATGTATAGAGCGCGTCGTATGTCCACTTCTTCTCGCGGACAAGATCATATGGGTAATCAAGACCATTGTCATCAAAAAGCTTCTTGTTGAAGCAGAGTGAGGAGATAAAGAGCAGGCAGGAAAC
This sequence comes from Eubacteriales bacterium, assembly GCA_050309735.1. GTDB lineage: Bacteria > Bacillota > Clostridia > Oscillospirales > CAG-272 > UMGS1002. The sequence goes on from JBNRMS010000064.1 coordinate 34,095, forward strand.
ACTGATATCGCCGACAAGGGCATAAACCGAGTTTCCGACCGACATCGCGTCGAGCCATGCGCTATCCCACCACTCGCCCGAGAGATCAATCTGGTCTATTGTTGTGATGTCATAGAGGTTTCCGGCATAGCTAAGCCCGAGCGATGACCTGTGTCCGCCGTACATATCGTAGTCTGTTGCGCCCGACAAAACCTGTGTCTGCAAATCTGTGTTAACCTGCCCATAGGCCTGCCATTTGATTTCGATATCAATCCCGAGCGCTTCCTCAACCTTCATGTTCCGCAAGAGAACGCTGTCGTTTTTAATATTGCCGTTCATATCCTCGGTATAAAAATCTCTGTAACATTCGTCGGCCTGAGGATAGAGAATGTTGAAGGTATAACCGTCGTATCTCTGAAGTTCAACCGTGTCAAAAGCTTTAAATTCGGTTTCCTCTTGGGTATCCTGCGTGTTGTCAGACACGCTACCCGCTGTTGTATCGCTTGCGTTCTCGCCCCCCGCAGCACAGGAAACAGCAAGAAGAAGCAGCGCCAACATTAATATGATACTTATCAAACGCTTCATAAAATCCCTCCTTAAATTAAAAGATATAAAATGTTTATTATTTTTGCATTTTGTCAAATGCTTTGTTTATCTCCTCAAGCAAAACCCCCGCAGCCGTTTTGTTGGCTCTGACAAAGGAAGCGACATTTTTTGTCCCGCTCGCAATCATAGAGCGCGAATAGCTTCCGAAGCCCGCGATGCTATACCAATGCCCCGGGTCGAAGGCTTTGGTGCGAATAATTATCCTAATCATCTCGCCCGACTCTATGTCTCGCGCGTTCCTCACCTCGGTGACTATCTGATACATATCAGGGATCACCCCGTCATAAGAGGCAGTACAGAGCGCTTCCATAATCGTGCCGGTGCGGTCGAGATCGGGAGCGTTGACCGGAACCATTATTAAGGGGATTGAATATCCGGTGTATGAGCAGTAGTCCTCCTGATTTTCATCAAACATCGGCTGGGGCAAAATACCGTAGTCGGCCTCCATACCTGTGAGAAAGGAGCCTATTTTGCACAGAGCCGCATCGCAGAAAAGGGCGCGATTCTCGGTAAAAATGCGGAAAGGATAGGGATGCTCGGCCACTGTTCCGGTGTTGTTAAAATAAGAATTTGCACTAACCCAGATGTCATAAACCTTATCGGTGACGGCCGATAGGCGCTCGGAATCAAAATTAATCTCGTACACATCTTCGGCATTTTTGGTGACAAAACTGAATCCCGAGCCGTAGAAAATCGAAAATCCCGCCTCGGTTCCCCATCCGGTAAGACCGAATTGGTCGCTCTCCCAAGTCAATTTCCCGTCGTTGTTGAGATCGGTGCTATAATTTTCAATAAGGGCATAGAGGGCGTCGACCGTCCATTTCTTCTCTCTTACAAGCTCATAAGGGTAATCAAGCCCGTTGTCGTCAAAGAGCTTCTTATTAAAGCAAAGCGCCTGAACAAGCAAAAGGCTCGACACACTGATATCCCCGACAAGAGTATAAATCGATCCCCTGTACGACATGGTATCAACCCAATCCTGATCCCACCACTCCTGTGAGAGGTCGATTTGGGGGATGGCTGAGTAATCGGTGAGAAACCCGCCGTAGCTGAGTGCAAGCGAAGTTCTGTGCCCGCCGTACATATCGTAATCGTAGGTTCCGGAGTTGCACTGGGTTTGCAGATCTGTGTTGACCTGCGCATAGCTCTGCCATTTTATTTCGAGGGCAATCCCGAGCGCCTCCTCCACCCGAAGGTTGCGCTGGAAGATAACATCGTTCATTATGTTACCATTCATCTGCTCGGCGTGAAAATCGCGGTAAAAGTTTTCGGTTTGGGTGTAGAGTATGTTGTAGGTATATCCTTCGTAATTTTCAAGGTCAACCGTGCCGAAAGCTTTGAATTCGGTCTCCTCGCCGGTATCAATTACATTATCAACCTCCGAGGTGGCGGGCGCATTGGTGGTATCCTCGTCGGTATTCCCTGCCACGCAGGAAACAGACAGAAGAAGCATCGCCAAAGCGGCGATTATGCTCACGATACGTTTCATTTAGCTCCCCTTATTAAATTAATTACGGATTGCTGAGCTTTTCATAAGCATCAAGAATTTGGTTAAGGCTGTTCTGAGCCGGTCTTTCGTAGGATTTAAGTATAGACGCCACATTGTTATTTTTGTTCGCGATAACAGAGCGCGATATGCCTCCGTAGCCCGATATATTGTACCAGTGCGCCGGGTCGAAGAATTTATTCCTTATTATTATGCGAATCATCTCGCTCGTATCCGCGTCGCGCGCGTTTTTGACCTCGGTAACTATGCTGAACAGATCGGGTGTCACCTCGTCGTATGACGCGGCGCAGTATGCCTCAATAATGCGCCCGGTTTGCTCGGGCACAGGGCAGTTTGCCGGAACCATTATAAGCGGTATTGTGTAGCCGGTGTATGTATAATAATCCTCCTGATTCTCGTCATACATCGGCTGCGGAATAATGCCGTAGTCCGACTTCATGTCGAGCAGGAACATACTCACCTTATAAAGTACAAGGTCGCAGAAGAGGGCGCGGTCCTCGACAAAGGCGGTGAAGGGCTGATGGTGCTGCGCCGTTGAGCCGGAGTTATTAAAGTATGAATTTGCGGTAACCCAGACGTCATAAACCTTGTCTATTATCGAAATAAGGCGGTCGGAATTGTAATTGAATTCGTATTTGCCGTCGTCGGTTTTTGAGATAAAGGTAACCCCCGAGCCGTAAAAGAGCGAAAATCCAGCCTCGCTGCCCCAACCGACAAGTCCGAACCGGTCGGTTTCCCAATCAAGCTTGCCGTCGCTATTAAGGTCGGAGCTGTATCCGCTGATGAGCGAATAGAGGGCGTCGTATGTCCACTTTTTCTCTCTTACAAGGTCATAGGGCTCGCCGAGATTATTGTCCTCGAAAAGCTGTTTGTTAAAGCAGATAGCCGAGGTGAAAAGCAGCATTTTGACGCTGATGTCGCCGACCAGCGTGTAGAGTGAGTCGACGACCGACATCGATTCTACCCAGTTCTGATCCCACCACTCGCCCTCAAGGTTAATCGCTTCCATGTCGTGATAATTATAGAGATAGCCGCCGTATCCGAGCGGCAGGGTTGACCGGTGGCCGCCGTACATATCGTAATCGTAGCTTCCGGTCGACACGAGGTTGCGTATGCGGTCGGTTATCTTCGCGGTCGTCTCCCACTCTATCTCCATTTTTATTCCGAGGTGCTCCGACACCTGAAGGTTGCGCATATAAATGGCGTCGTTAAGAACAGAGCCGTTTATATCGGGGGCGTGGAAATCATTATAGCTCTCGCCGTTTGAGGGGTAAAGGATACGAAAGGTGTAGCCGTCAAAATCTCCCGGCTCAACCGTGCCGAAGGCTCGGAATTCGGTAACGGCCTCGGTGTCGCCCGAGGTGCCCGTCGGGGCGGTATCCGCAGCGTCCGATGTGTCGCTGCTCCCGCCCCCGGCAACGCAGGAGACAGATACGAGCATAGAGAGAATCAAAACCCAGATAAAACTTTTTTTCATAAAAATGTCCCCCTAAAAGATATTTTTTATTTTTTCGTTTGTTGGTTGTTTTGCTCCGCTTGACTTTAAGCGATGGTATGATATAATTATATTATACGCAATATGGCATTGGCGGGTTTCGCAGAAACCCGTGTGTCACAACAGTGAGCGAACGCATGGGAGGGGTAAACTTGCGACCATATAATTATATTATAATGAGAAGCTCAGCCCTTCCACAAGACTGTCTTTTAAGCAATTACCAACCTATTTTAATATGAGGTCAGATATGAAAATCATAACCATGGCCGACCTGCACAAAAAGCACCTGGTTAACGTCACAACCGGATCAAACGCAATGGTGGAGCGGCACACGCACGATTATTTCGAGTTGGTTTTTGTGCTCGGCGGCAGAACAGAACAGATTATCGGCAGCAATCATTACATAATCGGAAGCGGGGATTATTTCCTGATTGATATCGGGCAGGACCACGAATACCGCCAGATTGCCGAGATAAAAATGCCGATTATCAACATAATTTTTTCGCCCCGACTAATAGACACCGGCGCACGTCCGACCGATAATTTCGCTTCGATAATGCGGCACAGACTTATCGGATTCGATCCGGTACAGCTCGATCGCAGTCTCCCGGGCACAATCTTTCACGATACAAACGGCGAGGTTAGAGCCAAGTTTAACCGTATGCTCGAACTCAACCGTCTAAAGCGTCCCGGGTACCGAGAATACATTCGTGCAGAAATGCTGACAGTCCTCATATCAATGCTCCAGAGCGTCAGCAAGCCAACATCTGATAAGCCGCAGCGCGAGTTCGTCCGCTGGCTAGCCGACTACGCCGAGTGTAATTACAATCAGCAGATAAGCCTTTCCGAATTAAGCCGGAGTATAAACTATTCGCTGCCGTATGTCAGCAAATGTTTTCGCGCAGGAACCGGAATGAATTTCTCCGAATATCTGCAAAAGGTGCGCGTAACCAAAAGCTGTTCCCTGCTCTCTGAAACAGATATACCTGTTGAGGAAATCTGCGGTCTTGTCGGCTATTCAAACACCGCCTTCTTCCACCGCATCTTCCGCCAGATAGTCGGGCTGACGCCGCTTGAATACCGAAAACTCAACCGAGTGGGAAAAAATTAGGCCTTGAGAAAACGGCCGACAAGCCGTTATTTCGGTTTTGCCCGCAACATCAAAATAAAAAAATGTCGGGGCAAGCCCTCGACATTCCTTCATTGATTTATTCTCGATTTTCCTCATAAATATGACAATGCCTTTCTGTTCACAGAGATTTGTGCCGGTACCAGCTCCGCCGGTATTGCTGCCATCACCTACAGCTGCAAAGGCACAAAGCTCGTTGTCTGAAAGAAAACAAGCTTTCTTTCAAACTTGCTTCATAAAGACCTATGCCCCGGCGCAGTAACTCAAGCGCCGGGGCAATTTCATAAAGAAGCTATACCTATTCCACCGTGATAACCGAAACCGGACATGAGTCGGCCGCCTCGACCGCACTCTCCTCGGCGCCCTCTGGCACCTGGTCAACATAAACCTCGGCCAAACCCTCGTCGTCTATACGGAAAACCTTGGGGCAGGTGTCGGCGCAGATTCCGCAGCCGATGCAACCGTCTCTGTCAACTTTTGCCTTCATAAATATAAACCTTTCTTAAAATATAAATCTTTCTTAATTTTTTAAGGTCCTTACGCGCTTCTCACGCGTTTATCAAGAGTTCTATGTCATCCTCAACCCCGCCGATACCTGCAATGCCGAACTTGTCGACAAGCACATTGGCAACATTCGGCGAGAGGAATCCGGGAAGTGTCGGCCCGAGGTGAATGTTTTTAACTCCAAGATATAGGAGGGCAAGCAACACTATCACCGCCTTCTGCTCATACCATGCGATGTTAAAGGCTATGGGCAGCTTGTTTATATCGTCAAGCCCGAAAACTTCCTTGAGCTTGAGCGCGATTACGGCAAGCGAATAGGAATCGTTGCACTGACCGGCGTCAAGCACCCGCGGAATACCGCCGATATCTCCAAGACCAAGTTTATTGTAGCGGTACTTTGCGCAGCCGGCAGTCATAATAACCGTGTCACCCGGTAGTTTTTCCGCAAACTCTGTGTAATATTCGCGCGACTTCATGCGTCCGTCGCAACCGGCCATTACGACAAATTTCCGGATAGCGCCCGACCGAACCGCCTCGACAACCTTGTCGGCAAGAGCCATCACCTGTGCGTGCGCAAAACCGCCGACAATCTCGCCGCTCTCAATCTCAACGGGGGGCGGCAGCTTCTTTGCCAGTTCGATTATCTCGGAGAAGTCCTTCTTGCCGTCAGAATCGGGTGTGATATGGCGGCAGCCCGGATATCCGGTCGAACCGGTTGTAAATATACGGCTTCTTATCTCCTCGCTCTTAGGCGGGACTATGCAGTTTGTGGTAAAGAGAATCGGGCCGCGGAAGGTTTCAAACTCGGTAAGCTGCTTCCACCAAGCGTTTCCGTAGTTTCCGGCGAAGTTGTCATATTTCTTGAAGGCAGGATAATAGTGCGCCGGCAGCATTTCGCTGTGTGTATAGACGTCAACGCCGGTACCCTGAGTCTGCTCAAGCAACTGCTCAAGATCGGTTAAATCATGTCCTGAAATGAGAATTGCAGGGTTGTTTCTAACGCCTATATTCACTTTTGTGATTTGGGGGTTGCCATATTTGCCTGTGTTAGACGCATCAAGCAGAGCCATCGCCTTGACACCATACTCACCCGTCTCAAGCGTTAACGCAACAAGATCATCGACGCTGAGCGTATCATCAAGGATGGCCGACAGAGCCTTATATATAAAGCGGTTGATCTCAAGCGTGTCGCCTCCAATATTTGCGGCGTGCTCGGAGTAGGCGGCCATGCCCTTAAGACCATATGTTATCATTTGACGGAGCGAGCGGATATCTTCGTCCTCTGTGGCAAGAACACCGATATCGGCGGCCTTTTCAAGCATATCGGCTCTGTCGCCGACAGTGAAGGTTGCGGCTTCATTCAGCCCGTCCACCTTAACCGATTTTCTCAGCTCATCTCGCATAGCAATCATAAGCCTTATCTGACGCTCGATTGAATCGCCGTCAAAGTTTGCGTTTGTAATTGTTATAAAAAGGCTGTTCAGCATCTGGTGATTGAGCTCAACCATATTGCTCACATCGACACCGCCGCGAACTACAATGTCTGATATGCCTTTTAGGGTGTGAATCAGAAGGTCTTGAAGCTTTGCGACCTCCTCTGTCTTCCCGCAAACACCGCGAACGGTGCAGCCGGTATTTCTCGCCGTCTCCTGACACTGGTAGCAAAACATGCTCATTTATAAATCCTCCAAAATTGAAATTTATTTTATATTAACATTCGGCGCATTTGTTGGCGCAGGGGCTTTGACTACAATAAGTTCAAGCGCGCCCATATGCCGGTTATCAACCTTCATCTTTGTTTTATCGGGTATCTTCAGCAGCGTTCCCGTGTCGTATTCACGCGCCGGATTGCCACCGAGAGAGATTGTCAGATTTCCCCGAATAACCGTCATATAAAGAGTCGAGTTTGTGTCATGCTCGGGCAGCCCATCGCCCTCGCCAAGAATCATGTGAAGGTAGTGTAGATTTTCGTCGAGCAGCACTTTCTCGACGACACGGCCGGCGCCCGCCCTTAGCCTGAAAACTTCTTCTATCATATCTCAATTTCCTTTTTCATATATTATACATAATATTTCTTGACTTGTAAAGATTTTTTTAAAATCTCTTTATTCTTGTGGTTCCCGAGATATAGTACCACACGACAAACATTATTTCTGTTGTTTATACAACGATAATGATATTTTTACCTTCTTTTCTTATTGTAATAAACTTGATTTTGTTCTGATAATGTTATATAATAGTCGCAAGTAAAATCTTCCTGTGCCTTAGTGAGCCGTTGCGACATAGCAAGTTCCTCCGAAACTTGCCAAAGTTTGCTTTACGTCATAGGCGCAAGTAAAATCTTCCTGTGCCTTAGTGCGCCGTTGCGACATAGCAAGTTCCTCCGAAACTTGCCAAGGTGTACGTTTAACCAAAGCCGCAAGTAAATATGTTTTGTGACCTTGCACACCGCTCACCCTCTCACCAGAAAGGATTAATAAATACATATGGATAAAATCCGCATAAATCTTTACGACCTTCTGACCTCTATCTCAAAAGCCCAGGATCTTGTGTCAAAAAATCTTTTAAATCATCATAAGCAGGTTGCATATCTCGCTCTCCGCCTTGCAGAACAGATAGATCTTTCTCCCGAGCGCAAGCGCAACCTTTTCCTTGCAGCCCTGATTCATGACATAGGAGCGCTCTCGAGCCGCGAGCGCCTTGAATTGATCGAAAATGAGCCGGTGTCAGTAAACGACCACGCTTTCAGAGGAGCGAGATTAATAGAAGGCTTCAAGCCCCTTTCGGGAGCGGCGGATATTATTAGGTTTCACCATGTTCCCTGGAATTATGGAAAAGGAATAGCTTTCAAAGGGTGGGATGTTCCCTTTGAAAGTCATATCATAAATTTGGCCGACAAAACCTCAACGAGTATTCGCTCGGGCAGCAATATTATATCTCAGCTTCCCGATATTATGAGATCGATCGGTAAATTAGAAGGCACTATGTTCAACCCCAAGCTTGTCGAGGCGCTGAGCGAGCTTAGCAGGAAGGAATACATATGGCTTGATTTTACCTCACATTCATTAGACAACATGAATGACAACGATATAGATATAATCGAAAATATACACACCATTGAAATTGACGACCTTATTGACTTTGCACTTGTTTTATCGCAAATAATAGACTTCAGAAGCAGCTTCACAGCACGCCACTCGGCAGGCGTTGCAAACACGGCGGTGAGAATAGCCGAAATGATTGGGTTTCCGCCGTATGAGTGCAAAATGATGCTTATCGCGGGATATCTGCATGATTTAGGCAAGATTGCCATTAGTGATGACATTTTAGAGAAGCCGTCAAAGCTCAATGCCGACGAGTTTAACGAAATTCGTGCTCACACATATTACACATATCGCCTTCTTGAGCCCATAAATCAGCTTAAGACAATCAACGCCTGGGCCTCCTTCCACCACGAGCGGCTTGACGGAACCGGCTATCCTTTCCACATATCGGGTGACAGTCTCTCGCTCGGTTCGCGCATTATGGCGGTTGCCGATGTCTTTACAGCTATAACCGAGGATCGTCCATATCGCGAGGGAATGGATTACGAGCGAACAAAAAAGGTTTTAGAGTCGATGGTTGAAAACAATGCGCTTGACCGGAGGGTTGTAAATTTAGTAATTGACAACTTCGATGATATAAACAGTATTCGCGAGCGCTCACAGGCCTCGGCGGCCGAGAAATATAATAATTTTTTGCTGGCAAAAATTTGAGTATAAGTCTTTGGAGCCTTTTTCAGAAAGGAATGGTGATGATTATGTCAAAGATGCCTATGGTATTTGTCGGGCACGGCTCGCCAATAAACGCGATTGAAGACAATGCATACACAAGAAGCTGGAGGAAAATGGCCAGAAAGATGCCTCGTCCTGCCGCAATAGTGGCGATTTCAGCCCATTGGTACACAAAAGGCACAAGGATTATGAACGAGGAAAAGCCGAAAACCATATATGATATGTACGGCTTTCCAAAAAAACTCTATGAAATAGTTTATAATTCACCCGGCAGTCCCGCACTTGCCGAGCGCGCAAAGAGGCTGATTGTACGGGAGAGCACCTTTGACAATTCATGGGGGATAGACCACGGCACATGGTCTGTGCTGGTTCATATGTACCCCGAGCGCGATATCCCCGTCTTTCAGATAAGCATCGACGCAACAGCGCCACCCGAAATTCATTATCAAATCGGCAGAGAGCTTGCGGTGCTGAGGAATGAGGGCGTTCTTCTCTTTGGAAGCGGAAACATAGTTCACAACCTGCGTATGGTCGATTGGCCGCTCGAGAATCGAGGCTATGACTGGGCATATGAATTTGATGATTATATTAAAGAAAACATATTAAATAAAGATCATGAAAATGTTATAAATTATAAGAGTTTTGGGGAAGCGGCAATGCTTGCCGTACCGATAACAGACCACTTTTTCCCCATTCTATATATGCTCGGCGCTTCCGACCGGGAGGACAATATATCACTATATAATAATAACTGCATGATGGGGTCTTTGTCGATGACAAGCTATATGTTTGCTTGATTATATAAGGATCTGACGGGGGTTCATGATTCATGAACCCCCGTCGTATTGTTTTATTTTATGCCCTATGCCTCATACCCCGCGCCCCTCACAGCCTCCTTGAGAGCCTCAAGAGTAACCTCTGCCCCGGCCTTAACCTTTACCGATTTCGCGGCGAGACCAACCTTAGCCGACTTTACTCCGGCAACCGCCAAAAGCGCTTTCTCGACCGCCACCTTGCAATGCGCGCAGCTCATCCCCCCCACCGAAAACTCAAACACCTTAGTTTTTGCGAACATAATTACCTCCTCTCCGCCCGAAGGGCGGCTCAAATAGATTTTAATCCTGACGCGGCCCGGTATTTACACACTTTCTCTGTATCAAACCGTGCAGCAAGCTCGTCCGAACTTGCCATGATTTATTATACAGCCCCGGGGCAGATTTTTCAATAGCCTATCCAGCCAACGTCTGCATGACTAACTATGACACTTTCCTTTTGCATTTTGGCGCATCTGAATTTTTATTTCATTAAAATCACTCTCGCAGCACAAACTATTGTAGATTGACAGATTTATGACAAACTTTGTCAAAAATTCCGCCATGTCTATTGACATTTTGCAGAGCGAGTGATATACTAAAAATTAATAAAAATAGTTTTATGTAACTTCATGCAACATATAATTCGCCCTCCAAAAGGCCGGTGCGGGCTTGATTCGCCATCCCCCTTGCCTTTTGGAAATTTATAATGCCCATATTTGAGATTTCATATAAGCTCAAATGACATTAAGAGTGCAGCGACGATGCCCTGTTTATTGTTTTTCCCAATTTCATCATAAATTCAAGAAAGGTTTTTGCGATGAAGCACAGCGAACTCAGAAAACAGACTGTAATGCAAATACTGCGAACTTCAAAAAAGCTTTCGATAGAGAAGGCAATGAAGACGCTCGACGTTTCGGAATCGACGGTGCGCCGGCTTTTCGCCCAGCTTGAGGATGAGGGGGTGGCGATACGGGTTTACGGCGGAATCTGCTATAACGACGCTGCAAAAAGCGGCTATTTCGAACCTGCAAGACTCAAGAATGCTGACGAAAAAGTGCGTATTGGCCACGCCGCAGAGCAGCTTATCAGCGCAGGCGACGTAATCTTTCTCGACTCAGGAACCACTGTGATGGCACTCTCAGCCGAGATAGACAGAATGTTCACAGAGGCGCGCGACTTCTCTGCAAGGCTTTATGACGAACTGCAAAAAAGATACAGCGAGGTTGTTCTCTTCACCCACTCGCTGGCAAACCTTGAAATGCTGAAAAAACACATGAAGATTCACATGATCGGCGGTGAATACCGCGATGGAAAGCGCGATTTTCACGGATACCTTGCCGAGGAAGCGATAAAAAAACTGCGGTTTACGAAATGCTTTATCGGGGCGGACGGCTTCTCGGAAGACGCGGGCGTCCTTGCAGCGGATTTTGGAACGGCACGAATAAATCAACTTGCAATAAAAAACTCGACATACAGGGTGCTGCTGGTCGATTCATCGAAATTAGGAAACAACTCGGTTGTCAATTTCTCCCCCCTATCGGACATCAATTGTCTTGTCACAGACAGCTCTCTCCCCGAGGAGGTAGCCGCTCGCCTCAAAGAGACCGGCATGACGGTGATAACCGCCTAAGAACCAAAAGGGTAACAATATCACATACAAAGTTAGTTTCTATGACTATAATAATACCATAATCAAGGACAGGAAATTATGGCTCAAGACCAAGATTTAATAATCCGTCCGGCCGCGGAGCGTGACATTCCCCGAGTTACAGAGCTGCTTGCCGACATATGCAAGCTTCACTGCAAGGGCAGACCCGATATCTTCAAGCCGGGCATAAAATACGACGCCGCCCAACTCGAAGCTCTCTTCTCCGACCCGGAACATCTCGTGCTTGTTGCCGAGGAATGCGGCCGCACGGTTGGATATGCCATCTGCCTTGTTAAAAAACATTCGGGTCATCCTGTCTTTTGTGAATTTACCACAATGTATATCGATGACTTATGCGTTGACATGAACAGACGCGGGAAAGGCATCGGACGCAGGCTCTTTGAAGAGGTGAGGTGCCGCGCAAAGGAGATTGGAGTGCACAATATAGAGCTGAATGTCTGGGCTTTTAATAAGGGCGCGGTGGGATTTTATGAGAGCCTTGGGATGAGGCCCTCAAAAATGATAATGGAGCTTGTCCTTGACAAGTGAAATTCACCGAATTAAAATATGCTTTTCAGACAATAATTCTTAAGAAAGGAATTGATATATAATGCCGATTAAACTTAATGAAGACAAGGAAATCGTGGCGGGCATCCGCGCAGGCCTCAAACGAACCGGAGGCTATTGTCCCTGCCGCCGGGAGTTGATCGAGGAGAACAAATGTATCTGCCGCGAATTTCGCGAGCAGATTGAAGACCCCGATTTTGAGGGCTACTGCCACTGCCTGCTCTACTATAAATACAACGACAAAAAGCAAAAATAAAGCCTCACATATAATCAATTTATAGCTATATATTCGTGTTTTTTCTTCCCGAGTGATACAGTTATTAAAAGAAAGGAATTATGATTATGGAAATCACAATAACAAAAAACAATTTTGACGCCGAGGTGATGAAATCCGATAAGCCTGTTCTTGTCGACTTCTGGGCGCCGTGGTGCGGCCCCTGCCGTATGCTCGGGCCGGTTATCGAGGAGATAGCCGCAGAGAGAAGCGACATTAAGGTCGGCAAGGTCAATGTAGACGAGCAGCCCGAGCTTGCAGACAGGTTCTCGGTCAACAGTATCCCCACAGTTATTCTCTTCAAAGACGGACAGCCAACCGCCACATCGATAGGCTTCCGCGACAAGGAAAAGCTGCTCAAATTTCTCGGACTCTGAGAAGATTCTGAAAAAATTGAGAAACTAATGAAATAAATCAAAAAGCCATCGGAAAGAGTTATGACTCTTCCCGATGGCTTTTTGCGCTATGGCGTTTTCTATTATTAAAATTAAAACAAATTTTCCGCAAAAACATAGACATAGAGCAGTCTCCCGCGATACCCGCGCAAATCATACTCCTCCGATTCTATCGTGAATTCCTCGACAATCTTCCCTGCCAGACGGCGGGATTGAAGCCATTGTGACATTTTTGCGTTCTCTGTTTCGGTCAAGAGCAGAAAATAACGGTCGGTATCCTTATCGTCGAAACTGTCGGCCGGAAGTTGATAACGGTATTCGGTCGGCCTTATAGTATCGGGTAGAATATTCGCAACCTCGACCTCGCCATCCGAGAGCATTGTTATAAGTTCCGCCCACCAGAAGTTTGCATAGCCGTATTTAAGCTCACGCTCCTTGAGCTGACGCGCCGCGGCATGCCACGAGTTATCACGCCCGTAGTCTGCCGGCATATTTGCAATAACACCCGCCGAGACCGACGACATAAGCACAAGCATTCCTGCCAGCAGCGCTCCCACCCTTGCCGCCGCTCGTTTGGCACCTATCAGTTCGACAGCACAAATAACCGTCATTATAACAGATGTGCCGAGCATAGGAACAAGTCGCCAATTAGCGCCGCCCAGGCGCCCGAAAATCACCGCAAAGAGGATGAGTGCCGAGAGTATAAAATGCCCGACAAGGAGAATCTTCACGGCGCGGTTTTTAATTTTATTGTAACGACAAAGAAGGACAAAAGGCGCCGCAAGCAAAACAAACCCGCCGAGAATGCCTATCATATTGTAAATTGACTCAAGGCTCACCAGCGTCTCTCCTGCAGTTACCGAAACCCCAAGCAACGAGAACCAGTTCACAAAGAAATCAAGGAAATTACCGACCCAACTGCTCATCGCGCTCCACGATGAATAAGCGTCGGCATATCCGGCACTGACGCCGTTTGAGATAGGCTCGATGAGAAGAAAGCCCACCGCCGTGAATATTATGAGAGCGGCAAGCAACCCAAATGTGTAAAGGTTGCGACGCGAGGCTATATTCTCGCCCGCGTCAAATAGACGCTCGATAAATATTCCGCCTATGATTGGCAGGGTAAAGCAAATTAAGGTTTGCAGCCCGTCGGTTGCTGCAAGAAGCGAAAAGATAAGAAGGACTGATATCCGCACCCAGTCGCGTCTTTTCCCGCCGCCCGCCCCCGCGGTT
>JBNRMS010000065.1:0-13062 GCA_050309735.1 Eubacteriales bacterium
TAAAAATACCTTTTCAAAAATTTATACGCTATAAGAATAATGTCAATTATAAGTATCAACAACACCGTCAAGGACAACAAAGGAAATGCAAAAAACCAATATCCAATCCCCGCCGGAATGAATGTCGGGCAGCCTCTATTAAGCCAACCCAGCTTGCTCAGATACATAATGATAAAGAACTCCGCGGCAAGCAAAATCAAATTTGAGAGATAAAACACAATCGAATATTGCCTTTTTTGCTCGACCTTTGCCCTGCAAACAAAATAAAGAATCAAATACAAGGGCAGAAAAATTAAAACTATTGCTATTGCGGCGGCGTCATTTTTCACGTTTGTATATAAAAAAGCAAAACACAGCCAAAATAAAAAATGAGCTGCCGCGTTATAGAAGAGCGCATATTTTATCGGCTTTTTCATAAGGCACCCTCATTTCGCAAAATATGTCGGGCGGCGGTGTTACAAATATTTGCTCGGCTGTTCCGAGCGGCACAAAAAGCATACTCTACCTCATCTGCCGCATCTGCCGCATCTGCCGCGCGGCTCTATTCCCTCGGCCTGCCCGCTGTGAATTTACTCGGCGGGCTGCCGGTCGTCCTTTCCAAAAACAAGCCACTTGCTGATAAAATAATTCGACACGACCACAAAAACCTGCGTCAATCCCCATGCGGCAAGCTCGTTTATTTTGACAAGCGACAGCCCGAGCAACCCGTCAAGCAAGGAAAGGTTCAGCGCACTCATAAGCCACAGGAAGGCCGAATTGAAAAGATAGTCAAGGGCGAGCGTGGCAAGGCGGCTGCCCGAGAAAACAAAAAGCTGGCGCAAAACGCCCGAAAAACCGCTGACCTTGTCTCGAAAGACAAATTTCTTATTGGTGAAAAATGCAAAAAGCACAGCGGCAACCCACGACACCGCCTTAGCGGCGGCATAAAGCGTGAGATATCCGGGGGCAGCGGGGTCATCTTCAATGCCGAGCAACCCGCGCCCCCCCCAAAGAACGGTAAAATTGAAAATAAGCGAGACGAGCGTCGTCAAAACTCCGAAAATCAGGTAGCGCACTATCTCGCCGCGCACCCGGGAGGCGTGCTTGTGCGGCTGTTCCTTATTTTGTTCGGCCTTTTGCATGATGCCCCGCCCCCTTAATTTATTTTATAGGTTGTTCCGTCGGGCGTGTCGGTGAGCGCAACCCCGCGCGCGGCAAGATATGAGCGAATCCGGTCGGCCTCGGCGTAGTTCTTAGCCTTCTTTGCCGCCGTCCTCTCGCCTATCAATCTGTGAATTTCTGCCACAAAGGGGTCGTCGCCCCCGGTCGGGCTGTCGATAGCCTTTTTCTCGGCCTCGCGCCGGGCTGCCGCCGCGCTGATAAGGTTGAGCGAGAGGACACGGTCAAAATCCGCCAGAAGTGCGAGCTTGGTTTTTGCGTTTGCGTCTGATTTTAGAACGTCATAGATTGCGGTGACGGCGAGCGAGGTGTTAAGATCCCCGTCAAGCGCGGCGACAAAGCCCGATTTGAGAGCCTCAAATTGGGACGGCTCGACCTGCTCGCCCTCCCCGGGAGAGAGCGCTGCAATGCGTGATATCATTTTATCATACGCCGAGGCTGCATTATCAAGATTTTCCCATGTAAAGACGAGCGATTTACGATAGTGCGAGCCGAGGCAGAAAAGCCGGTATGCCATCGGGTCATAGCCCTTTTCCTCAAGCAGCGAAACTGTCAAAAATTCGCCAGACGACTTACTCATCTTGCCCGAGCCGGTGTTCAGGTGCATCACATGAAACCAAAAATTGCACCACTTATGTCCCAGATAAGCCTCGCTCTGCGCAATTTCATTTGTATGGTGCGGGAAGGCGTTGTCAATGCCGCCACAGTGGATATCGAGCCGATCTCCCAGGTGCTTCAATGAAATAGAGGAGCACTCGATATGCCAGCCGGGATATCCAACCCCGAAGGGGCTATCCCATTTAAGCTCTTGGTCGTCGAATTTCGACTTTGTAAACCAGAGCGCGAAGTCTGCGGGGTTGCGCTTGTTTTTGTCCTCACCCACTCCCTCGCGGACGCCAACCGCCAAATCCTCCTCCTTGAAGTCGTGGAAGACATGGTACTGCTCGATTTTCGAGATATCAAAATAAACATTGCCCCCCGAAATATAGGCATAGTCCTTCTCGATAAGGGTTGTGATAACCTTGATAAACTCGTCGATACAGTTGGTTGCCGGCTCGACTATCTCGGGCTTTTTAATACTGAGCTTCTCGCAATCTGCGAAAAAGGCATCGGTATAATATTTGGCTATTTCCATAACCGACTTCTGCTCGCGCCGCGCTCCCTTGAGCATTTTATCCTCTCCGGTGTCGGCGTCGCTCGCCAGGTGACCTACGTCGGTGATATTCATCACCCGATGAACCTTATAGCCTGTATACTCAAGATATTTTTCAAGCACATCCTCCATAATATATGTACGAAGGTTGCCAATATGAGCATAGTGATAGACGGTCGGCCCGCAGGTGTACATTCGTATCACCCCGGGCTCGACCGGAATCAGCTCTTCTTTTGTCCTTGTTAAAGTGTTATAAAGCTGCATTTGATTTTTTTAAAAAACCATACCTTTCTGTCAACCGAGCCTTGTGCCCTTTATCGGGCGCGCCAACATTGCTGCCCCTCTCTAAGAAAGGCACAGGGC
The DNA here is from genome assembly GCA_050309735.1 of Eubacteriales bacterium. GTDB lineage: Bacteria > Bacillota > Clostridia > Oscillospirales > CAG-272 > UMGS1002. Next base: position 2,675 of record JBNRMS010000065.1, read on the forward strand.
TCGTTGTTTGAAAGAAAACCTGTTTTCTTTCAAATTATTCCTCTGAAATAACAACCTCGGGGTCTGCGTCGCCCTCTGTGTCAAGAAGATCGGAGAGAACGTCGTCGTCAATATCGTCAAAATCGCATACGTCCTCACATGCCGCGCGGCGCTTGAAGGGATGCAGCGCGTCATCGCTCCGGAAGACGGCCTTAAGGTGTGTTATGCCGGGGAATGCCACCGTCAATTCCTTTTTGCCCGACTCTTTTGCCGAGCGGCGGCAGGAGACAAATAGAAGCAGCGAGGCAAAGCCCCACTCACCCCGCACCTTGTCGCGCCGGACTGCCAGCGGAACAAGCGAAAGAACGGCAAGGATGCCGAGTATCCACGCGGTGGCATTATTCTTCTTCTTTTTCGGCGCGCAGCATCTTGAATAAATTCTGTCAAAGATCATCTTTGTTTCCTCCTAAAATTTTTTTGTTTATAGCAATATTTAAAAATGTTCGTTACCAAAAAGCCTTTTTGCGGTCTCGCTCACCTTTATTGAGATTTGCTCAGGGCTGCCCGCCCCGTCGATTATCTCAACTCTGTCGTCAATCGCTTCGAGAATTTTGAGAAAAGCCGCGCGTATTCTCTTTAGTTTTTCAAGCTCCTCGTAAATTTCCCTATCGCCCCTCCGGGCGGCTATACGCTCCATGCAGTGCTCTGGGTCAAGATCAAGGAAAATACACAAATCGGGACGCCTTATCTCGGGACAGCGGGTGTTCATATGAAGCACCCAATCAAAATCTGTCTCGCTGCCCTGATATGCAAGCGACGAATAATAGTATCTGTCACAAATCACGTCATATCCGTCCTCAAGCATTCTATTTATTCCCGACACGGGGTCGATATTATGCCCTATCCGGTCAAGCACGAAAAGAGAAGCCAGCTCCGAGGGACTTTTCTTCACTCTTCCCGATAATGCCTCGCGCAGCAGCACTCCGGTCTCCGACCCGGTCGGCTCGGCAGTGACAAACACCCGCCGGCCGGAGCCGCGAAGATAGGTTTCAAGCAGGCCTATCTGGGTTGATTTCCCCGAGCCGTCAAGCCCTTCAAAGACTATAAATTTTCCTGTTATTTTTGACATAGGGACACCCGATTCAAATTGAATTTTACAAACCGGCAAAGAGAAAAGCATTAAATGCCATCCTCTGTTATATCGGCAATCCTTAATTATAATTGCCCCCGCGCTCGGTTAATTTTTCAGTAAATCCTCAAATTTCCAAAGATTTTTATCTATATCCGCGCCCGAGATTTAGTATGCGCTCGGAGCGAGGTGAAAATAAGCGCTCTCTTACACAGTTTATTTGAAAATCTTTCCGCATTATAATTATAGCCCACATTTTTCTTTTTGTCAAGAAAAACAAAATCTATCAAATGCGTTATATTAAAAGGCGCCCCAGTTGCTTAATGCGGCCGGGGCGTTTGCTAATTAAGATTTGAATAGACGTCAATAGCGGCAGCTGCCTTGGCGTTTGTCTGATAATAACTGTTCATAATTGTAATTTTATCGGCAAGCGTAAGGAGATACGGCGTAGTATTTTATGTTGCGGTCGGCAAGCCCTTCGTCCTCATGGCGCAAATTATAACCCATGCCATATACCGAGCATGTATAATTCGGAATTGCCTCATTTTCGGGAGCGTCCTCCTGTGACGACGAAAGCCAGAGCACCCCGTTTTCTATCGCAAAGGCGAGCGCGTGCTCGACAAAGACGGTATCAGAAGAAAAAGCGTCTTCCTGTTTGTATTTTATTAATGTGGCCGTATTAGCCGGCTCGGTGCGGTTCCGATTCTTGTCATATATACAGTATATGTTCCGCAGAGATAAGCGAAATGAAGATTATCTCTATTTCCTTAATTTGTATTATAAGATGATCGCGATTCCTTGTCAAGGGCATTTTTCTTTATTTTGTATTTCGCAACAATAAAACGTTCATCATTGACACTGCCCCGCCCGGGTGATATAATATTGTTAATTTATTATATTTATTTTAAAGAGAGGTACGTCATGGCCGACAAAAAACAACTTGTTTTTATTATGACCGATACCCAGCGCTGGGATATGGTAAACTGCTACAAGGAAACCGGACTTAAAACCCCGAATATCGACGCTCTGGCCGCCGACGGGGTTCGCTATGAGCGGGCATACACCACACAGCCGGTCTGCGGACCGGCGCGAGCCGGTCTTTTCACCGGGATTTTTCCGGCCTCCACAGGCTCGTGGGGAAACGGCATGGCGCTCGGAGACAATATAAAAACTATCGGTCAGCGTCTCTCGGACAATGGATTTCGCTGCGCCTACATGGGCAAATGGCATCTTGACGGCACCGACTATTTCGGAAACGGCCGCTGCCCCGAGGGTTGGGATCCTGAATATTGGTATGATATGCGCCGTTATCTTGAGGAGTTGTCGGAGGACGACAGGATAAAATCACGCGCCACCAAAACCATGGCTTTCGAGAATATCCCCGAGGACTTTACATACGGCTGGCGCGTTATGCAGAAGGCGCTCGACTTCATGCACCGCTACCGGGATGAGGACTATCTGCTCGTTGTCTCTTTCGACGAGCCCCACGGCCCCTATCTCTGCCCGCCGCCATACTGCGATATGTACAAGGACTACGAGTTTCCCAAAACCCCTGCCGTCTGGGACACTCTTGAGGGCAAGCCCGGATATCAAAAGCTCTGGGCGGGGGAGAAGGCGATGACGGCCGACCGCGACGCGATAAAAATAAAAAACCCCCCCTTCTTTGGCTGCAATTCCTATGTCGACCATCTAATCGGGCAGGTTGTGAGCGAGGTTCCGAACGATGCCATGATAATCTACACCTCCGACCACGGCAGTTTTCTTCAGTCACACTGCCTGACCGAGAAGGGGCCGGCGGCATATGACGCAATCGCGCGAATACCCTTCATAATCCGCGACCCGCGCGGGGTGCGCGGCGGGGTTTATACAAAGCATCCGGTATCGCACATCAGCGTCTCGCCGACCATAATGGATTATTTCGGCCTGCCCATACCAAAGGTTATGCAGGGAGAGAGCATACTCGACACCGCCCGCGATCTTTCGGCCCCGGCGCCCGAATATGCCTTTATTGAGTTTTCGCGCTTCGAGCAGGACCACGACCACTACGGCGGATATCAACCGCTGCGCGCCGTCACCGACGGCAGATACAAGCTCTCGATAAATCTCATGTCGGAAGACGAATTCTACGACCTTGAGGCCGACCCACACGAGCTTAATAACCTGATAAACGACAAGACCTACGCCGCCGAGCGCGACCGCCTGCACGACGTAATCCTTGACCGTATGTGTCGCGACCGCGACCCCTTCCGCGGCTATTACTGGGATTGCCGCCCCTGGCGCACCGACGCCATCCCCAACTGGCGCTATCGCGGATATACACGCCAGCGCGAGGAGGAGGAATACGAGCCGCGTCAGCTCGACTATGTAAACGGAATCGAAATGGTCAGAGCCCAGCGGCTGAAAATAAACAATAACCGGATTAAGTTTGACAGCCTTCCCCAGATGATCGACTGGCTCCGCGACTACGACAGGAAAACAAGGCCATAAATAACGGTTATAATCATAAATGTACCCCGGCACGTGAACGCGAGCCGGGGTATTTCCAGAAATATTAATAAAAGTCGTGCAATAATATTCAGCATCTGGTGCCAGTGAAGTGATAGTTTCAGCCATTGCATTAGCATGGTCACTATCCGATTGTTCAGTACCATATCTGAAATTCATGTATGAATATGTGCTTTGACTTGGTTGTCCGTGGTCAAGAATACCTATAATTACTCCATCACCTGTGTATGAACTTGTTGTAGCTATATTATTGGCTCCATCACTTATTGCTTTAAGTGAGATATCATCAATTTCATTTGTAACGCTATAATAATCCAGATACTCAACAATATCATTCTCGCTCAATTTTATAATTCTGTCATTGGTCAAAGAAGCAATAATCACCGGAGCATATTCGCTTATATAAATTATTTCATTGCCATATAGCGAGGATTTTGCAAAGGCGTTGTTATAATTATTATATGCCTGTTTATATAATTGTCTTTTAGCGGTAATAAAAGTTTGAGATAAATCTGCATTACTTGTTTTACTATCCATAAGATAGTTATCCCATTCGTTGTTATCTATTTCTGCGAATTTTAATATCTCTGTGTTAGTGAATTCCTCGTCAATGTCTTTAAGCCAAATCCAAACTTGTACTTCATCGGCTGTAGTTTCACAAACACCTTTCAATTGACTTGATATAATGTCATGAGATAATTCTTCTTGCGCGCCAATGCCAGATATGGGTATGCCGCTGAGTATGGTACAAAGCATAACCAATATTGCTGTAATAGCTATTTTCACGGAAAAATTCTTTTTTGTAATTCATGATTTTTCTCCTTCATAATTATTATCATACATTTTCATGTTTACCTGGATTTACATTTTACCATGAACTGGTTTCCTTGTCAAAGCTTTTTTGTATTATTATGTATTTTATTTTGACAACCGGAACCACATCCTTGACACCACCCCCCTCAGATGATATAATAAACACTGTATCATATTATTACCTATTGTTAACTGTGGACTCAAAAGCGAGGTATTCCATGTTATTGAGTTTTTATTGATAAATTGTAAATAAATTATGAACTTCTCTGTTTCACACAAAAAACAAACCAATCGTTATGTATTTTTCCAAAGAAAGAGAGCCGGAATTTCCGGGAATGAAAATGAATCTGTTGATAAAACCCGCCTCGGGCGCCTGCAACATGCGCTGCCGCTACTGCTTTTATGCAGACGAGATGGCGCACCGCGAGCGCGGTATCGTCGGCATGATGAGTGTCGACACGCTTGAGACTATTGTCAAAAAAACGCTTGAGGGCGCGCCGCGAGGCGCCGCCGCCTTTATGTTTCAGGGCGGCGAGCCCACCCTCTCGGGGCTTGATTTTTACCGCGCCCTCATAGGCTATGTAAAAAAACACAACACCCGAGGGCTGCGCGTTTCTTATTCGATACAGACAAACGGCTATCTTATCGACGAGGACTGGGCGAAATTCTTCGCCGAGCACCGCTTTCTGGTTGGCCTTTCGCTCGACGGGGGGCGCGACATACATAATCTCAATCGCATAACACCGGGCGAGGACGGCACCTTCGACAGGGTGATGTCGGCCGCTGCGCTTTTTGACAAACACAGAGTTGAATACAACATTCTCACCGTCGTGACAAACAGAACCGCTCGGAGCGCTCTTAGCATATACAACTTCTTTAAAAAGCAGGGCTTTAAATATCAGCAGCACATCCCCTGCATCGAAGGCTTTGGCGATGACGGGACCTCGCCCTGGACTCTCTCGGCCGAGCAATACGGTCGCTTCCTCTCCCGAACTTTTGATTCGTACTACTCGGATATCACCTCGGGAAAATATGTCTACAACCGCAACTTTGAGAATTGGATCGGGATCCTGCTCGGCAGGCACCCCGAGAGCTGCGGGATGGTTGGAGTCTGCTCCCGGCAGTATGTGGTTGAGGCAGACGGATCTGTTTACCCTTGCGACTTTTATGTGCTTGATGAATATAAGCTCGGAAATCTTCTTACCGACAGCTTCGAGGAAATAGACCGCCGCCGAGAGGAGATAGGCTTTATAGAAAAATCAAGAGTGGTTGACCCCGAATGCGCCGAATGCAAATGGCATTTCCTCTGCCGCGGGGGTTGCCGGAGAGAGCGCGAGCAAACGGCGTCTGCCGGCTCGGCGGGCGAGGGGGATCTTGTGAAAAACCGCTTCTGCGCGGGATATCTTGAATTTTTCCCGTATGCCTACGAGCGCCTGTGCAATCTTGCGCGAATGGTGTCAGAGGGGAGATGGGGAGAGCAGGGTTGATCTCTCTCTTTGCAAGATTTGGCGCTTTTGTGTCGTAAATATTATCGTTTTTTGACCGGAGGCCGCTAAAAGCCTCGGTTTAGGCCGGCCTTTTAGTCAAGAAAAGAAGAAATAACACTATATATTGAAAACAACTTTATCGTAATGTGATTTTTTGCGAAAAAGGTCTTTTATTTTACATTGTTTTGTATTATAATAACTATATATAGGAAAAAATCCCTGCCGGAAGCCGGCAGGAGAAGGTGTTATCCTTCAAAATGAATTTTTGCCGCGCCCGAGCGGCATGAGGAGGTAAAATGAAACAGAAATTTACAATATCAATAGCCGACATTGAAATGAATATTCTGAGCGAGGGAACCTCTGAGGAGGTCGCGGCGACGGTTAATAAAGTCGACCGCAGAATACGAGAAATCTGCCTCCGCAGCCCGCGAATCTCAAAAAACGAGGCGGCGCTCCTCTGTGCGCTTGAATTCTGCTCCGAGCGCGACGCTGCCCAGAGCGAACTTTGCAGCACCGGAAACGACAGCGAGGAGCTGCGCGAAGAAAACGCAAAACTTGCAGACGCACTCGAAAAGCTCACCATAAAGCTTGAGGCCATGAAAGAAAAATACGAAACGGCCGCCGCTGCGCAAAAAGAAAGATATGAGACCGCCGCCGCAACCCAGAAGGAAAAATACGAAGGCCGCATCGAGATAATGAAGGAAAAATATGAGGGGCGGATAAACTCACTCAGGGCAAGACTTGACGAGCAAAAAAAGGCTGAAGCAGCAGCACGGCAGGCCACAAACCAGACACCCGACCAGCCCAAGACAGGAGAAAAGGACACTCCGCCAAAGGAGGAGACAGCACAAATAGCCTCGCCCTCTGCCGACGATAAAAAAGAGCCGCGCAGCAAAGGAAAGAACAAGGTCGGCTCTATGTTTGATCTTCTGACCTTTAATGATGTCTGAAAAAAATAAAGAGGGGCAGCCGACCGGGGGCGCGAGCAAAAGTGCGCTGCCCGAATTGCTTGCCCCCGCCGGCTCGCGCCTATCGCTTGAGGCGGCGCTTGAGGCCGGCGCCGACGCCGTTTATTTTGGGGGAGGGAGGCATAACGCCCGAGCAAGAGCCCAAAATTTTGAAGAGAGTGACATCTCGGCCGCCGTCGACCTTGTACACGCGCACCGAAAAAAAGCATATTTTACACTCAACACCCTCGTTTCTGACCGCGAATTGCCCGAGCTTATTGAACAAGCCCGCATCGCGGCGGCGGCGGGGGTTGACGCGCTTATAGTCGCCGATCTCGGGGGCGGAGCGCTGATTCGCCGCCATTTTCCCGAGCTGCCCCTTCACGCAAGCACTCAGATGTCTGCTCATAATTCGGCGGCGGGAGAGATTCTTGCCGGCCTCGGCTTCTCGCGCATGGTTTGCGCGCGCGAAATGCCGCTTTGCAACCTTCGCTCCTTTGTCAAAAACACTCGCATTGAAGCCGAGGTCTTTGTACACGGGGCGCTCTGCGTCTCCCACTCGGGACAATGTCTCTTTTCTTCGATGGTCGGCGGGCGGAGCGGAAACCGCGGCGAATGCGCTCAGCCCTGCCGCCTTCCCTTCATGACCGGACCGTCCGGAACGTCCGGAACGTCCGGTTCGACCGGTTCGACCGGTTCGACCGGAAAGCCATGCTCGGCCGAGCGCTACCCTCTCTCTCTCTCCGACCTCTCGCTCGCGCGGCATATCCCCGCGCTTATCAACTCGGGCATCAAGTCTCTTAAAATCGAGGGAAGGATGAAGCCGCCCGAATATGTCCTTGCTGTCACGCGCACCTATCGCCGCCTGCTCGACGAGAGGCGGGCGGCTGCCGACGACGAGATAGAATATCTCGCCACGGTTTTCTCGCGCGGCGGCTTCACAGACGCTTATTTCACCGGGAATATCGGCCGGGGAATGCTCGGCGTCCGCACTGTCGAGGACAAAGAGGCCTCGCGCGCCCTTGAACCCTTCCGGGGGCTGACAAAAAAGCCGACGCTCGACCTGTCGGCCTCGATTCTCCCCGACACTCCGATAAGTCTTACGGCCGCCTCGGGCGGCATATCGGTGAATGTCACAGGCGAGATACCCGAGGCGGCGCGCAATAAAGCCGCCGAGCGCGACTATCTTCTGCGAAACCTGACAAAGCTCGGAGCAACTCCATATTCTGCCGGGAATATTTCGCTTGAGCTTGGCGAGCGCCTTGCTCTGCCAAGCTCAAAACTGAATGCCCTGCGGAGAGCCGCCGTCGATGCGCTTGCCGCCGCACGCCGGCCGATTTGGAACGAATCGGACGTGACTCCCGACATACCGCCCGCCAAAAAAACGAGGAGCGAGAGAAGCGCAAGATTTATTCACTCCTCGCAGATCCCCGAGGAAGCCGAGCAATATTTTGATATAATCTATTTGCCGCTCGACGAGTTTATAAAGTCGCCGGGCGCGAGCGCCTCGGGCGTAATCCTCCCGCCTGTTATCTTTGACAGCGAGCTTGAGGGGGTGAGAGAGCAGCTTCAAGTTGCCGTCGGCCTCGGCGCCGCGCACGCCCTTCTTGCCGGCCTCGGACAGATTTCGCTCGCCCGCGAGTTTGGCCTTGTTCCCCACGGCGACTTCAGGCTTAATGTTACAAACAGCTCCTCGGTGGCCGTCTGCATGGAGCTCGGATTTGACGATGTAATCCTCTCGCCCGAGCTAACCCTGCCTCAGATACGCGACATCGAAGGCGACACGCAGGTGATAGTTTACGGTCGGATTCCGCTTATGCTGCTTGAGAAGTGCGTGGCAAAGGACACCTCGGGATGCGCGGCCTGCCGCGCAGGACGCGCCGAGCTTATCGACCGCCGCGGGATATCCTTCCCCGTTCTTCGCCAGTCGCCCCACCGGAATATAATTTACAACAGTCTTCCCACATATATGGCCGACCGGCAGCCCGACCTTGAGCGCGCCGGCGTCACCTCCCGGCATTTTCTCTTCTCAACTGAGTCGGCAGGCGAGGTAGCCGCTGTCATCGCCGCATACAAAGAGGAGAAGGCATCACCGGGCGCAGTGCGAAGGATATAGCCGAAAAAATTCTTAAAAAGAGGAAAAACGGCTTAGATTGACGAAAAACACATTAATATGAAACTCTCTGTCGACCGAAAGTTTGGAATATTATTACAAAACATATTGATTTTTTGTGTTTGACCTGTTATTATATTATTGGGGAAATGGTAACATTTACCCCGAATAACAAAATAACGGAGGTGTCAATCATGAAACTCAGCAATCGTGTCACCACAACCCTTGCTCTGCTTCTCTGCATCGTCACCCTGTTCACCCTGACAACAAGCGCGGCCTACTACAACACCTACACGACAATCGCCACCCTCGGAAACGCAAACGGCTGCAACGCCGCGCAAGGTTTTGCCACCGGCTCAACCTACACCTACTCGCTGAAAATCAACGGAGACGAAACCAAGGCCGTCATCTATCGCACGAAGATGAGCGACGGCAGCACCACGCTCATGACCAACGGCGACAACGGGACAACCTACTGCACCTATCTCGGACACGCCAACGACATGACGCTCGCCAACCACGACGGGGTTCTCTTTATGTTCATCGTCACTATGAAAGCGGGCAGCATGAGCTTTGTCAAGCTGAAATATGTCGGCACGACCTACTATAAGGTCGGAAACTACACAATTAAGCTTGACGGCGCGAACAAGTCTATGTCGGGCGTTGCCAAAACTGCCACGACAAGCACAGCCTTTGAGTTCCTCTTTAAGTCGGGCAAAACCGTCTATAAGGGGTCGGTGGGTCTGACCACCAACAGCGGCACCATCAATGTGACCAAGGCTTTCACCTGCAACACCGTCGACGCGCTGGTCAACGGGAAAAAGGTTGCCAACATCTCCGAATTTTCAAATCAGGGCTTCTGCTATCACAACAACAAGATATACTACCCTCTGACAAAGGGAAATGTCAGCATTGTTCTTGTGTACAACAATGTGCTTAATATAAGCGGAACAGCCTATGCAGACGACAACCTCTCTTTCCGAATCACCTCAAGCGCTTACCCCGATCTCTTTGAGATAGAATCGGTCGGGATTTCGGGCGGGAAACTCTGGTTTTCCACCAACCGCCGTACCGCGCCGGGCGACACCGCGCATGACGGAGTGCATTATTTCAACGGATTTTCTCCCTGATTGGGGCGGATAAACAATTTTGCCGCCGCGCATACTTTATGCGCGGCGGTCTTTTTTTGTATTATATATTAAATAGATTTTTTATCGTGGAGGGAGGCGATATGGCGCTTTCTTGCTGCGCGGCAAGAAAGTGCCCAAAGAAACGCGCCCTGGGGGGAAACCAAGGTTTCCCCCCGGGGAACCCCCCTTCCTGCCTCGGATCGTGTTTGTGTGAGGAAAGCGTTTGCTCGCCGCTTCCGCCTCCGGCGGATTATACAGGGGCTTGCCGGGGGGTGGGGCTTTGGT
>JBNRMS010000066.1:0-8440 GCA_050309735.1 Eubacteriales bacterium
ATATTATTTGTTATATATTTCAATATAATACGGGTTTTGTGATTGTTTAGATTTTTGGATTGCTATATTATTTCTCCGGTCTAAGCTTATTTATCATTTTTTATTTGCACAATAAAATTATTGAGGCGATATAAAAGGAAAGCCTCATTCCTCAAATCCAACCAAAAACCAATAGTAACAACTTTTTTGAAGGGGACTGGGGGGAACTTTTCAGGAAAAGTTCCCCCCAGTGTATCCCCCGCGCCCTTCGTGTCCCCGCGCCTGTGCTTACACAGCCTTACCGTCGTGCACTTCGCCGACCTTTTTGGCTGTGATTCCTCGGTAGCAATCCATGCCTGTTCCGGCCGGGATTAGCTTGCCTATAATAACGTTTTCCTTCAGGCCGAGAAGGTGGTCGATTTTGCCCTTTATGGCGGCATCGGTGAGCACCTTTGTGGTTTCCTGGAAGGAGGCGGCCGAGAGGAAGGATTCTGTCTGCAGCGACGCCTTTGTGATTCCCAGCAGAACGGTCGCACCCTCGGCGGGCTTGCGGAATCCGCCGTCAGCGGCGTTAAGCTCGGCTATCTGGGCGTTTTTGTCCTCAAATTCGGTTGCGTCTACAAGCGCGCCGAGCAGCATATCTGTATCTCCCGAATCGTCTATTCTAACCTTCCGGGTCATCTGCCTCGCAATTATCTCAATATGCTTATCGTTGACATTAACCGACTGCGAGCGGTAAACCCGCTGGATTTCTTTTATGATATACTCATAAACCGCGTCAAGCCCGAGAATACGCATGATATCGGCCGGCGACTTATTGCCCTCGGTCAAGGCCTGCCCGACCTCAACATGGTCGCCCTCGTTAACAATAAGCCGGGTCCCGTAGGGAATCTGATATTCCTTTACCTCTGCGGGCGGTCCATCGATATTGTGGTCGGGGTGAATAGTCACGACATGCGTGTTTGCGTTCTCGCCTATGGCGATATGTGCAGTTCCCGCGACCTCTGTCATAATGGCGGCCTTCTTAGGCTGTCTTGCCTCAAAGAGCTCCTCAACACGGGGCAAACCTTGCGTGATATCCATACCGGCAACGCCGCCGGTGTGGAAGGTTCTCATCGTGAGCTGTGTGCCGGGTTCACCAATCGACTGAGCCGCGATAATGCCAACCGCCTCGCCCACGCTCACCGGCTTGCCCGACGCGAGGTCGGTTCCATAGCAATGGGCGCATATGCCGTTTCTTGAGTGGCACTGAATCACGGTGCGTATATACACGCTATCAATTCCAATCTCAGAGAGTTTTGCTGCGTGCTCCTCGGTGATAATCGTGTCGTCTGTGATAATAACCTCGCCCGTGCGCGGGTCAACCACATCTCCCATTGTATATCTACCGATAATTCTGTCGGCGAGCGGTTCGAGAACATTCTTGTCCTTCTCATCTATAATGGCGCTTATCAGTGCGCCCTTCTTTGTGTCGCACTTCTCTTCCCTGACAATAACCTCCTGAGAAACGTCGACAAGACGCCGGGTAAGGTATCCCGAGTCGGCGGTTCTGAGCGCGGTGTCTGACAGAGACTTACGTGAGCTGCGCGCACCCATGAAGTATTCGAAGATTTTCATGCCCTCGCGGAAGTTGGATCTGATCGGAATCTCCATCGTCTTGCCGCTCGCGGCGAACATCGGCCCGCGCATACCCGCGAGCTGACGCATCTGCGTTATCGAGCCTCGAGCGCCCGAATCCGACATAATTTTAATCGGGTTAAATTGGTCGAAGCTGTCCTGAAGAGCGTTGGTAACGTCGGCTGTAGTCTGCTCCCAGACGCTGATGACATTCTTGTATCTCTCCTCCTCGGAGAGCCGTCCGCGTATATAGTGCTGCGTTATGGTGTCAATCTTCTTCTCGGCCTCGGCGATAAGGGCCGTTTTTTCTTTGGGTATTGTCATATCGTAAACAGATATGGATATGGCCGCGCGAGTGGAATATTTATATCCCATCTCCTTGATTTCATCGAGCATATTGGAACAGACCGCAAGACCGTGCTTTTTAATGCAGCGATCAATAATCTGACCAAGTCCGTTCTTCTTCATGACAGATTCTATCTCAAGATGATTTTTCTTTGTAAAGTCTGCCCGGTTGATAAAGCCGAGATCCTGCGGCAGCGGGCGGTTGAATATCATTCGCCCAAGTGTTGTTTCAATCAGTCCGGTTTGCTTGTAGCAAATTTCTATCACATCGCCCGGCGCGACATCGCTAAATCCGTTTATGATAAGAGTGCATTCCTCGCCGTACAGCACCTCCTCGGCGCCGCCGACAATTTTGGTTGTATCGTCGCGGAAAATTTCGGTGTCGCCCCGCAGCACACGCAGGTAGGTGTGACCCGTTGTGCGGTCGGAAGAGGTTAAGACTCTGTCACACGGAACAGTGAAGGTCACCTCGGTTCCCGCCGAGGTTCGCACTGCAGAATAATCGGTTATTGCTGCAAGAGTTGCTTCCGAGCTTTTTGCCGTTCTGACATATATAGGGGCGTGCAGGCCGAGCTGACCGTTTTCATATGCCATTTCGGCCTCATTGAAATCGCGGAATATGCGCCCCTCGCCCGGCTCGCCCGGCTTATCCATTGTAAGATAATATGAACCGAGAATCATGTCCTGTGTCGGAACGGCGACTGCGCGTCCGTCAACCGGCTTTAAGAGGTTATTAGCCGAGAGCATGAGGAATCTTGCCTCTGCCTGAGCCTCGGCCGAGAGCGGAACGTGAACCGGCATCTGGTCGCCGTCGAAGTCGGCATTAAAAGCGGTGCAGACCAGCGGATGAAGCTTTATCGCCCGCCCCTCGACAAGCACAGGCTCAAAAGCCTGTATTGACAAGCGGTGCAGGGTCGGCGCGCGGTTGAGAAGAACCGGGTGCTCCTTGATAACATTTTCAAGCGCGTCCCAAACGCTGGCGTTTGCCGGGTCGTGGGAACGGTCTATTTTCTTCTGCGCGTCTTTGACGTTTGTCGCCTTCTGCATCTCAACCAAGCGCTTGATTACAAAGGGCTTGAAGAGTTCGAGCGCCATCTCCTTCGGCAGGCCGCACTGATAAATTTTGAGAGACGGGCCGACAACGATAACTGAGCGCCCCGAGTAGTCAACACGCTTGCCAAGCAGGTTTTGTCTGAAGCGCCCCTGCTTGCCGCGCAGCATTTCGGAAAGCGACTTGAGCGGGCGATTTGAAGGGCCGGTAACCGGCTTGCCCCGGCGCCCATTGTCAATAAGCGCATCAACCGCCTCCTGAAGCATACGCTTCTCGTTGCGGATAACAATCTCGGGGGTATGAATCTCCATAAGCTTCTTGAGCCGGTTGTTGCGACTTATAACCCGGCGGTAAAGCTCATTGAGGTCGCTTGAGGCAAATCTTCCGCCGTCAAGCTGAACCATCGGACGTATATCGGGGGGGATTACGGGAATTGTATCAAGAATCATCCATTCAAGGCGATTGCCCGACTTGCGAAAGGCCTCGACTACTTCAAGTCTCTTGATAATCCGTGTTTTTTTCTGTCCGGTTGCGCTGGCAAGCTCTCTTTTCAGGTCTGCCGACAGCTCATTGACATCAATCGACAAAAGCAATTCTTTTATAGCTTCGGCGCCCATGCCAACTCGAAATTCATTCCCGTACATCTCGCGGTAATCAAGATACATCTTCTCAGGCAGCACCATTCCCTTTGTTAAGGGGGTAATGCCCGGGTCAATCACCACATTTTCGGCGAAATAGAGCACCTGCTCGAGCTGCTTGGGCGACATATCGAGCACCAGCGCCATCCGGGATGGAATGGCCTTGAAATACCAGATATGCGACACCGGAGAGGCGAGCGAAATATGCCCCATTCTCTCGCGGCGCACCTTTTTAGTTGTGACATCTACTCCGCATTTCTCACACTTGTGAACCTCTTTATTGTGGCAGTTTTTATACTTCCCGCACATACAAGCCCCGTCCTTGGTCGGGCCGAAGATGCGTTCACAGAAAAGACCGCCCACCTCTGCCTTGAGGGTTCTGTAGTTTATAGTTTCAGGCTTAGTAACCTCACCGTATGACCATTCCTTGATCATTTCGGGGGATGCAAGACCGATTTTTATCGAAGCGAATTCGTTATGCTCCACAGCTTTTATCTCCTGTTTCCTCAATTATTATCACTCTCGCCGTCGTCCGCGTCTCCAAAGCTGTCGTCCTCGAAAATTTCTTCTTCGGCATAGAGGCCGTCATCGCCACCTACTCCGTCTGCGTCGCCTCCGTTTTCCTCATCGGTATCGTCAATAAGGAAAGACTTGCGCATATCGCTGGGTGCGTAGCTCTGGCCGAGCGCCTCGTCTATCGCGGCGGTGTCGGCGCTGCAGGTGTATACGGGGGGATCGTCGTCATTGCACAGGGTTGATAGCTGGATTTCCTCGCCGTCTCGGTCGAGCACACGCACGTCAAGCGAGAGCGACTGAAGTTCCTTAACCAGCACCTTAAAGGATTCGGGCACGCCCGGCGTCGGAATATTCTGCCCCTTTATTATCGCCTCGTAGGCGCGGCGGCGTCCGGTAATGTCGTCCGACTTAACCGTGAGAATCTCCTGAAGTGTATAAGCGGCGCCATAGGCCTCAAGCGCCCAAACCTCCATCTCTCCGAAACGCTGTCCGCCAAACTGCGCCTTTCCGCCGAGCGGCTGCTGTGTTACAAGCGAGTAGGGCCCGTTTGACCTTGCGTGTATCTTGTCGTCGACCAGATGGTGCAGCTTGAGATAATACATTATTCCCACGGTGACCGGGTTGTCAAAGGGTTCACCGGTTCTGCCGTCATAAAGTATCGTCTTGCCGTCAAACACCTTAACCGTCTTTTTCCCCGTTACAGGATCTGTTTCAACAATTGTATCCTTGCCCTCAAGCTTCTCGTCGGGCGCGGCAATTCGGCTCATCCCGGCGTCGCGCATACACTCAAGTATGTCGCGCTCGGTGGCCCCGTCGAAGACCGGGCTCATAACCTTCCAGCCGAGCTTCTTTGCGGCAAGTCCCAGATGAACCTCAAGCACCTGCCCGATATTCATACGCGAGGGAACGCCAAGCGGATTGAGAACAATGTCAAGCGGGGTTCCGTCGGGTAGGAAGGGCATATCCTCGGGCGGCAGAATGCGTGAGACAACGCCCTTGTTGCCATGCCGTCCCGCCATCTTATCGCCGACCGAAATCTTGCGCTTCTGCGCTATATAAACTCTTACTACTTTGTTCACGCCAGCCGGAAGCTCATCTCCCTGCCCGTGTGTAAAGACACGAACATCGACAACAATTCCCGATTCCCCGTGCGGAACTCTGAGCGAGGTATCTCTGGCTTCTCTCGCCTTCTCGCCGAAAATGGCGCGAAGCAGTCTTTCCTCGGCGGTCAGCTCTGTCTCGCCCTTGGGTGTAATCTTTCCGACAAGTATATCGCCGGCGCGGACCTCGGTTCCCTTCTTAATAATACCCTCGGCGTTCAAATCCTTGAGCGCGTCCTCGCCAACGTTGGGTATCTCGCGGGTTATCTCCTCGGGACCGAGCTTTGTGTCGCGCGCTTCGTGGGAATATTCTTCTATATGAAGAGAAGTGTAAACATCGTCGCGCACAAGCCTCTCATTGAGCAGAACCGCGTCTTCATAGTTATAGCCCTCCCATGTCATAAAGCCAACAAGGGCGTTCTTTCCGATTGCCACCTCGCCATTATCGGTCGCCGGGCCGTCGGCAATAACCTGGCCGCGCTCAACCATATCTCCCTTGTTAACTATCGGGCGCTGATTGAAGCAGGTGCCTTGGTTGGTACGCTTAAATTTTATAAGATCGTATATATCCTTATGACCGTCATCTCTTACAACTACTATACAGTCTGCCGTAACCTTCTCAACCCGTCCTGACTCCTTGGCGATAACCACCACACCCGAGTCGACCGCGGCTTTGTATTCCATTCCCGTGCCGACAATAGGCGACTCGGTTACCATGAGCGGAACGGCCTGCTTCTGCATGTTAGAACCCATAAGGGCGCGCGAGTTATCGTCGTTCTCAAGGAAGGGAATCATCGCTGTCGCCACCGAAACGACCATCTTGGGCGAGACATCGATATAATCGACCCTTGATGGTTCGACCTCGATAAATTCGTTCTTGTCGCGGGCTGTGACGCGGTTGTTTATGAACACGCCATCCTCGTCAAGATCCTCGTTTGCCTGAGCAATAATATAATTATCCTCAAGGTCAGCCGTCATATACACTATTTCGTCGGTCACTCTTGAGCGCCCGTCGGGAAGGTGTTCAACCCGCCGATAGGGCGCCTCGATAAAGCCGTAGTCGCTAATCCTTGCATAGGTCGCAAGATATGAGATAAGACCGATGTTCGGGCCTTCAGGCGTCTCAATAGGACACATACGGCCGTAGTGTGTGTAGTGTACGTCACGAACGTCAAAAGAAGCGCGATCGCGCGAGAGTCCGCCGGGGCCGAGCGCCGAGAGACGGCGCTTATGCGTCAGCTCCGAGAGGGGGTTTGCCTGATCCATAAACTGAGAGAGCTGAGACGAACCGAAGAACTCGCGTATAACCGTCACAACCGGCCGTATATTGATAAGCGACTGAGGCGTGATTTTTTCGTTTTCCTGCGAGGAAAGGGTGGTCATCCTCTCCTTGATAATCTTGTCCATACGCGAAAAGCCGATGCGAAGCTGATTCTGGAGCTGCTCGCCCACAGAGCGTATGCGCCGGTTTCCGAGATGATCTATATCATCAACGTGTCCGATATCGTATGCCAGGCCGAAAAGGTACCCGATAGAGGCAAAAATATCGTCTTTTGTGATATGCTTGGGGCATAGCTCGGCTATCCTTTCCCTGGCCATCTTTTTGACCGTTTCCTCGTCTCCGCCCGAGGCCTCAAGTATCTCGAGCAGAACCGGTGTTTTTGCCTTTTCTTTGATTCCGCAATCCTTCAGGTCATAGCCGAATATATAATAGGGCTCGATTGTGTTGTTTGAGAAAACCTTCACCCGCTGGCCGTTGTCAAGCAGGAGATAGACATCGTTAACAGCGTTGTTAGCTATCGTGTTGGCAAGCTCGGGGGTGATAACCTGACCCGCCTCGGCAAGCAATTCGCCGGTGAGCGGACTTATCACGTCGTCTGCCAGTCTGCGGTTGCTGATTCGCGGGGCAAGCGCGAGCTTTTTGTCAAACTTATAGCGCCCCACCGGAGCTATGTCATAGCGCCGTGAGTCAAAGAAATAATTATTTATCAGGGCTTCGGCAGACTCGACCAGAGGCGGCTCGCCCGGGCGGAGCTTCTTGTAGACCTCTTTGAGGGCCTCAACGCCGACCGTTGTGCGGTTGCGCTCGGCAAGCTCCTCGCTTTCGTCCTTCTCGAAGGTGACTGTGAGCCTATCATCCTCACCGAACATCCTGTATATTTCCTCGCGCGATTCAACACCGAGCGCACGGATAAGCATGGTGATGGGGATTTTACGATTTTTGTCTATTCTCACATAGACAACCCCGCTTGTGTCGGTCTCGTATTCGAGCCATGCTCCGCGGTAAGGTATAACGGTTGCGGCGTATGTCTTTTTTCCGGTTTTGTCGATGGCCGAAGAATAGTACATACCCGGCGAGCGGATTATCTGGGAAACGATAACGCGCTCAGCACCGTTTATTACGAATGTGCCGTTCTCTGTCATCAGCGGGAACTCGCCCATAAAGACGTCGTTCTGCTTAACCTCGCCGGTCAGCTTGTTGCTAAGGCGGACATTTACCTTCAGGGGCGAGGAGTAGTTCACATCTCTCTCCTTGCACTCCTCAACCGGGTATTTCGGCTTTGAGTCTATCGAGTAGGAAATAAACTCAATTGACATATTTCCCGAATAATCGGTTATCGGCGAGATGTCGCGCAGAACCTCCATCAGGCCCTCTTCAAGGAACCATTTGTAGGATTTTGTCTGAATCTCCACAAGATTGGGAAGCTCAAGGGCAGAGGGTGTCTTAGAAAAGCTCATTCGCGTGTTCTTACCAAGCTTTTGCTCTTTGACATAGACCATTAAATCAATCACTCCATTCAAGATGTAGTCATACCGGCTCTGGTATGGGGGTTGGTCGGAAACAAAGTAAAAAATATAAAGTGAATTATAAAAAGTGATAAATATTGAAAAAGCAGGGAATGGGCGAGCGCGCCATTAAAGGTGATTTTAACCCTAATGTCGGCTCGGTAAATATTGGTATGGCAAAAAATACGCAATTAAAGCGATTATAATGCAGTTTATAATTGTATCATAATAAAAGCGGCTTGTCAATAGCTTTTTTTCTATTTCCTATATAATAATTTTAATTGGCAGAGTGTAAAATGAAGTTGCACTAAAAAAATAGTCCAAAGTAGCGATTCTGTGTTAGAATTGATTTGTGAAACCACAATTCGAAAGGATCAGCTACTATGGACAAACAAAATTATACCACA
>JBNRMS010000067.1:0-11846 GCA_050309735.1 Eubacteriales bacterium
ATATTATCTCGGGCAGCGAGAAGAAGGCTGACATCGTAATAACCAGCTTCGACACTACTCTTACCTATCAGAAGCTGAGCGATGCCTGCCGCCTTATCCGCGGGGGAGCCGAATATCTCTCGACCCACCCCGATTTCAATTGCCCGACAGAGGATGGCTTCATCCCCGACAGCGGGGCGATATCGGCCTTTGTCACCGCATCTACCGGCAAGGTGCCGACCTATTTCGGCAAGCCCTACCGCGAGACAATCGAGATGATAGGCGAGGCTACGGGATTTTCGTTTGACCAGATGTGCATTTTTGGCGATCGGTTATATACCGATATCGCCATCGGAAAAAAACACGGCGTCACTGCGGTTCTTGTGCTGTCGGGCGAGACGCAGCCGGCCGATGTCGACGCGGCAACACCCGAGGAAAAGCCCGACTTTGTCTTCCCGTCGCTCCTTGAGGTTGATAAGATAATGTTTGGAAAATAATCGCGCTGCGATCTTCGGGGGCATTGCCCCCGAAAGCTTTCCATTAAGGAGTTTATATGGCATACGACGCCGGAATGCTTGCGTGCGCGGCAAGCGAGATAAGGAGAAGCGCGCTTGGCGGCAGGGTTGAGAAGATATTTCAGCCCGAACGCGACGAGATAATAATACAGTTGCGAACGACGCTCGGAGGGCGTCGCATACTGATAAACGCGGGGTCGCACAACCCGCGATTTTGTTATTCAACGCTGACAAAGGAAAACCCGGCTGTGCCGCCGAGCTTTTGTATGCTGCTGCGCAAACACCTGAACGGCTCAAGGCTCGGCTCTATTGTTCAAGAGGAATTTGAGCGAACAGTTTCTATTGCTTTTGAGTGCCGGGACGAAATGGGATTTGACTGCACGAAATACCTTATCGCCGAGGTGATGGGGAAATACAGCAACCTGATTTTTACCGATGATAATATGAAGGTTATAGGGGCGATAAGGCCGGTCGATTTCACAACGAGCAGCCGGAGGCAGGTGCTGCCCGGCATGAAGTACGAGCCCCCGCCCGCGCAGGACAAGGCAGACCCGACGGTGGCCGAGTATTCGGAGTTTGCGAATATTTATGTGGCGGCCAATCCCGAGCAGAAAATCGAGAAACTAATAACAAACAACTACCGGGGAATCTCGGCCACCCTTGCACGCGAGATGGTTTACCGCGCAACCCGCCACACAGACACTCCGGTGAGGTGCTGCGGCGCCGAGGATATCTGGCGGGAATTTTCGGATGTGATTAGGTGCGTAAGGGAGGAGAAATTTTTACCAACGCTAATTACGGTTGACCGGCGGCTTGTTGAATATTCCTTTGTTGACCTCACTCAATACAGCGCGGGGGCTGAGCGTCGGCATTTTGAGAGCGCAGGAGAGATGCTCGACGTCTTTTTCGGTGAGCGCGACCGCGACACGCGGATAAAGCAGCGGGCCGGAGATATCCTGCGGATTGTGTCGGCAGCCGAAGCGAGGATAATTCGCAAGCTTGAGAACCAGAGGGGCGAGCTTGCCGAATGCGACCGGGGCGAGGACTACAAACGCGACGGCGACCTTATTATCGCTAACATACACGCCATCGAACGGGGGGCCTCACGCGTAATCCTTATTGATTATTCGGATATGCGGGAGGACGGCAGTTTCGGGCGGCGGGAGCTCAAGCTTGATAGCCGTCTTACCCCGGCCGAGAACGCGCAGCGATATTACAAAAAATACAACAAGGCAAAGAAGGCCAAGATTGAGCTGACCCGCCAGATAGAGCTTGGCGAGGCAGAGCTTGATTATCTGCGCAGCGTTCTCGATTCGCTTGAGCGCGCAGAGACCTCGGATGACCTTGCCGAAATTCGGGACGAGCTATACCGCTCGGGCTATGCCTCAAGGATGAAGGGATATGCTGCGCCCAAGAAGATAAGCTCATCGGTTATGAAGTTTGTGACGGACGGTGGATACACACTACTCTGCGGGCGGAACAACACGCAGAACGAGCATATAACCCACCATCTTGCCGAGCGAAACGATTATTGGTTTCATGTCAAGGGGAGGCCGGGTTCGCACGTTGTTCTGATTACAAACGGGAGTGAGCCGAGCGAGCTTGACTTCACGCAGGCTGCGAGGATAGCGGCGCTCTATTCGAGCGCGAAGGATGGACAGAATATACCGGTTGACTACACGCGGGTGAGAAACCTGAAGAAAACGCCGGGCGCAAAGCCAGGGCTTGTGATTTACCACACCAACTGGACAGCCTATGTTACCCCCGACCCAACCGAGGCCGAGCGGCTCAGGGTGGGGAAGAAGTGAATATTGTATGATAATCATTTATGATTTTTAAAAAAACGAAAGAGCGGGATGAGTTCCGCTCTTTTGTTTATTTTAAATTTATTAAATCGTTATATTAAATAGAAGGTGTCGGTCTTCCGGCGGCTTTTCCAAGTATGCGGTCGGCGACATATATCCCCATTGCGCCCGATTGTGACAGACCGCGGCAGATGCCGCTGCCGTCTCCGATGATGTAGACACCGTCTATAAGCTCAAAGTCCTTATTCATGAAGACCGGGCGGATTGAGTAGTATTTGCTCTCGCAGCCGTAGAGCAGGGTGTCGTCGTTAGCTGTGCCGGGGGCGACCTTGTCGAGCGCTTGAATGGTTTCGATTATATTTGTCAGCGTGCGGTGGGGCAGGACGAGCGAGATGTCGCCCGAGGTCGCCTTAAGTGTAGGTGTCACACTGTTTTGTCCGAGGCGGTGGTCGTTTGTTCGCCTGCCGCGGATGAGGTCGCCGAAGCGCTGGACGAGCACATTGCCTCCCCCTATCATATTGGCAAGGCGCGATATGCTCTCGGCATATTCGGTCGGCTGGTCGAAGGGGTCGGTGAAGCGGATGCTTGAGAGGATTGCAAAATTACAGTTTTCTGTTCTTTTTTCGGGTTCTGCGAAGGCATGTCCGTTGGCGGTGATGATCCCGCGGGTGTTCTCGGCTGAGACAAGCCCGCCCTTGTTGAAACAGAACATCCGGCAGCGATCCTCAAAAGTCTTTGTTTTATATAGTATTTTCGGTTCATATATTTGATCGGAAAACTCGCGCCAGAGGATGTCCTTCATTTCCACTCTCACGCCGATGTCTACCGAATTTGATTTCATTCTCACGCCGTGGCTGTTGCAGAAATCCGAGACAAAGGTAGCGCCCCCCCGGCCGGTCGCGATAATCACGCGCTCGGCTCTTATCACCTCACCCCCGGCATAGATAAGACGGTAGTCACCTGCGCCCCCCTCGATCTTCTGGCAGTCGTAGAAGGGAAGCATTGTTACTCCTGCCTCTTTGAGAGCCTCAATCAGATTCTGCATGGTTTTGAAGTTTTTGTCGGTTCCGAGGTGTTTGACGTTCATGTCGAGCAGCCTTAGGTTATTCTGAAGACATTTGAGTTTGAGCGCCTCGTTTGAGCGGTAGACCTCGGGTGTTCCCGAGGTGCAGTAGCGAACGAGCACCTTGTCTACCTCGTTTATGTAGAAATTTGCGGTGTCGTCTCCCAGTTCCTCGCCGAGTGTTCCGCCGTATGCCGTACCGAGGTTAAACTTGCCGTCCGAAAAGGCGCCCGCGCCGGCAAAACCTGAGGTTATCGAGCAGATTTTGCAGTGCATGCAGGCTTTGTCTTTACCGGCGGGGCAGTAGCGCTTTTCAATTGTATTCCCGCGGTCAGAGATGACGATACTCATCTCGGGTGAGTTTTGGCGGAGCCGGTATGCGGCCATAAGCCCTCCGATACCCCCGCCGATTATTGCAACGTCATATTTAATCATAGAATATATCTCCTATAATAATTCTTTTAGTTTTAAAGAGGCGCGGTAGACCTCGTTTTTACTTAGTTTTTTATCCTTATCACAGACTGCGGTGATTGCTTCTTTGAGGGTTATGCCCTGTCTTACCATCTCGTCAACCAGCATTGCCTCGGCCGATACCCTCTCAGAGTTGTCCGGCGGGGCAGGGGTGTGATTTTTCTTGAGGACGAGCGTGTATTCGCCGAGCCTTGCATTTGGTTCTTTTTGTAGCCGGGCAACTATGTCGGCTATTTTTCCCCTATATGACCTCTCATAATATTTTGTGATATCGTTGATTAAAAAGGCCTCGGCCTCGGGGAAGGCGGCCGCAAGCTCGCCGAGCGACTGTGTAATTCTGTTTCCGGCCTCATAAATTACGAATATCTCTACCGAAGAGGCGAATAATATATTATAATACTTCTCTTTTTCGGATTTCTGCCTTGGTATGAAGCCCATAAAGGTGAATTTATCAAATATAAAACCACAAACCGACAGTGCGGCTGTTACCGCCGAGGCGCCCGGGATTGCCGTGACCTCAATTCCCCGCTCGCGCGCCGCCGCTACGATTATGCAGCCGGGGTCTGAGATAGAGGGGGTTCCGGCGTCGGAAACCAGTGCGATACTGATATCCTCCCCAAGGATTCTTTCGATAAGCTCGACGCTTTTTTCGCGCTCGTTAAACTTGTGATATGAGACAAGCGGTGTGTCAATTGAGAAGTGACGGAGCAGAGGGAGGGTTCTCCGCGTGTCCTCGGCGGCAACAAGGTCTGCCGAGCGCAGGGTGTCGAGCGCCCGCTCGGTGATATCCGAGAGGTTTCCTATCGGGGTTGCGACAACGTATAGTTTACCCATATAACCTCATTCCTCCTCGGATTTTGCTTGAGAACTTCTTGCTGCTTATACATTATAACACTTTTACATTAATAACTCAAGCGGAAATAATTAAAATTGATACAGTGTAAATTAAATGTAAACAAAAGGTAAATTTGACCAAAACAGTGAAACCATGCGCGAAAATTTCCGATATATTAATATAGATATGTCGGCAGTCGCGCAAGAGAATATCGGGAGGCGCCGGCAGCAATTATGGGAAAAATCGATTGGCAAAAAAACGCCGCGCTGATTATCTGCGCCGCGGCGGGGGGAGCCGTTTTATGGCTTTTCTTTAAATATATCTTCGCGGCAGTTCTGCCCTTTCTTATAGCGTATGCGGTGGCGATTGCTCTGGCACCGGCGGCGGGGTGGATATCGAAAAAAACCAAAATACCTATAAAGCTTTGCTCAGCCGTGCTTCTGCTGGTGGCACTTGGACTTATGATTTTAATTATTGTCCTTATTGCAAACCGGCTGATTTACGAGCTGAAAAGGCTTTCTGACTGGTTGATTTCGGGAGAGAGCGATTTTTATGCAACAGTCGGCCGGATTGCCGGTGAGCTCGGCAGTCTTGGCGAGAAGATACCGATACTGCGAGATATGCGGGGCGTTGCCGAACTTGAGGCCTTTATCGAGGGTGTCGACGATATGATAATCAAGCTCCTGACAGAGTTTATATCAAAGCTGAGCATGTGGGTTCCCGAGGCGATTTTCCGGACGCTTGCCCGTATTCCCGGAGCGTTGCTTCTGCTTACGGTTACAATTGTGGCGTGTTTTTATTTTTGCGTAGACCTTAGGGCGGTGAATTCCGCGCTGCTCTCTCTCCTCCCGCGCAGGGCGGCCGAGCGGGTTCCCGCAATCAAATCACGGGTGTTTTCGGCTGTTGGAAGGTGGATAAGGGCATATCTTGTGCTTTTCGGTATCACTTTTATCGAGCTCTTTTTGGGATTTAGCATACTTGGGGTTAATTATCCTCTGCTAATCGCCCTTATTGGAGCCTTTGTTGATATTTTGCCCTTTTTTGGAACCGGAACAATTCTTATCCCCTGGGCGCTTATAGCGCTGCTCTCGAAGGATTTTCGACTGGGTTTCGGACTTATTATACTTTACGCTATTACGCTTGTGGTAAGGCAGATAGCCGAGCCGCGGGTTGTCGGCGGGAGCTTTGGAATACATCCGCTGCTCGCTCTGGGCGCTATGTACACCGGATTCAAACTTTTTGGATTTTTAGGAATGATATTTTTCCCGGTTCTGCTTATGATGCTAAAGAACGTATTTACCGTCGAAAATAAAGGAAATAATAACGCAAATGTAAACAATCGGTAAACTCGGGAACCTGATAGGACAGATGTGCGTCTTACAAACAGATGGAGTCAAAACCGAGAAGAAGACAACAAGTTAAAAACGCCCGCCGCGCGGCAAGATGATAAAAAGGCCCAAGGGAAATATATTTCTTTAAGGCAACGAGATTTGTGCTAAGGGCGCATGATTGAAGTGGCGGCCGGGGTGGCACAAAATTCGGCAACTGAAAAAGGAAAGGTCATATAATGGTGATAGTAATTATTCTATTGTGTATGATTGTGCTTGTGACGCTGGCGTCGAGCAGCCAGATTCAAAGCGAAAAACATCTCCTCTTCGATGCTTTAGCCGATGACACCAGGCAAGCCAAGAAAAAGCCGGGCGTCGGGCTGAAGGGCAATAAAGAGGACTTTTCCCGCCTTCCCGGCAACTTTAGCTTTTCGATAATTTGGAACAGAGGCACCGTAAGCTCATACAACAGCGCCGATGGCAGGCTGATAAGCGAGGGCTCCGAGCACGGCGTCCGGCGCCGGTTGACCCGCAACGAAAAAAAGGCGATAAGGGAGATCCTCTCCGGGCTCAAGCTCTCAGAGCTTGAGGGCGACATATATTCATCCTCAAAAAGCGACTGCAAACCAATCTTGACACTTACAGTCCGCTGCGGCAGAGCAACTAAAACAATAAGCCTCCCCACAAAAACAAATGCAGCCGAGGATGCAGATCTTTGCGAATACATTGATGCTTGCGATAAAATTATCAATATAATAATCCACCCGGGCGATATGTCAAGGCAGCCGGTTTTGGGGTGAATAGGGGGAGCTTTTGGAGCATCTGACACAGTTGAATTTGGAGTATGCCACGCCGGCCCCGGCAGGGCTCCTCATCCCCCTCCGAGGAGGTAATAGTATTAAATATTATAAAGCAGTTCCGCGCCGCTATCAGCGGCGCGGAACTACTATATAAAACGATTAATTAAGATAAAGCGCTAATCTTCAAATGCTTTGAGAAGATTTTCAATGCAGCCGGCAAACACTCTTTCCTGCGCTTTGGCAACCGTAGTCCAAGACGTGGCGTTGCCATACACTGCGTTTTCCCAAGACGAGGCCGGGATTCCGTTTAGAACCGAGTAAAAAATTCTCCCAAGATCAAAAACCACCGAGCTGCGCGCAAGGTCAAACATTTGCGAGGAAATCTCGTCAGGCGAGTATTTAATCTTCATCGCAGTTTCAAACAGAGCCGGGGTGACATTTCGATAGCTTTCGGAAGCCATGCATTCCATAACGGCGGTTGAGCGGTCAATATCCTTGATATCGGTTGGAATGCCATAAAGAGTGAAGGGATTGCCCATGACACAGGCGTAATTTTCCTGATTATCCGAGCATTTAGGTATGGGAACTATGCCAAACTGGAGCGATTCATAATTTTGCAGACCGGTAATCGCCTGCCGCGCTCTGTCCATCCAAAAGAGAGAGGCTTCCTCGGCAAAATATTTATATGTCTGCGTGGAGGTTATCATTATGCCGTCATTACTGTTGTATAGGAAGGTGTTCACTTTTTCAAGCAGATTCTGAATCATTTCGCTATTGAAATCCTTCGACACTTTGAGCGTATCGCCGGTATTGTCGACCGTTTTAATCCCGGTGCCCCAGAAGATGGCGTCGGTGTGCAGCTTTTGTGCGTAAAAACCGAAGCGGTCGCCCTCGTCCTTCTTTGAGTTGGCATTCAAATCGCTGTAAATACCGGCGCTCATTGAAAACATTTTGTCAAGCGTCCATTGGTCGGCCGTCACAAGGTCGTAGGGCGATTCGAGGTTGAAATCAATGAGGTATTGCTTGTTGAAATATGTAACATACATCATATAGAGCACATTAGCAGAGATATCGCCCGACACAAAATAGAGCTTTCCGTTGATTGTGGCCTGGTCGATAAGATTATCCGGCCACCAGGGCATGGAATAATCGATATATTCGCTGTTATATAGGTCGGAGAGAAGACCGTTGTACGCGCAGGAGGAGGTGGAGATACTGTAACCGCCGATCATGTCATAGGCGTTGTCGCCCGCCTGAACGCTTGCGCTGAGTTTATTTGTGAAAGTGGCTACATTCTGTCCGTTACCGGGTGTGCCCGTGAACTTCAGGGTAACTTTCAGCCTCTCCTCGACCAGTCTGTTTCGATCGAAAAGCGCGTCGTTCACGATTTCACCGTTCATGCCCTCGGAGAAAAATTCTTCATGCTCGCGGTCGTTCCAGTAGAGCAGGGTAAAATCAGAGTGGTTATAATTGAGGTCGTCTGGAAGGTTGTCTTTTATGTACCCTTTCGAGTCGATATTATCTTGCTCGGTTTCCGGGCTTGTCTCGACACCCATCTCGTCAGTGTCGCCGGGCTTGTCGGGATCGACCTCAGCGCAGGAAGCAATAAGACACATGAACATTAATAATGTCAATAGAAGTGAAATAAAACGGGTTGTTTTCTTTTTCATATTCATAATAAACACCTTTCATATATATCAGTCGCTCCGCCCGAGGGCGGAGCGCTTGATTCATAAAACGGGGCTATAATGTTCAAAAAGAGGCGAGTGCTTATGCTTTGCCGCCCGAGCCGAGCACCTTGGAAATCTTATGCTTCACCATTATCCGAACCTCACTGCGGGCAACCGAAAGATATTCTCTCGGGTCGAAGGCAGACGGATTTGAAGTGAGGGCGCGGCGGACTGCTGCCGTCATTGCAAGGCGGATGTCAGAGTCGATATTTATCTTGCAGACTGCCATTTTTGCTGCCTGGCGGAGCATGTCCTCAGGGATACCTACAGCGTCGGGCATATTGCCGCCGAGCGAGTTAATCTCATCAACATAGTTCTGCGGAACCGAGGAGGCGCCGTGGAGCACTATCGGGAAGCCGGGCAGACGCCTTTCGATTTCTTCAAGTATATCAAATCTGAGCTTAGGTTTTGTGCCGGGCTTGAATTTGTAGGCGCCATGCGATGTTCCGATGGCGATTGCCAGCGAGTCGACGCCGGTTTTTGTCACAAATTCCTCAACCTCGTCGGGATTGGTGAAGCTTGCGTCTTCGGCTTTGACGTTAACATCGTCTTCAATACCGGCAAGCTTGCCAAGCTCGCCCTCGACGACGACGCCGTGGGCGTGTGCATACTCGACCACCTTTTTGGTGAGCGCTATATTTTCCTTAAAATCGTAGCTTGATCCGTCGATCATCACCGAGGTGAAGCCTCCGTCGATACAGGATTTGCAGATTTCAAAATCGGCGCCGTGATCAAGGTGGAGCGCGAAATCTACGCCGCTGTCAGCGGCCGCCGCCTGTGCGAGCGCCATCAGGTAGGCGTGCTTGGCGTATTTGCGGGCTCCTGCCGAAACCTGAAGTATGACCGGCGATTTCTCCTCGGCCGCCGCCTCTGTGATGGCCTGGATTATTTCCATGTTGTTGATGTTGAAGGCGCCAACGGCGTATCCGCCGGCATAGGCTTTTTTGAACATTTCGGTGGTTGTAACGAGTGCCATTTAATTTTCTCCTTGCGGTACAAATAAAATTTTCCATATATATTGTAACCGCAAACACGGGGAAAATCAAGAGGGTAACAGAAAATTATGTTTTTTAATAGAATTTTTATATAATTAGCTCATCGGGGTAGGGTCACCGCCCTCGCTTGCGACCTTAGCGGTTGCTCCGACATCGGCTGCCAGCGCTGGGGCGCTTGTCTCGGGCTGGGAGACGGTCATCGCGGTATAGCCTGCCCCTCCCGTCGCGCCGGGCGAGGGGGTGACGGCGGCAGCTGCTCCCGGCGGCTCTGTGTACTGTTCCTCGGGCGTAAGTATGCCGCCGAGTCCGAAGCTGATGGCTATCGCGGAGTTAACCTCGTTCATCATAACCTCGTCAAGATGCCCCATCTTTTCCTTAAGCCTTCGCTTGTCAAGCGTTCTTATCTGCTCAAGCAGAATAACCGAATCTTTGGCAAGCCCCGCCTTTTCAGCGTAAATGTCGATATGGGTCGGCAGGCGCGACTTTCCCATTCGCGACGTGATAGCCGCCGCTATGACAGTTGGGCTGTACTTGTTTCCGACATCATTTTGAATAATAAGTACCGGACGGAGCCCGCCTTGCTCGGAACCGACCACGGGCGAAAGATCGGCATAAAAAATATCTCCGCGTCTGATTATCATTGCCATATCCTCTCTTTTGGATTTCTTCTTCAAGTATATTTTTACCTTGACTGCTCACAATTTAATCATTGGAAAGAAGATTTGCGTGGAGGAATTTTGTTCCACTAATATGATATTGCGTCCGATGTCGGAATGTGTCGGAAGAGGGGAAAATTTTTATGGCTTGTCAGAGGGTTGTACTCTGCAGATGGGGAAAATAATGGGGCGGGATGCTCTCATCCCGCCCGCGACGTTTAATTTTATTGATATATATGTTTAAGAAAAATATTCAATGCCCATCGCGCGCCTGACGCTCGCGAGGGTTGCGGCGGCTCTCTCTCGGGCGGCGACGCTTCCGGCTCGCAGCATTTCCATGACTGCGGGAATGTCTTCCGACAGCTCAGCGCGCCGCTCTCTTATCGGTGAGAGGGTTTCTTCAAGTACTGCAAAGAGGAATTTTTTGACCTTAACGTCGCCAAGACCTCCGCGCTCATAATGTCCTTTTAACTCCGACAGATTCGCGTATTCGGGCAGGTAGCGCTCGAAATGCTCGTCGCGGCAGAAGGCGTCAAGATAGATAAACACAGGGTTATCACTAGTGTTGCCGGGGTCGCTGACGTGCAGGTGAGCCGGATCTGTGTACATATTCATAATCTTGCGCTGCAGCTCGTCGGCAGTGTCCGAGAGATAGATACAGTTGCCAAGCGACTTGCTCATTTTTGCTCGTCCGTCGGTTCCCGGCAGGCGAAGACAAGCAGCCGCCTTTGGAAGCAGCGCTTCGGGTTCGACAAGGGTCTTGCCGTACAAGCTATTGAAGGAGCGGACAATCTCGCGCGTCTGTTCAATCATCGGAAGCTGGTCGCCCCCGACCGGCACTGTGTCTGCGAGGAAGGCGGTGATGTCGGCCGCCTGGCTGACCGGATATATTAAGAAGCCGGCCGGGATGCTCAAGCCGAAGTCCTTCTGCTTTATCTCGGCCTTGACGGTCGGGTTGCGCTCAAGGCGCGCAAGGGTGACAAGATTGAGATAGTAGAAGGTCAGCTCGCAAAGCTCGGGGATTTGTGACTGTATAAATATTGTCGACCTCTCAGGGTCGATTCCGCAGGCGAGATAATCAAGCACTACCTCGGCAATGTTAGAGCGAACTCGGGCGGGGTTGTTGTAGTTATCGGTCAGGGCCTGCGAATCGGCAATCATGATAAAGATTTTCTCGTATCGGCCGCAGTTTTGCATCTCGACCCGCCGGACGAGCGAGCCGACATAATGGCCGATGTGCAGCCTGCCGGTTGGTCGGTCGCCGGTCAGTATTATTTTCCCCATGTGAAATCTCCTTGTCCGGAGGGCTTTTATTAGATGATGTGTATATTGCACCATAGTCGCAAGTGAAGCTCTCCCATGCGCCCCCTCATATATATTGTATCATATGGACCATCTGCTGTCCATACCCATGCGGAAAAATCGCCCTTATCTCATAAAATGGAATTTTAAAGCCCAGCATAGCAGATTATAATAATTAATATTTAACACCATGCAATACCACCAGAGTCTCGATTGCACTATATATGTTATATAATGTTAAATCCTCTTGTTAATATCACATAAAATCCATCAAAAAATACTCAATATATGTTTTATTTCACATATTTTTTTAAATTATCAAAAAACATTGAAAATCAGACAAAAATCCTATATAATATAATAATAC
>JBNRMS010000068.1:0-118921 GCA_050309735.1 Eubacteriales bacterium
AAAAAACTAGCTTACAACCAACCCCTGTTTTTCAAGGAATCTGACAGCTTGTTTTACAGCTTTGGATAATTGTTTTTCCTTCAGTTCTTCCGGCATGTCAATTTTAAAAAGGTCGGTAGGATTCCAGACCTCGCCGGTGGACATTATGGAATGAATCGCAGTGAGAATCATCCGGGCAATGGCAATAATGGCACGTTTCTTTCCTCTGCGCTTTGAAATCTGCTCAAACTTCAATTTGTAATAAGAAGATTTTGTCGACTTCACGGCTGCGTGTGCAACTTGCACAAGCGCAGGTTTGAGATAAACTCCTGCACGTGTAATGCGAACAGATTTCTTCTTACCGGCAGATTCATTGTTGCCGGGTGTCAGTCCCGCCCAGCAGCACAAACGCTTTGAAGAACCAAATTGTGACATGTCCGTCCCGATTTCAGAGATAATAGTGATGGCGGAATCGCGGTCGACTCCGGGTATGGTTGACAATAGCGAGATGAGGGGTTCGTGTTTGGCAACCATAGAGTCAATTGCAGAATCAACCTCGGCAATAGCGTTTTCGAGATAGTCATGATGTGAACGTACGATCCGCATCCGGAATTTCTGTTCCGGTGTAATGGAATAGCCTTCAATTGATTCAAGCACGGAATCAGCTTTCTTCTTCAGTGACCGCTGCAAAAGAGAGACGCAGTATTCCGGATCGAAGGTGTCCTCGGAAATCAGGTAATTGGTAATAGCGGAAGCGGACTTTCCGAACATATCGGATACGACAGAATCGAGAGCAACATTGCAGACGGTAAACGCATTCTGAAAACGGTTTTTCTCACTGCTTTTCATAGATACCAGCTTGTACCGGTAGCGGGTAAACTCACGGAGAATTCGGATTTCTTTACATGGGATAAAGCTGCCCGGTACGAGTCCCAAACGGAACAGGTCTCCAATCCATTTTGAATCTTTGCTGTCATCCTTGTTGCCTTTTACGGCTCTTACCCATTTCGGATTGGCAATGGTGACCCTTATTCCTCGATATTCGAGGATGTTGAACACAGGTACCCAATACTTTCCGGTGGACTCCATACAGACATCAGGGCAGTTATTCTGATGGAGCCAATCCGCAAATCGGTTCAGATCGCTGTTGTAGGTTGAGAAGCGTTTCTTTTGGTAATGCGGCTGGACACCGTCAGTGGTGGAAACTATGGTTCCCACCAAAAAGGATTTGTGCACATCCACTCCACAGCAAACGGGATAAACAACTTTCAAATATTCTTCCTCCTTTAAATTGTTGTGAGGAAGAAGGCAGTGACTGAATCATCACACAATTTAACAGGTGCTAAAACAATTCTTAGCGTACGGGCTTAAAGCGCCACTTATTTGTGCTTGAAATAATGATTCCAACACTGATTAAAATACTGTTTTTTACAGGAAGTGTATCTACGACTCACCCCAACGTGCGTTGTAGTGTGCCTTCCTCCTCAAAATTATTATATAACAAAAATCGCCGCCCGCAGCACTCTTTCATTCCTATTTGTGCTGACGCATAGCGGCAGAATGGAAATTAAAATGATTAAACTTGGAGAAAAGATAAAATCTTTAAGAAAACAGAAAAATGTATCGCAAGAAGTTTTTGCAAACTACCTCGGCGTATCATTTCAAGCTGTTTCAAAATGGGAGAACGGCAACACAATGCCGGACGTAACCATGATTCCTGCTATCGCATCTTTTTTCGGTGTTTCGACCGACGAGCTTTTTGATTTTAATTTATTTGAAATTGAGAAGCAGGTCGAGGCTATCTGTGATGAAGCGTACAAGTATCGTTTTACCGATGCAGAGAAATCAGAGCGTATTTTGCGCGACGGATTGCGGAGATTCCCCGGAAACGATATCATATTGAACAATCTGCTTTATACATTGGATTATCAAACACGAGCAGAAGAAATCATCAACCTTTGTAAAACTCTCATAGAAGCAACTAATGATGATTCGGTAAAATACGATGCCTGCCGTATTCTTGCGACGTGCTATAAGGAAAACGGTCAGTATGATTTAGTCAAGCCTACTCTTGAAAAGATCCCCGAGATATATTTTACAAAGCTGGAATTAATGGCATCCCTTTTGGATGGAGAGGATAGCTATGAGGCAGCACAGAAGCAAAAGAATATTTCTGCGGAAGACTTGATCAATATGCTGATCATCGCAGGCAAGCACTTAAAACAAAACGGAGAGTCAGAAAAAGCTATTTCTCAATTCAAAATCGCACAGAAAGTGATGGATGCTTTTGCAGAGGATTTTCTTGAATCCAAGTGGTTCAAATCAACTATTTTCGAGTACACAAGCAAACAAAAGAAAGAAGTAGAAAGATTACTCAGTGAATAATCTCTCGCCCCGCCTCGCGCGGGGCTGTTTTATTATTACAGTCGCAGAATTTCTTTCAACTATGTAAAGGTATCCCGGGAAAACCCGTTGATAAACCGGTTCAGCCGATAGGCGATACTTTATGTACAAATGTGTTATTCTGTCTTTGACCAATATTAATTATATTAGCTTGGCTGTCGGCATTATAACGCCGCAGGCGATCTTCTCGCCGGAATTTCCTGACGGCTGGGTTTTGAAATCATCGGGAGACACATGTATGATAACCGATTTCCCGATGATCTCATGCACGGTAAAACGGTTGGTAAGACACACAGACAATGCCTTGCCGTCGGAGCCGAACAAAGGCGGTAAGTCTCCGGCGTGATAAGGATGCTGACAGCCGTTCGGATTGTAATGCATACCCGCATCCGCAAAGGCATCATCGTTGTTCCCGGTGCAGTGACCGCCGCTGTGAATATGAAACGCAAATATTGGACTGTCGCATACCCCTTCGCCGCGCGGCAAGCCTGTAATTTCGGCGCGTACGATCACACCGTCCCGCATCTGATAAAATAATACTCTGCCGTGAATATCCGGATATTTTTCACTGCCGTTTACAAACGCCGCCGCATTGGCACGCCGGCGAAACACTGAGCCTAAACTTATATGATTGTTCATTCTGTACACCCCTTCGACTTTTTGTTACAGTATATGCCGCCATAGCAATGATGTTTCCGGGAAGCCACCCAGTAACTCGTGATTATGTTACCGAGGCGCTGCCCCGGCCCCCTCGTGTTTTCCACGGGGCCCTGCCCCGGCCCCCGCAGGCCCCTTCTTGAAAGAAGGGGCCTTGACCACCAAGAACTTTCCCAAAGAGGGAGAAGGGGCAAGCGGACGAATATGAAGTTACGCTAAAGCGTTTGAACGTGTTAGACCGTGCTTCTGTCTTTTGCAGATAAGCGTCAAGCCTTTGTTTGGTGAAAATCGCGAGCTTTTGAAAAAGCTCGCGATTTTCAAAGGCAGAGCCTTTGGTCGCGCACGTCAAGCGCGAAAAATAAAACGGGTTCCCTTCGCCTCTGCAATAGTGGGTTCGGGCTTCTGCCCGATTTCGCGCAGGGGACTGCCTCGCGCTATGCTTTCCCCGGATACAAGCGTCGGGAAATACAAAAAAACACAAATAGGGATTGCATACCTGCGATAAAGCAGGCGCATCTTTTATACTTTCTGTTGATATTTTCAACTCGGATTGAACAACGCGGTTATTGAATAAGTGCAAATATATGATATAATATAATCAGAACAGGCGCTTGTTACTTTACACCTTGGAGGAAAAAATGGAACTTAAAATTAGTGAGAATTTAAGAAAACTGCGAAATGAGCACGGGAATACACAAGATGCTCTCGCAAATCATCTTGGTATATCTGTGCAAGCGGTGTCAAAGTGGGAACGCGGAGACGGCTACCCCGATATAACGCTACTTCCCTATATCGCATCTTATTATGAGGTAACTGTGGACGATATTTTGGGGTGCAATTCTATACGAAAACAGGAGGAGATCGAAGCATTTAAGAAACAGGCTCAAATCCTGATCAACAAAGGAAAACGGAAAGAACGTCTTGAACTTTGTCGCAAGATGCAAAAGAAATATCCGAACGATGAAGATGTGCTGTACAACTTAATGTATGATTTGTGGGCTGTTGACCGCGCAAAGAACAGCGAGGAAATTATTTGTATCGCTACCAAACTTCTGAAAAGTGATTCTCCGGAAATCCGCTACGGAGCTATTCAAATGCTTGCCTTTACCTATTCAGCATTAGGAAATGATGAAAAGGCAGTAGAATATGCCAAGATGGTTCCGTGCAACCGAGATTTGCTTTCTTCCGTCTTAAAAGGCAAAGAATTGGTCGAGCACTGCCGTTGGTACTTTTGGAATGTTTGTGATACGATGCTTAGGTTATCTCACAATATGATACAATGTTCCGAAGCGGGATACACTGCACAGGAACGTCACTCTATAAGAGAAACCTTGTATCAATTTTATCATCTCATATTCTCAGATGGCGATTTCGGATTTTTCGAAAACCGTCTCGGAAGGCTTTGCCGTGATATGGCAATAAGCTCGGCGGAAATGGGTAAAATTGATCAAGCATTTGATGAACTTAACAAAATGTGTGATCATATGGAAAAATATCAAAAATTCACTTATATAGAGCATACTTCACCTTTGGTGCGCGGATTACAATATGATAATTCGCAAAGTGGTAGCAGTGACGAAAAAAGTATGGCTTACGGTTTCCTTTGCTCCTTAGATGAAAATCCTCTATTTAATTGTCTGCACTCACATAAAAGATTGGAATCAATAAAAAAACGCTTGCAAGCCTTGGGATGATTTTCTGCCCCGCCTCGCGCGGGGCTTTTCTTTACTTTCTGCGTATGAAAAAAGCCACCACGAAAGTGATGGCTAAATTCAATTTTACCGCTAATATTGCACGCCCACCCGCATTATTTATTTTTTATTCTGAGGTTAGCAACTATCGCGTTATGGTCAGACGGGTATACGCTGCCGCCGTAAAGTGAGGTTGCGACACGGAAGCTGAGCGCATCAACCTTGTCCGAAATGAAAATATAGTCAAGAAACGTTCCGGTGCCCGAGCCGAGCCGATTATAAGTAGGCGCGGTATCGCTGTCGGCAGCGACTGCTCTCGCGTCGGACAGTGCGGCGGTCATGGCCTTGTACACATCTGACTTCGTTCCGGAATTGAAGTCTCCCGTGACGATTTTGGCACCTTCGTACCCCGCCAGCAGCTCAAGCAGCACCCGGGCCTGCTTGTCACGCGCCACTGCGGAGGCATTGTCAAGGTGAGTGTTTACGAAAAGCAGTTCAGCGCCTCCGAGCTTATCGCGCAGGACCGCATATGTAGCTATACGCACACGCTTGGATTCTTCAAACTTGGAGCCGGGCACGTCCGTCGTATCCGAAAGCCATATAGTATCGCTCCGCACAAGCTCAAAGCGATCGGTACGGTAATAGATATTATCGTATGTTGCGGTATATCCCTTTTCGGAAGTACCCTTGCCGACACAGGAATATATGTCACCGAACCCGTCCGAAAAGTAGTTCAGCCACTCGTCCTTGCCCTCCTGGATGCCGAAAACGTCGGGACAATTTCCGGCGATCACCCACATTACAGCCGCCCGGCGCTTGTCGATATCGGTCGTACCGAGAATATTGAAGCTCATCACCCGTATGCTGTCATCCGGCGTGTATTCACAGGCGATCTTCCCCGGCTCAAGCGCGACACTGCCAAGCGAGCTCAGGATATCACAGAGGTTGTAGGCCGCAGATAACAGCTGACCGGCGTTCCGGGCTGCGAGTATTACCTGCCCGTTCACCACACCAAATACCGCCTCGCGGTCTCCGAGCAGCGACGCGCAGTCCGGAGTATCGGCAGGGGTAGTAAGAATGATGTCGCCCTGAATACCCGGCGCCACCGAGACGGTATAGCCGTAGCTCTGCGTGAGTTTTTCGGCCAGCACCGACGCCGCCTGGCGGACAAGTCCTATCTGACCTGTATATGCAACTGACATGTGTTTCATTTCCTGTCCCTCCAGGGTTATTGATTTTATAGCGTAATCGTCGGTGAAACAGAGATTGCTCTCAGACGACACCGTCAGACTCTCGCCCGCTCCGAACAAATTCTTGCGGATAAAGGCGCTAACACCGTTCATGGTGGCATCTGCGGTAGCCCCGGTAATGTAAATTTTGCCGTCCTTGACGCCGATAAAATAGTCATTGTTGCGGTACTGAGACGCATCCCAGCCACAGGCGTTGCCGCGGCTTGTTTTGCCGACGACAATTTCGGTCGGTATCTCACGGTAGCCGAGCGCCTCATTGACAAGGTCGATGGTGGTCTTGATGTCGATATCAAGATATGTTTTGAATGCACGTGACAGCTTGTCAGCGGCATCCTTCTCAGCTGAGGCGGCGTTTTTGCCGATTACTATTACGTATTCGGTAGTCTCTCCCTTTGTAAATGTCACAGTATCGGGCGTATCAGCTGAGCCCGAGGTATCCGCCGGGATCGAGGTGTTCGCGGGTGACGAGGTGTCCGGTGTTGTTGCCGACGTTTCAACCGGATCGATGCCGGGCGACGTTCCGTCACAGGCCGCCAGAAGCATTATCATTACAAGGACAGCCGTCACAAGGACGGCTGTTTTGAAATACCTGTTCATAGGTCAGTCTTTTTTGCGTACATTTACACGAACAAGTGCGGGAACGGCAGCACATACCATGATGGCAAGCAGGCCTGAAGCCACTACAGATCCGCAGCCTCCCTTGTCCGAAGACGTGGTATCGGCAGACTTAGGCGTTGTGGTGTCAGCCGGCGCGGGCGTTGTGGTGTCAGAGGGCGCAGCCGTTGTAGTGTCGGCCGGAGTGGTATCCGCAGGAGTTGTGTCCGCAGGAGTTGTGTCCGCAGGTGCGGTGGTGGTATCATCAGGAACGTCGGGGTCTTCAATTTCAATTATTTCGGCACCTGCCTGGAGATAGAGCGACACGGCACCGCAGTTGGCGAGGTTTTTGGAGAGGCCTTCGGTCGCGTTGTTGGAGAAAACATACGCATCGCGCTTGGCATCATTGTCCATAACGTCGTTTATCTGAAGTGCAAACCCGAGCAGAGTGTCGGTGCGGCTTGTGAGGTTAGCCGCAAGGACCTCAGCATAGGCGGGATTGAAGTCTATCTGCATCTCAAAGCTGTAGTCTCCCGAGGTCTGATCCTTGTAGTCACCGACATAATTCAGCGAACCGAACATCTGGTTGAGTACGGTAAGCCCGCCCCAGGATGCTGCACGAACAGGCTCCTCCTCAATGGTACAGCCGGGGTGATAGCGGAACTGTCCGCTGCTCTCGACCGAGCGGTCGGAATAGTCCTTGTCAATTGAAAAGGCGGGATCACAAATGACGTATATATCGCAGTTGTCCATTTTTGTGGCTGAAGCATTTGACGCGCCGGGATCAGAACGGGTGGGATCGGTCACCTCGCAGAATATGTACAGTGACTTCTGGTTCCACACGAGGCGGTACTTGGCCGTGGCGAACTGACCTTCTTTTACGGTTGCCGAACCGGTGAAAATGCCGTTTTCGGCATACATTTCATCGGAAAGCAGATAAATGTCATCCATTTTGCCGTCGAGTACGGGCGCACCGTATGCCGCCTGATAGACCACGTTGCGGTCAATGTCTGCGGCGCCTGCGCACAGCGTGAAAAGTGCGGCCATCATTACCAGCACAACTATAGCGGAAATAAATCTCTTCATAAGCTATGTGTCCTTTCCTTATTTAACCTTTTTTTCGTAAGCTTCTATAACGGATTCTATCACCTTGGTGTTTTTGCTGACATTGGATTTCCATATGGACTTGACCGAGCCGCCCATGTTCATATCCATGGCGTTGCGCAACACGGTGTCAAGCGTGAAGCCGACCTGAACAAGCGGCTGCACGAGATCCATATATACATTCGAGTAGATTATATCAAGCATTTTGGTGCTTTCAGCGTCGCGCGCGATGATACCGTCAAACAGCACATCAAAGTATGCCGGACGCAGTATGTTACCCGAAGCCTCGCACATTTTTTCGATAACGCAGGCAATGGTGTCGGTATCCGTCGTTATAACGGGCACCGAAATAAGCGAGGTCTTGGTGTGCAGGTAGGAAATGTACTGCTCCTGCTCCTCGTCGATCTTGGGCAACGGGAGAATACCGAAGTCAACCTCTGCGTCGCGCAGACCGTCAGAGCTTACCATGAGCTGTACCCAGAACAATCCGCGGCCATCACGGAACGTCTGAGTTGTCGAGCCCTGCTTATCATACTTGGCCTTGTACCAGCAATCGGGACCGTTTACCGTGTCGATAAGCGACTTGAGCGCGTTGTACTGCGGCTCATCCAGCTCGCCGAGCTGCGGATTGCCGTTGGCATCACGCGTCAGCAGCTTGTAGCCGAGGCCGTAGAAGTAGGGCTGGTAGTACCAGTTGGCCGCGATCAGCATAAACTGGTCGCCTGCGTCGGTGACACCGTTGGCGTTGAGGTCAGTGGTAACGCTTTTGCCCATGGTCATATGCTTTTCGTATGTCCACTTGCCGTCCTCAACCAGCTTGTAGCAGTTTTCAAGATTATACTGCTCTGCCAGCGACTTGTTGAAAAAGATAACTGCGGTGGAGGTATAGGACGCGGTGCACATATCGCCGACGGCAAATGTGTTTTTGCCGCTGATCGCCGTGTCCTTCATGGTATCGGTGTACCACCAAGGATTTTCAAAGTCAAGGTAGGGCATCTGGTTCAGGTCATAAACCATGCCGCCGACCGAATAGTACATTGTGTTTCCACCGTAGTCCATTATGAAATCGCACAGCTTGACGTCGGATTTTATAGCCGTTTCGACGCGCTGACGGCGCTCTGCATTGTCGGACGAAGCCACAACGGACTTGAGTCTGATGTTCAGGCTTTCCTCAATGTACAGATTGCGCTCATAAAGCGCGTTGTTGATAACCTCGGCGGACACCTCAGGGGCGTTTATTTCATAATAGATAGAGGTTCCGGAAAGCAGCTCACGCTCAAGAACGGTGACCGTTCTGTTTCCGAAATCAAAGGTTTCCTCGGCTGTTGTGGTGTCGGTGCCGGGTGAGGGCTGTGTGCCGCCTGCCGGCGTAGTCGTCCCGGTCTGCTCATCTCCCTTGTCGGAGCAGGCCGCAAACGGTACGAGCACCGTCAGAAGCAGCAGCACAAGGCAGGTAAATCTTATGGTTTTTTTCATGCTAATCTCCATTCTGCCGCTTTGCGGCAGTGCAAATAGTAATCAGTGAATTTTGCCTCGGCAAAATTCGTGCGTGAAAAAGTGTATTTCACTTTTAGGCGGAAGCAACTTTCACGCTGACCTCTCAGACAAATGATTTGAAATACTGATCAAGTTGTGTTGTCGGCGGGCGGAGCGGATCGCAGTATTTGCGAGGCCATAGTGTTCCGGCGCGCTTTTCCTCCTCAGTGCGGCGCGCTCCCAGCGCCTTACATACAATGCCCTTGGTGCGCGCACCGGGCGTCACGCAGTGCCCCGCAAGTATATCCTCAAGACGGAACACGGCGAGCTGAATCTCCTTGTCGCCGTAGCGCTCACGATCATAAACGGCGTAAACCTTGCCGTCACCGTCGACAAACGCATCGGGATACGCCACCGACGTACGTTCATCAAGCATAAGCACCTCGTCATATGACCGCCCCTCATCGTGTGACAGCATAACAGCCATGTTGTTGCGCTTTGTGAAGTTGTAATGATGGATCAGGAAAAACTCGCCCGTGGGGAATTTTCCAAGATACATTCTCGCCGACGGGCTGGGTACGCAGTAGCGAGCCGCCTCGCTCCATGTTGCGCCGCCGTCTGTCGACTCCGAATACGCAATGCCGTCGGATATGCGCATCAGCATAAGAATACTGCCGTCGCTGCGCTGGCAGATGCAGTTTTCGTCGAACGTGGTGTCGGGGTGATATGCACTGCCGAGATATGTCAGCGTGGCGCCCTTGTCGGTCGAAATATAGACATTTGATTTTTCATATTCGGGCATGGAGCAGAAGCGCGTCACAAAGTTGTGCCAGATCGATATCGGATACAGCCATGCACCGTCGTTACGCACAATGGGCTTGCAGGCCATAACGCCGTCAGCAAGCCGACGCGGCTCGGTCCAGCGCGGCATATCCGCATCGGGATCAATGCATTTGGAGACCCAGACGCCGCCGCGGCCGTCCCAGTAGACATACGACTGTGCCCAGAAGTGCCACAGTGTGCCCTCGGGGTCCACCCAGAGTATCGGCTCATGCATACGCACAATTTTCGGGTGGTCGATTATCAGGTAATCGTTTCTCCACGTCACACCGTCGTCGTCGCTGTACGACATACAGTTGTAATTGTTGGGGCCTTCGTCCAGCCCGCCGCCGCTGTAGGCAGCAAACAGCCGGCCCGACGCAACCTTGGCTATAGTCGCGGCGCTCTGCCAGCGGCGACCGTGACGGTCAAAGCACTCCTCGGGATGATCTTCATAATACAGAAAATCCGGCGGGAGCAGAGCAACATCCTTGTCGGGATCGATGTTGTCCTTTGTGAAATATGTTCTCATAAATTGAAATCCTTTTATGCGTGGTATCAGTGTCTGCGTGCTTCTTTACACCTGTCATTATATCACACTGTCCGCCGTACATGTAAAAGAATAGCACAATCAGTGCAAACAAAATCACAAATATGAAAAATAGACTAAAATTCGATTTGTGATATTGTTTGTGTGGAATGTGAATTTGTTTTACTATACGGGCACTTATGTGTTATAATATTATAGTTGAAGTGTGATTGTGTTTGCCATAGCACACACTGCGGTTTCTTTACACAAACCTGAATTTATACAGAGGCATTCAAATGATTCACAATAACTACCTTAAAGACAGACTTCATCAGAACCTCGTGGGAACACACATCTCCATGACCGACAGCATCGTAAGCGAAATGGAGGGCCGCCTCGGCTACGACTTCATATGGATCGACACCGAGCACTCCGAGATCTCCTATACCAACCTGCGCAACCACATTACTGCCGTCAACGCCGGCGGCACCCCTGCTATCGTACGCGTGTCCATGAACGACTACAATCACGTCAAAAGAGTCATGGAAATGGGCCCTGACGGTATAATCTTCCCCATGATCAATACCGCAGAGCAGGCGCAGGCAGCCATGGAATTCTGCATGTATCCGCCCGAGGGACGCCGCGGGTTCGGGCCGCTACGCGCCGTCAACTACGGTCTCGACGACATGGCCGAATACATACGCATCGCAAACAGCAAGACCTGCCGTTTCATTCAGATAGAGACCGTCACAGCGGTCGAAAATCTGCCGCAGATCGTTAAAAATCCTTACATAGACGGCTATATTTTCGGACCGTGCGATCTTTCCGGCTCGCTCGGCGAGCTGAATCAGGTGTTCGGTGAAAAAACACAGAGCGTCATACGTCGGGCGATCTCCATTCTGCGCGAGGCCGGAAAGCCCATCGGCGTTTCCACCGGCTCAACAGACCGCGCCGTGACCGAATTCTGGCACGACCTCGGCATCAACATCATCTCCACCGGTACCGACTATGACTATATTCTGCGCGGCGCCGCGGAAAATCTTGCAACCATGCGTCAATTCATGAAAAACTGAGATACCGGGACAGTGGGAGGAGATCATGATCAAAGTTTCTCAGGTAACTGAAAAAAGCGAAGGCGATATCATTTTCACGCCCCACTGCCATTCAACGATCGAGGTAGACTATTTCATTGAGGGCAGCGGCCGGTAT
The DNA here is from genome assembly GCA_050309735.1 of Eubacteriales bacterium. Taxonomy (GTDB): domain Bacteria; phylum Bacillota; class Clostridia; order Oscillospirales; family CAG-272; genus UMGS1002. Next base: position 11,712 of record JBNRMS010000068.1, read on the forward strand.
TCGGTGGCGGGAACCGAACACAGCATATCGCCCGGCGACGTTTTCGTGTTCAGCAACAACATAATTCACAAAATAACCTACATCGCCCCGCAGCCGGATATGAAGATACTGAAGGTACATTTCTCGCCCGACATTCTGATGCGGGACAGGCTGTTTTCCGGACTTGACAAAATATTCTTCCGCACGTTCGGCTTCACGTATATCCCCGCAAGCGACGGCACCGCAGGCAAGGTCAGGGACATACTCGGGCATATGCTGGATGAGAGCGCCGACTCTCACAGCTTCAAATCCGACGAGCTTATGACAGCACTGCTGCTTGCCATGTGCGTCAGTATCGGAAGATATGTTGAAAGCGTAGGCGGGTGTGTCCAGACGTACTGCGACGACAACCACCGCGCGATTCTCGAAACGATACGCTACATCAACAACAACCTCAACACCACGTTGACGCTCGACGCACTTTCCCGCATGGTGAATATGTCCAAAAACAGCTACCTGCACTGGTTCAAGCATTTCAACGGCATTTCTCCGTACAGCTATATACAATCGTTACGCATACTGCGCTCGGTCGACATGCTGAAAAACACCTCAATGCCGGTCACGCATATCGCCTTCGAATGCGGCTTCAACAACACCGTAAGCTATAATAAAATGTTCAAAAAGGTAATGGGCTGCACTCCGACCGATATACGGCGGGGTAGCTCGTTCTGTGAGGTAAAATGAAGATTCGGAATATTATCAGAAGCGCCGCCACTGCCCTTACTGCGGCACTTATTCTGCCGTTTGCCGTTTCGTGCGGCAACACTACCGCGGTGGATACAACGGCCGGTTCCCAGACCGAACCTCCGCCGGAAAAAAAGAGCTATACCGTCATAGAAAACGGAACAAGCAATTACAGCATTAAGGCAGGCCGGATGGTGACGCAGCTCTGCACCTCCTCTCTTGAGCTTATGCAGAACGCTTTCCGAGCAGTTTACGGCACGTCTCCCGCAACGGACGGGACTGCGCCCTTCATCGAGCTTGCCATCGAGGGCGGCCGCCGTGACTGCTGCATAGAGTTTGATGAGGAGACCGGTAATATCCGCATCACGGGCGGCAGTGCCCCGGCACTTGACCGTGCCGTCGGCGTGTTTGTCGCCAAGACCTGCGCCGGTGTGCGCGACGGACGCCTCACTGCCGACTCCGACCTTGATTATTCTTTTGAATATGACCGCGACAAGACCGACAACAGCGGCCTGCTCGAATACATTCCCACCGAAAGCGTAAAGCTGGTCCCCGGCAACGCATCGGGCAGCATTATGTCGCCCGAATGGGTGGACAGTCTGATAATGGTGGAGCTGCGCACCGAGGTGGCGTCCATCGGCGGAGCACTTCAGGATTCGTATGACCTGATCGATTTTTACGCTTCAGTCGGCGTCAACGGAATATGGCTGACGCCGGTGTACGAAAAGGGGGAAAACGGCAACGGGTATGTCAACATTGGCCCTCACTCGGTGGATGGGGCATACTACGACAAGGAAGCCGGCAGTACCGCCTCCGATTACAGCGCCGGTTGGCAGGCAGTGCGCGAATTTGTCGACTATGCACATTCCAAAGGCGTTTATGTCCTGCTTGACATAATCACTTGGGGTGTCAACAAAAACGCCCCTCTGACAGCCGAGCATCCCGACTGGCTCGCCGGCGAAAGCTGGGGCAATACAGGCTTCAACTGGGCAAACGCCGACCTGCGCGAATGGTTCATTCAGACCTGTGTTGACAACATTCTTTCAACCGGCGCAGACGGCTACCGCTGTGACTGCGAGCCGGAAATTACCGGTTACGACATATTCGGTGAGATACGTTCGCGTCTTGCCGCCGCCGGAAAGTACGTTGCCATCATCTCCGAGGCGGGCAGCAACCGCAGCGCAACATACGACTTTGAGCAGGACGGTGTCCTGAAATATTCGGAAATGGACCGCGGGCAGTATTACAGCAACCCGGTGAATTTCTTCGTCGACGGTCAGCTGGACATCGTGGATTCTGTCAAAAACGGCATCGGCCTCGGCTACATGCAAGGGCAACAGAACGCTGATACGGCCGGAACCGGTAAGTATTACACAAACTGCCTGTCAAATCACGACTTCCTGCGCCGCTCGGTGTGCGGAGACCGTCAGAAGATCGGTTATGCCGCCATTCTGGCACCATTCATTCCGCTGTGGTACATGGGCGACGAGTTCAATGCCTCTTACAGCGAAGGAGTTCAGTATTTTCAGCGTGTGGTGTATGCCGAAGCCGAAACCGAGGCAAATGCCATGTTCCTTGAGGACGTGCGGAAAATGATAAATATCCGACGCTCCTACCCCGAGATCTTTGAATACTGGCCTATAAACCACCGCGACAGCAATATCTGCGAGGTAAAGGTGGACGGCATATCCTCATTGCAGAATTATGCGCGGTATGCCGGTAACCGGGCTGTCGTGGTCATCGCAAACAACGCTCCCGACTGCTCCGGAGTCGGAAATGTCAGTATCCCATTCGAGGCGGCGGGTATTTCCGGCTATAAGCGCTATACCGTCACCGATCTTATGACCGGCGTAACCGTAGCTGCCGGAACTGCCGAGCAGATCGACGGATTTACCGCCGTCGTTGCCTATCGCGGCGTGGGCGTGTATATGATCTGCGGGGAATAAAAAGATTTCGCGCTCAGCACGAGCGCGACGAGGGCTGCTCGCCCTCAACCTCGGGCGCTTTCCCCCAAAAGCGCCGCAAAAACCTTTCAACAAAGGAACATTACAAAGTGTAAATATGCGAACAGACGCAATGTTTATCCCACGCGCTTCAACGCCGCGGATATAAAGCCGTCCGTCCGCATATTTTTTCTTGCATTTTGAAGTTTCGCGCCCCGCGGGGCGCGCCGAGGGCCACTCGCCCTGGACCTCGGGCGCTTTCCCCAAAAAGCGCCGCAAAAACCTTTCAACAAAAGAAAAAATAACGCTCATACGCAAAAGACGGAAGTTCAGTACAAAGCGTTCAACCGCTTTGGCGTGGCTTCACGTCTGTTCGTGTACCCTTTATTTCCTTTTTGGTGAAAGTTCTTGGTGGTCAAGGCCCCTTCTTTCAAGAAGGGGCCTTGCAGGGTCCGGGGCAGCGCCCCGTGAAAAACTCGGGCGGGGCCCGGGGCAGCGCCCCGTTAATGCAGTGCGAGGGGCGGCGCCCCAGGAAATATAATAAAAAACTCAATAAATTTTGGTGTGGGGGTTGACATTACAATAGTTGTAGAGTTTATAATATAGGGGTAAAAATCCGACCCGGAGAATGAGAAAACCATTATGGAAAAGAATCTGACGACCGGAAGTGTATTCCGCAACATAGCTATATTTTCACTGCCTTATCTGTTATCATACTTTCTGCAAACGCTGTATGGAATGGCAGATCTGTATATAATCGGACAGTATGAAGGCGTAGCAAGCACCACGGCGGTATCCGTCGGGTCGCAGGCCATGCACATGCTGACTGTCATGATAGTCGGTCTGGCAATGGGAACCACCGTCAGCATCGGGCGTGCGGTGGGTTCGGGGGACAGTCGGCGCACTGCAAGGTGCACGGGTAACACGGTCACGCTGTTCACTCTGCTGTCCGTTGTGCTCACCGCAGCACTGCTGTTACTGATAAATCCCATAGTCGCGGTTATGTCAACGCCCGAGGAGGCAGTAGCAGGGACGATCAACTATCTTACGATATGCTTTGCGGGAGTTCCGTTTATCACGGCATACAACATAATCAGCTCGGTTTTTCGCGGCATGGGCGACTCCAAAAGCCCGCTGTATTTCATTGCGGTGGCCTGTGTTGCCAACATCGGACTTGACTATCTGTTCATAGGCGTGTTCCTGCTCGGCCCCGCCGGGGCGGCGCTCGCAACAACGCTGTCACAGGCTATCAGCGTCATTGTGTCGCTGGCGGTGATCGTAAAGCGCAGGGCCATATGCCTGACCCGCGCGGATCTACGGCCGGACAAGTCGGCCATGGGCGAAATTCTGCGGATCGGAATACCGGTAGCCGTACAGGACGGGCTGATACAGATCGCCTTTATGGTCATCACAATAATTGCCAACCGGCGCGGCATCAACGATGCGGCGGCAGTCGGCATAGTCGAAAAAATAATCGGCTTTGTGTTTCTTGTACCGTCCACACTGCTGTCGACGGTATCGGCGCTCGGCGCGCAGAACATCGGCGCAGGAAAGCCGCGGCGTGCCGTCCGGACACTGCGCTACGCGGTGATGCTGGCGGCAGGCTTCGGCCTGGTCGTGTCATGCGTCATGCAATTTGCGGCTGAGTCGGTCGTCACGCTGTTTACCGACGCCGCAGCCGAAGGCGGTGCCGACGTCATAAGGCTCGGCGGGCAGTACCTGCGCGGCTATATATGGGACTGCCTTTTTGCCGGTATCCACTTCAGCTTCAGCGGCTACTTCTGCGCATGCGGAAAGTCGTCGATCTCTTTTATGCACAACATAATTTCCCTTGTTCTCGTCCGCGTGCCGGGGGTGTATCTGACCTCGCTCCGGTTTCCTGACACTCTGCTGCCCATGGGGTTTGCCTCAACGGCAGGATCGATATTGTCGACGGCAATATGTGCAGTCGCGTTCGCCGTTATTCTGCGCCGCAGCAGGACCGCTTCGGCAAAAGGAGAGTTATAATGAACATGAAATTATTGCGCATCGGCGACGTTGCCCGGCTTTTTCACCTGAGCGTAAGCAGCCTGCGGCATTACGAGAGCCTCGGCCTGCTTACCCCCGAGTTTGTTGACCCCGAAACCGGCTACCGCTATTACAGCGTGCGGCAGTTTGAGGCGCTCAACACCATACGCTATCTGCGCGCACTGGACATGCCGCTTGACGAAATTGCCGATTTTCTCGGCAACCGTGACGTCTGCCGCATTGAGCAAAAGCTGCGCGACCAAAAGGCCGAGGTCGTACGCCGCAAGGAGGAGCTGGCGCGCATTGAACGCAAAATAGACAACCGTCTGCGTATGCTGGCCGATGCCCAAAGCTCCGAGCTTGACACGGTGCGGGTGGTAGAAGCACCGGCCTCCCGCATGGTCTTGATGCAGGACTCGCTGAAGATCGACAGCTTTTTCGATATGGAAGCACCCATACGGCGCCTTGAGGCATCTCAGTCCGGGACATCCGGAGCAACCGAGGCTATCGTGTTTCTCGGCAAGGTCGGCGTCGGCATATCTCCCGACAACCTGAACGCCGGAAGGTTCGGCCAGTACGACAGCATTTTCATTGTGCTTGACGATGAGGACAGCTTCAGCGGCGAAACGGTCACATTTCCGGCGGCAATGTGCGTCTCGGTGCGCTTTCGCGGCAGTCACAGCGACTCTCCCGCTCAATACCGCAAGCTGATGAACTATCTCGCCGCCCACCGGCTGGTGCCGTCCGGATTCTCGCGCGAAATAACCATGATAGATTACGGAATCACCAACGATACGGACAAATTCGTAACCGAGATAATGATACCCGTAGGCAACCCGGCACAGGCGGCAGACACATAAATTAATAAATCTTGTCTTGATTTTTCGGGCAATAAGTGTTATCCTAATGAAAAGCGGCGCAAGGGCACATAGCGATCGCCCGTACAAAGCTGCGCCGGGTAGACCCACCAACAATCTGTCAAGGAGACATTTTAATAATGAAAATTAAAGTCCGCGACCTGCCGCTTGATCAGGTGCTGTCGATACCGCCCGAGCCGCACCTGCGTCCCCGGGTTCCGCGCATGTTTTTCCGCACACTGGTCAAGCTGGCCTCCCAGCCCGATCTGCGGGCAGTTCACTTCAGCTTTACCTCGCATGGCATGGAAAGGCTCGGTAAGCACGAGCCTGCGCTGATTCTCATGAATCACTCCAGCTTCATCGACCTCAAAATCGCTTATGAGATTCTCTACCCGCGGCCGTTCAACATAGTCTGCACCTCGGACGGCTTTGTCGGCAAGCGCTGGCTTATGCGTCAGCTGGGGTGCATACCGACGCGCAAATTCATGTCCGATATAACACTGGTACGCGACATGATGTACACCGTCCGCAAGCTGCGGTGCTCGATTCTCATGTATCCCGAGGCCAGCTATTCGTTTGACGGTACCGCAACACCGCTGCCGGACTCACTCGGGCAGTGCCTCAAGCTACTGCGCGTACCGGTGATCATGATACGTACCTTCGGCGCCTTTGCGCGCGACCCGCTGTACAACAATCTTCAGCTTCGTGACACCACCGTCACAGCGCGGGTGGAGTATCTTCTCTCACCCGACGATATCGCCGGAAAAACCGTTGACGAGCTTAACGGTATCCTGCGTGAGCAGTTCACCTTCGACAACTTCCGCTGGCAGCAGGAGGCGGGTGTGGCCATACGCGAGCCGTTCCGCGCGTACGGCCTCAACCGCGTACTGTACAAATGCCCGGTATGCGGCCGGGAGGGATGCATGCAGGGGCACGGAACAACACTTTCATGCTCGTCCTGCGGGCGGGAATGGGAGCTGACCGAATACGGCAAGCTGCGCTGTCTTAACGGCGAATCGCCCTTTGACCACGTACCGGACTGGTACGCATGGGAGCGCGAGTGCGTCCGGCGCGAGCTGCTTGACGGGTCATATTCGCTTGACGTGCCGGTCAACATATGCATCATGGTTGACACACGGTGCATTTACCGTGTCGGCAGCGGGCGGCTGACGCACAGCACAGGAGGCTTTCATCTGAGCGGCTGTGACGGCAAGCTGGACGTATCGCTGGCACCGGCCGACTCATACAGCCTCTATTCGGACTATTTCTGGTACGAGCTCGGCGACATGATATGCATCGGAGACTCACGCGCGCTGTATTATTGCTTCCCCACCGACGGGCGGGACGTGGTGGCAAAAACACGTCTGGCAACCGAGGAATTGTATAAGATCAAGGGAAAAAAGAGATAATTAATATAATTTGAAGCCACGGCAAAAAATATTCCCGTATTTTCGAAGCCAAATATCACTGACCCGTCCGCTGTCTACTGCATTTTCCGAAAAAATGTAGTATAATAGGGTGGGTTTTTGGAGGCGCCTGCCGGCCGGACTCAGTTTTTACCGAAAGGGTAATAGCGTGAAAGTTTCTTCCATCTAAAAGTGAAATACACTTTTTCACGCACGAATTTTGCCGAGGCAAAATTCACTGATCACTGTTTGTACTGCCGCAAAGCGGCAGAATGGAGATTAACAGCGTGAAAGTTGCTTCCATTTAAAAATGAAATACACTTTTTCACGCACGAATTTTGCCGAGGCAAAATTCACTGATCACTGTTTGTACTGCCGCAAAGCGGCAGAATGGAGATTAATATGCAAAAACATAAAAAAAGCCAGCGCCGCTATACACCGGTGCTGTCCATGAAGCATTTCTCGCAAATACTGAGAGACAACGGCGACAAGATCCTTTATATGTGGTACGATTCCGAGAGAGTTCTCCACGAAATGACATACCGCGAAATGTCTGATATAATCCTGCGGCAGGCGGCGGCCTTTATCTCACTCGGCTGGCAGAACCGGCACATCGCCATCATAGGCGAAACATCTCCGTATTGGGTGGCAACATATGTGGCCGCAATAGCATCCAGCAACGTTGCGGTCCCGCTCGACCGTGAACTGGATATTGAGCAGATCGAAGGCTTTCTGACCTTTGCAGAGGTAGATGCCGTCGTTTATTCCCGCGCCTTCAACCAAAAATTTGAACACGCCATTGCCGAACACCCTACCGTGTCGCTGTTTATTCCGCTTGAGCCGGACAACGACCTCCCCTGCCCCGACGGCCACCGTATCACTCCCTATGAAGAACTGCTTGCACTCGGTGACCGGGCACTTGAAGCCGGTGTCACACCGGCAGATCCTACCGATATGGAACGAATGGCCGTCATGCTGTTCACCTCGGGCACGACAGGCACCAGCAAATGCGTTATGCTGTGTGAGAAAAACGTGATATGCGCCGTCAACGCGGCGTGTGAAACGGTTGAGTTTTTCCCCGATGACACCATAGTTTCCACGTTGCCCATACACCACACCTACGAGCTGTGCTGTATGCTGGCCGCCATGAATTACGGCATGCACATTGCCATAAACGACTCGCTCAAGCACGTTATGCGCAATTTTTCATATTTCCGTCCCACCGGCCTGATACTGGTGCCGCTTTTTGTCAACACCATGTACAAAAAGATCTGGGACGAGGCCAAAAGAAAGAAAAAAGACAAGCTGCTGCGCGTGGCACTTGTGCCTCAGGGCGGCTGCGCAAGGTCGGAATAGACCTGCGCGGACTGCTGTTTTCTGACATAAACGGCGCTTTCGGCGGCCGGCTTGTCAAGATAGTCTGCGGCGAAGCGCCGCTCAATCCCGAGATCGCCGAAAAGTTTGAACAGTTCGGCATAACAATTACCGAGGGCTACGGCATCACCGAATGCTCGCCGCTCATTTCAGTAAATCCCTACTTCGCGCCGAAATCCGGCTCGGTCGGACCGGCGGTGCCGGGCTGTGAGGTGCGTATTGACGTAGAGCGCATGAATGACGCCGGATTTGAAGAGGGTGAAATACTTGTGCGCGGTGACAACGTCATGCTCGGCTACTACAAGCAGCCCGAGCAAACAGCCGAGGTGTTTACGCCTGACGGATTTTTCCGCACCGGTGACGAGGGGTATATGGACAGTGACGGCTATATATTCATTACCGGGCGCAAAAAGAGTGTTATTGTGCTGGAAAACGGTAAAAACGTGTTCCCGGAGGAAATCGAAGAATATCTGTCGCGGCTGGACTGCGTTGGAGAAAGTGTTGTGGTCGGCCGTGTCAAGGAGGGCAGTGACTCCGTGATCCTGACCGCGGTGATCTATCCCAACCCCGGCATGTTCCCGGCGGGCTGTGATCTTGATGCGGCAGCCGAGGTTATACGCAACGAGGTCAACAAGCTCAACCGGACACTTGTCGGCTACAAGCAGATACGTGCGGTCGAAATTCGGCGTACTGAGTTTGAAAAAACCACGTCGCGTAAGATAAAGCGTCATCTGGTAAAATAATGGCCGGACAAAGACAGCTGTGCTGTGCCGGAGGTAATAATATTGTTGCTGAAGCGACAGCCGCCTGACGCATTACACCGTGTGCGCAGCTGTCCCCCCTTCATGTGAACTGTAAGCCCTTACACCCAAAATCATAATAAACGATCAAGGAGCCGCACCATGTTAATGATCCTCAGCGGCGGCGGTGGCTACGCCAAAAACCCCGCGGCATACGAACTGTTTGCAGCCAATGTAGATAAGCACCGCCCTGTGCTGTATATTCCCTTCGCTTCGATACCCGAAAATTATAATGAATCTTATGCAAAATTCACGCTGTCCATGGCAAATCTGGGCGTGTATTCAACCGTTCTGTGCAGCTCTCCCGAATTTTTCAGCCGGTATACGCCCGACGAGATAGGCGGCATATACTGCGCAGGCGGCAACACCTTCCGACTGCTCAAGCTGCTGAGGGAGTCGGGCGGACTTGACTGGATAGTCAGCTTTCTCCGCCGCGGCGGTACATATATCGGCTCCAGTGCCGGCGCCATAATCGGCGGTGCCGACATAATGCCCATTATTTATATGGATGCCAACGCCGTTATGCTGAGTGATACCCGCGGAATGGACATGATGGACGGTTATTCAACTATCGCCCACTACGGCGATTCGGCCTCCGAGTTCCGCAATAACGAGTGGTTTGCCGCAGTTGATATGCTGGCAACACAGTATAAAAAGCTGATAGCACTGTCGGAAGAATCGGCAATAGCTATAACGGACACACGCAAATATGTTGTCGGCGAGCCGTGCCGTGTGTTCATCGACGGCAAGCCACGGGACATAGAAAACGGGTGTGACCTGCCCTGATTCCGTCACTGCAACACAGAGAGCTTGTTTAACATGAAAAAAATTCTTGCAATACATGATCTGTCCTGCTTCGGGCGGTGTGCGCTGACGGTCGTCATGCCCATACTCAGCTCCATGGGGCATCAGGTCGTACCTCTGCCGACCGCACTGCTGTCAACTCACACCGGCGGCTTCAACGATCTGCACTTTCGCGATCTGTCCGACGATATGGAGGCAATCATCCGCCATTTTGAACGTCTCGACCTGCATTTCGACGCCATATACAGCGGTTTTCTCGGCAGTGCGCGGCAAATCGGCATAGTTTCTGATATAATCAACCGTTTCGGCGACGGTGTGCCTGTCGTAGTCGATCCCGTCATGGGCGACGACGGCAGCCTGTACTCAACCTATAACGACGAGCTGGTGGCCGGAATGGGCCGGCTGTGCCGTATGGCGGACATAATCACTCCCAATGTAACCGAGGCCTGTTTTCTGACCGGCAAGCCGCAGATCGGAGCACTGGAAAACGAACAGCAGGTGTACGAGGCTGCCGACAGCCTGTGCCGAGAGCTGGAAAAACGCTTCGGAACACGGCGTATCGTCGTCACCGGACTGTGCGCGGGTGACGCAATTTCAAACGCCTGCCTCGATGGCGGAAGCCTGAGGCTGATAAGCGCACCGCGTCTGCCGCGCAGCTTTCCCGGCACAGGAGAGGTGTTTACCTCGGTGCTGACCGGCATGCTGGTGCACGGGGCGTCACTGTCCACTGCGGCACAGGCCGCGGAGGACTTTACCTTCAAGGTAATAAACCGCTCGCAGGCCTCGCCCGAGCCGTCACGCAACGGCGTTATGCTTGTTAAAGTATCGGACGAAGTCCGCCACTTCTCTTAACTGGTGTCCATTGGATCACTTCCTTTTTGTTGATTTAGTTGGCTTTCAAACGCCTATGTAAGAAAAATCAACAGCATTTACCTCGTGGTCATTTTGTCCGCACGGAGTGGTATGGGTCATTTTGACCCATACCACTTTCTTTTGTTAAAGTGGTACGGTTGATTTTCAACCAGACCACATCAAGGGGCGAATTTCGCCCGATGAAAATCGCTTGGTTAAAACAGCCACGTGATTTTGGTGTTCTCCCCCTCACTCTATATCCGACACGAAAACGCGAAATTTGTCCTAAGCCTCAAAAATATTTTTTTGCCTGTCAACCTTGTCGCAAACTGCGACAAGGTAAAAAGAAAAAAGCCATTCCGCACATTCGTCTTTTAAGAACAAATATGGTAGAATGGCTATGTAAAAAATATTGAATTACGGAGGATGAATTATGGAACTCACTTACACCGAAAGAAACGGCGTTATGTATCCCGACTTGGCTCTCCCCGAGCAGACCAATTACCCCATCGGCAAATACGGCAGAATGCGCCTCGACTATCTCAAGAAGCACCGCCGCGGTACCTACACCACGCTTCTCACCTCGTGTGCGCTCAATCAGCACCTCTACGAAACTGAGCAGGAGGCAAAGCGGCAGATCGATATCACCCTCTCCCGGTTGGTAAAAGAACGCGACATCACCGAAGAACTCAAAGCCACAAATGCCGGTTTTGTCCATCATATTCTGCACATGCATCTTGACGGTACGCAGGGTGATGTTCAGCCTTTCGGCAATATCCTGATCCCGTTCTCCTTCGACGAGGAGGCGCAAGACCTCAAGCTCCCTTTCGGTGAACTCAACCGAAAGTGCCGCTCCGATATTCAGCGTAGGTGTGGTGTCGGGGAAAATACGCTCGCCTGCCATGGTTCTGTCAAGGAGTGTAAGGAATTCCTCTTGTACCACCGTCTTGTACCAAAAGCTATCAACGCCAACGGCTCTTGCTCTTGTAATATAGGTGTATTCGGGTTGGCTCGTGATAACGATGATCTTGATTTCGGGATATTTCTTCTTGATAGCCTCGGCGGCATCAATTCCGTTGGCATTCATTGCCGTGCAGACGTCCATCAGAATGAGGTCAACCTTTCGCTTTGAGACCGATGCTTCCGCAAGAGCTGCAGATATGAGCGTACCGGCGAACTCGTAGTTTTCACTCTGTGAAATGAACATTCCGAGAAGCTGACGGGCGAAGGGATCGTCGTCAACGATAAGTACCTTGTATTTATCCATTTTGGTTGCCTCCTTCCTTGGGAAGTGTAATGATAAGCGAAAATCTCGGTGTGGATTTTACTACCATAGAGCCACCGAGTCTTGTAGCTCTGTTACGCAGAGAGGAAAGACCGCCACCCTCGACGATATCGCCCTTGGGGAGCGCACCGTCGTTTTCATAGGTGATGGAGATCTCGTTTTCGGTTTCTCGCGCCGTGATATAGAGTGTTTTTGCATCTGCGTGGCGAACACCGTTGACGAGGCATTCCACCGCCGCCATGAGACACAGAGCGGTTTGCTTTTTATCGGTGGGAAACTCTCCCGAAAGCTCGACCTTAACGCCCGAGTTGTGGGCAGAGTCAAGGAAGTCGGAAAGGAGCATATCCTCGTCGGTGTAGCTCGCTTCACGAATGAGCATTGCCACGTTCTTTTTCCAAATGAAGATGGGGGCATTGGAGCTGTCTGTTTCGTTAAGAACGTATCTTCTTGTGATGAGAAGTGCCTGACCAAGCTCACGATGTATTTCTGCTTTGATATCAACACGCTCTCTTGCTCTCGTCAGCTCATCCACCTGCTCACCGTATTCACGGAGTCGCTTGTTGATAACAGAAAGCTCTGCAATGCGGATTTTCAGTTCTTGGTTGATGTCCGAGAGGTCGGTGGTATCTGCCGCAACGAGCTGTATCACATCTTCAAGCTCGGCACGTGAGAACGTCCACACTTTGCCATCGGTAAGACGGAACGAGGGATGCTCACCTGATGAAATTCTTTCGATTTCGGGTAATACCTCGCCCTCTGTGAGTATCTCCCAAAAGAGCTTTGCGTTCTGCAGATCTCTGCCCACGATCTTGAAGCAGAGGCCTTCCATCGTGTTGTTGACAAGCACGGTCTTTCCGTTTTCCAGATAGAAGCAAAGACCTGTCGGGAGCTTGTCAAGGCTCTCCTTGATGGATGCACGGGAGAGGTTTGTTTTTCTGAATTTGAGGTCGGACAGATATGCGAATACAAGGTAGCCGAAGCTTACAAGAAGCAGCAAAATGCAAACAATAATAGGCATTTCGCACACATTTTTCACGAGTTCGGGCAATTCACGGGAGAATTTTGTGGCTCTTGCTTCGGTTGCGAACATCACGCAGAAGAAGGTATTTACCGCCATAACGACAGGCAGAAGAACCTTTGCGTGAAGAAGTTGCTTTCTCTTTACGAGTCTGATAAAGAGCACGACGGCGGCATTGGCACAGACGAACAGAAGCGTCATCAGAAGCGCGCGGAGTGGGATACCAAGTCCGTAGTAGTTCATCATTTGCCGTCACCTCCCATCACAAGGTCAACGTAGACGTCGTTTTCCTCAAATTCAATGGAAAGCTCGCTGTAGGTTTTAAGGTTTGCAAGTGCATCTTCGGCGTTTCCGTTCACTCCAAGCTGCAAGGAAAGCACAAGCTTTTCGTTCTTCAAGGTAAGTCGGATAAACATTGCCGAGAGGATATCCATGGCGGATTCCACTACTTGCTCGTAGAGGTCATAGACTCTGATAGCATAGGCAAAGGGAATGTTGCCCTCGCCCTTGACGGTGAGTGCGATATCCGCACCGAGAAGTCGCAGGTTTTCGCCTGACTCACGAAGCGCGTTTTCAAGCTCTCGCAGGGGGATATTTTTGTTTTCATTGCCGAGCAGAAGAAGGTTGCCTCGGCGTTTTACATATGAACCGATAACGGCAACACGGGAGAGATTTTCTTTTACGTTCTCTCCTTTTTCTGCTTTATCAAGAAGGCTTGCAAGTATATCGAGCTGAGGCTTTACTTCACGGGCAATCTTGTCGTAAAGGCTGTTCTGCTCGTCTGCCTTTGCCTGCTTTTCCTTGATCTCATTTTCAGCTTGAATGAGATCGACTTCTTCGGCGAGTCTTGCGCGTACATCGTCGAGATCTTCTCGCTGACGGTTCAGCTCTGCCACATCATTCTGCCATACCACTCTGCCTGCGGTAATAGGCGCGGAGCAAAGCACGGTATCGCCAAGACTTACGGGAGCTTCTGCCGATGCTCTCATCGCTTCCTCGGATACGGGCAATGCACCGCCCGAAGTATATCTTGCCTGATAGTCCTCGTCAATGATAATAACGGGAACGGTGGTTTCGGCAAACAGCTCCTTGTGTCCTTTGTTCGTGGGGATAAGTCCTGTTTGAATAGCAGTTTCAAGGAGTGTGCCGATAATAATACAGTCGATTACGGTGAGGTCGCCGTCTATCAGACCTGCGGTATAAAGTATCCAAAAGGCAACGGCAACGATGGCAACAACGAGAGGTATTTTCTGAACGCTCTTTGCTCCGGGAAGTCTTGACTTGTAGATCAAGATAATAACGAATGCGAGTGTGAGTGAAATGTACCACGCCATCGAAATCCAATAAAGGATGCCGTAGGTGTAATCGGAGTTGAAGTTCTCGATTCCATTCGGGAATGCGAACATAAGGGTGTGCAGGTCGTTTGTGAGTACACCGACGAGCAGAAGGAACACAGGTATATAGAACAGATACACCCATTTCGGCAATCTGTAATCATCGGGCTTTCGGATATACTGTGCCACAAATATGCCGTTTAAGGGAATGAGAAGCATCGGCACGTAGTAGCAGTACCAAAGGTATCGCGCGAGTGTTTCTGTGTTGTTCGGGAAGAACTCATATTTTGCAGTTTTGGTAACGATCCACACAAGCATCAGAACACCGACCGACAGCACAAAGGCACGTGCCTGCTTGTTGGTGATGCGCTGGTAGACCGAAACCGTCCAAACAAGTGCGAGTGAGAGATGTATCACACCGCGCAAGTAGATCAAGAGCGTAGCCAAAGCCAATGACTCCATATCGTTTATCATAAGGCGCAAGGCTCTTGCGACGATAATCAAAATTGCCGTAATCAAAATGCCTGCGAATAATTTTTTATTCTTCTTTATTGTATTTATCACACCGTCACCTCCGCTTCTTGGTATACTTATTCATAATATTATATCACATTTTTATGAATAATTCAATACGTGTGGAGCTTTTCCTCGGCTGGAGTGAGACTAAACTTTAGAAAACGAAAAGGCGGTATGATTTCTCATACCGCACTGGTTTCATTGTTTCAATTATTCTCCCCCAAGCTGTCAAGCATGAGTCTTGCTCCAAGCTTGAAGGCATATTCGAAGATGGCTGCTTCAGCGAGGCTTACGTACTCATTCCAACAATCTTGGTACTTTTCGAAGATTGCTTTTTGTTCTTCGGTTAATAGCTTCCCTAAATCCTCATCGTGCCTTGCTATATAACTGATGAGTTCCTTCATTTCCTTGGTATTGTTTCTGCTGTCCTCTTGCGGTACGATGTTTCCGTGCCACAGTTCGTTTATGATGCTTTTCATGGGCTGTACCTCCTGTTAGCACAAAACAATACCACAGAAGGAGACGAAAGTCCAGTCCTTATCCGAAAATAAAATCAAGTTTTCTCGCCGGGGCTTTTCTTTGACTACTGCACCTCAAATTTTGTATCTTCGGAAAGCCTGTTGACTATTCCTTCGAAGTATGGTATAATAATGGCAGAAAAAGAATTTATGCGGGGTCGGATTCTCGATTTCCTAATAGCGTTTTGATCCCACTCAAACGGGCTTGACCACACCTTTGACCATCTACGGCTTCGGACTATGTGGAAACAGTGCTTATAAGAGCACCCGAAAGCATCGTTTTCGGACACAAAAGCCCAGAAAAGCCTTGTAAAGTAAGGAAAAAATCGGCATTTTAGCGTTTGGGAGCGTGTGACCGGCTTCGAGTTCGCACAACACGAAAAACGCCGAAAAGCCTTGTATTTATTGACTTTTTCGCACTTTCAAGCAAAACAAAAAGCCCCTTCAAAAGAGGCTTGACCACAGATTTGACCACTTACAGAAATTGACCAAAAATTGAATAAAAATCACACTTCGGGGTGTGGCGCAGTTGGTAGCGCGCGACGTTTGGGACCAAGATGCCGCAGGTTCAAGTCCTGTCGTCCCGACCAGCCCGGAGGGCCCGGGTCAATAAAAAATGATGAATGATAAATTGTGACTGATAAATGTAAAGAGAGCGCAAAGCTTGAGCGCCACTTTTTATATTAATCACTCACATCCGCCAAAAGGCGAATCATTCATCTTTTTTTATTATGCAGGTAAGGGTCTTCCTAAACCTTTATATACCGCGATTGATTTCACGGTTTTTTATTCCAGTATCTTTATATTTATTGACGAAAATTTGTAAGACTTCTCAGTTATCGAAGTCTTATAGGTGAAGGAGGTGACGGGATGGAGGAATTCGAGAAGATATATAATTCTTATTTCAACGATGTTTATTTATATATCAGGCGGCTGTCGGGCAACGTGCATATAGCAAAAGAAATCACAAGCGACACATTCTTCAAGGCAATGAAGTCGATAGACAACTTTCGCGGCGAATGCGATATTCGTGTGTGGCTCTGCCAGATTGCCAAGAACTGCTATTATTCTTTTGTGAAGAAAAACAGCCGCATCGAAAGTGTTGACTGCAAAGTTTTTTTAGAAATTCCCGACACAAGCGAGTCGATAAACGAGGAGCTTGCGCGGCGTGATGATGTTGCCGCGATAAAAAGGGCGATAAGCACTCTTGGTGAGCCTTACAAAGAAGTGTTTATGTGGCGAATATTTGCCGAGCTAAGCTTCAGGCAAATCGGACAGATATTTAACAAGACAGAAAACTGGGCTTGTGTTACCTACCACCGCGCCAAAAAGATGATTAAGGAGAAATTGGAGGCAGATAAACATGAGAAATAATTGCAGTATTGTTCGTGATATTCTACCGCTATACGCGGAAAACATGGTGAGCAAAGACAGCGCCCACCTCGTGCGCGACCACCTGAAGGACTGCGCAAAGTGCCGCGCCGAATATGAGAGTATAAAATGCCCTGCCCAATTGCCGGGCGCAGACAGCTCACCCGCTACCTTGAGCGACGAGATAAAGCCTTTGAAAAAGATTATGAAAAAGCTTAACAGAAAATTTTATTCGCTTGCTTATCTTATTATTGTGCTCGGAATTTTCCTCGGCTTTAGCTTCACCGAGGGGAGCGATTTGATGTATAACAGCCTTATCATGCCCGCCATCGGAGTTTTCGGCTATATAATTTTTAGTTGGCGAGCAATTTATAAAATGCCGATACTGCTTTTGTTAGTTAACCTTTTCGCATATCTTTTTAATTTGGTGAAGATTGATTTCATCTCGGTCTTTCTGTGGACATTCACATACAGTATGTTCGTTTTTATCGGAATTGTAATTTCGCTTCTTTTACACTATGCATCGACAAACCTTAGGCGGGCTAAAGATAAAATACTGAAAATCACAGCATTCTGTATTGCGCTATTGATGATTTCGGGTGTTGGATTTTTTGCGAATTCTCTTGTTGGCAACCCTATTTCTAAATTTCTGGCAACACAAACCGCAAGAATGCACCTTGAGGAAAAATATGCACATACAGATTACCAAATACACAAGGTGTCATACGACTTCAAAAGCACTGACTATTATGTGCAAATCAAGTCACCCACAAGCCTTGATGGCGATTTCACCCTTCACGTCGATATGAGCGGAAAATTAAGATACGATGATTACGATGCGCGTGTAACAAACAACGAAAATGTTGCCCGGCGCCTTTATTTCGAGTATCGCGATATGGTGGATAGAGTTTTTAACAGTCTTCTGTATCCATATAACATTTCTATGGGTTTTGGCGAATTAAAATTTGACTATGAGGCGGGAAGATCGCCCGCCGGGGGCGCATTGCAGAAATCCGACCTTAAGGCAGATAAGTTTTACAATGTCTCAGAAATCGCAAGAAAGTCAGGATATCTTGTTCTCTATATTGACGATGAGACAATCAGCGCAAATCGAGCGGGTGAGATTCTGCTCGAAACCAAGCGGCTTTTTGATGATGCCGGCATAAATTTTTATGCAATTCATTTTGTTTTGCGCAAGCAGATAACCGGCGACAACAACTCCCAAGAGCAAAACAGCATCGAGATGCTGAATTTTCTTTACAGCGACATATATGAGGACGGGTTAACCGAACGCATAATCGCCGCCGACAAAGCAGCAAAAAAATATTACGCCGATATGGATGCCAAAGATCGTCGGTAACAATATTTCACCCCCAAATCAATCAAAGACCTGCCCGATAAGCCGAAATTGCTCACGGGGCAGGTTTTTGCTTTTAGAACGACTTGTATTTTACTGTGTTTTATGATAATATATCTACATCACAAAAGCCCCGGGCGGGCGGATACGGAGGAGAGTATGGAATACCGCAAAGAGCATGATTCAATGGGGGAGGTTCTCGTCCCGGCTGACGCATATTGGGGCGCCGCAACAGAGCGCAGTCTTAAATACTTTAAAATCGGAACCGAGAAGATGCCTGCCCAACTGATACGTGCCTTCGCGCAGATAAAAAGGGCGGCGGCCGAGGTTAATTTCTCGCTCGGCCGGCTCGACGATGAGCGGAGAAGGCTTATAGCCGAGGTCTGCGACGAGATTGAAACCGGCGGTCTTTCCGACCAGTTCCCCCTCTCGCTCTGGCAAACCGGCAGCGGTACGCAGACTAATATGAATATCAACGAGGTTATTGCAAACCGCGCAAATGAGCTTGTCGGAAAAAAGCTACTCCACCCGAACGACCACGTCAATATGTCGCAAAGCTCAAACGATACTTTTCCAACCGCCATGCATATCGCGGCGGTGAGTGCCATCGAGGACTCGCTCCTCCCCGCCCTCTCGGCTCTGATATCCGAGTTTTCCCGGCTTGAGGATGAGAACCGCGGAGTGGTCAAAAGCGGGCGCACCCACCTTCAAGACGCAACACCCATTGCCTTCTCGCAAGAGATAAGCGGCTGGCGCTCCATGCTCAAGGCAGACCTTGAGGCGATAAAATTATCGCTCCCCGGACTTTTGGAGCTTGCGCTGGGCGGCACGGCGGTTGGCACCGGTCTTAATGCGCCAAAGGGTTTTGCCGAGCAGAGCGCCGCCGAACTCTCAAGACTTACCGGGCGGAAGTTTGTCAGCGCTAAAAATAAATTCTCTGCCCTCACATCAAAAAATGCACTTGTCCTCACACACGGCGCTCTCAAGGCTCTTGCCGCCGACCTTATGAAAATCGCAAACGATATCCGCTGGCTCGCGTCGGGCCCGCGCTGCGGTCTTGGCGAAATATTTATACCCGAAAATGAACCCGGAAGCTCAATCATGCCCGGCAAGGTCAATCCCACGCAATGCGAGGCGATGAGCATGGTCACCGTGCAAGTCATGGCTAATGACGTTGCGCTCGGCATAGCGGCCTCTCAGGGCAACTTTCAGCTCAATGTCTATATGCCGGTGATTATTTATAATTTCCTGCAGTCGGTCGGCCTGCTCTCTGATTGTATTGTTTCGTTCACACAGAACTGCATCTCAGGAATCAAGCCAAACCGCGAGAGAATGCGGCAAAACCTACATAACTCTCTTATGCTTGTCACCGCTCTGTCGCCGCATATCGGATATGAGAGAGCGGCGAGCGTGGCCAAGGTCGCGCACGAGAAGAACCTCTCTCTAAAGGAAGCCTGCCTCTCGCTCGGCTATCTTGAGGGCGACACCTTTGACAAAATATTCCGCCCTGAAGAAATGATATAATAGCATAGCCAAATCGGTCTTGCCTCAGACATAAAACTTCATTCGGGCACGCCCCCTGTCAAATTCAGCGCTCAAACGCTTTCATATTATACTGCCTCGCTCCCCGATTATCTTCCGCAAAAATTCAAAGGTATAAAGTATAAAAGATACAAGAACTATGAACGACACGGCACCGGTCATCCACAGAATGCTTTTCTCATCATGCGGCAGCGCGAGCCGCAAGCCCGAATAGACATAGAGCGCCCCGGTAGACAGTTTTCCAAACCACAGCGAGCTGAAGGGCTGCCCTCCCGAGTACAGCAGTACCACCGAGCAGACAAGAGCGCTTAGTTCCTTTGCCGCAAGTATCACAAGGAGAAATATAACCCGGCGCTCGGTGGCCGCAAGGCAGCAGATAACGGCAATCTGGGTCAGCTTGTCAGCCGCCGGGTCAAGGATTTTACCGAGCGGGGTTATCATCTCAAGACCGCGCGCAGCGCGTCCGTCAAGCATATCAGACGCCGCCGAGAGCGCCAGCACAAAAAGCGCGGCATACCTCTCTCCGATAAGGCAGAGCCACACAAATTCGGGAATCAGCAATATTCTTAAGTATCCGAATAGATTCGGTATGGCTGCGGCCTGTTTTATCAGCGGTTTCTCCATTCTCGGCACTCTCCCTAATCGGTTTCAAATTGATTATTGCCGATCCAACTGTCACATATGCGTTTTTCTATATGATAAGCCTTGTAATTTATATGGCGATGTGATAAAATGACCTCATCGAATAAAAGTCCGGCATATAAATAAGTATATCACGCAGCTAACCGCTTAACACTAATAAATCCGGTCTGTAACCGAGCAAAGGCAGAACATACCTCGGCACGCCTATATTTTTGGCGTTGAATTATCTTAGCGCAAGCAAAGTCCGGAGAGGTGAGCGGCGGGTTTCTGCCGATAAATATAGCAAAGGAATGACCGAGATTATGACCGACACCGATAAGAAAACGACCACGACCGAGACATTCGCGGCCACCGCTCCCCCCTCTCCGGTCAAAAAAAGGAGGAGAAGGCTGGGAGACAGAAAAGACGGCCGCCGCCTCCGCACACTCTCCCCTATGAACGCGGTGATGCCCTATATCATGGCAAGGCGCTCAGACGCCTGCAACACCTTCGCAGATAGCTTCAATATTGCCAAAACCGATGCCTTCTGCCGGCGCAAAATCAAGGAGGGTAAGACAAATTTCGGCTTCCTCCATGTGATTTTAGCGGCCTATGTAAGGACTATCTCGCAGCGCCCGGCGATAAACCGCTTTGTGAGCGGCCAGAAAGTCTTCGCCCGCAACGAGATTTCGGTTATCATGACCATCAAGCGCACAATGGCGCTTGACACTCCCGACACCTGTATTAAAGTGGTTTTTGAACCGACAGACACGGTCGACGATGTTTATGAAAAATTCAACCGTGCGGTTGTCGAGAACTCAAAGTTAGGCGACACCAGCTCATTTGATAGGCTTGCAAAAGCGTTTACCTTCATACCTGGACTTTTTCTGCGCTGGACTGTCAAGCTGCTTTTCTTTCTTGATTATTTCGGCTGGCTGCCCAGAAAACTTACCAATCTCAGCCCCTTCCACGGCTCTATGATTATCACGAGCATGGGTTCGCTCGGCATCCGCCCGATATATCACCATATCTACGACTTCGGCAATCTTCCGGTCTTTTTGGCATATGGCGCCAAAAGAACGGTTAATGAGCTTGACTCGGAGGGCAATGTCTTCAAACGCAAATATATTGACCTGAAGGCAGTAACCGACGAGAGAATCTGCGACGGCTATTACTATGCCTCGGCTTTTAAAATGTTCAAAAAGCTGGTTGAAAACCCAAACGCACTCGAAACACCGCCCGAGACGGTCTATGAGGATATTGACTAATAACAAAAAGTGCGCCGGGGAAACTTCATATGAAGTTTCCCCGGCGCGTTTTTTAATATGTTAATCAAACTGAGAATTGTATAGCGAGCTGTAAAAGCCTTCTTGCGCCATCAGTTCCTCGTGGTTTCCCTGCTCTATCACGTTTCCGTCCTTGACGACAAGAATTATATCTGCGTTCTGTATCGTTGAGAGCCGGTGCGCAATCACAAAGCAGGTGCGCCCCTTCATCAGCGAGCGCATTGCCTCCTGAATCTTAATCTCTGTGCGCGAGTCGACATTCGAGGTCGCCTCGTCAAGAATGAGCATAGACGATTTCGGAAGCATCGCGCGGGCTATCGTTATAAGCTGCTTTTGACCCTTTGAGATGTTGATTCCGTCGTCTGTCAGAAGAGTGTCGTATTGGTCGGGGAGAGACTCGATAAAGGAATGAATTTTAGCCGCCTTTGCCGCGGCGACTACCTCCTCCATCGTCGCATCCTCCTTGCCGTAGGTGATGTTCTCATATATTGTACCGCCAAAAAGCCATGTGTCCTGAAGCACCATTGTATAGGAGGTTCTCAGGCTCTCGCGCGTCAGATTGCGGATTTCCTTTCGGTCAACCGTAATCCTGCCTGCGTCAACGTCGTAAAAACGCATGAGCAGGTTAATTATTGTCGTCTTACCCGCGCCGGTCGGCCCGACAATGGCAACGGTGCTTCCCGGCTTTGCTTCAATCGATAGGTCGTGAAGTATGATTTTATCAGGGTTGTAACCAAATTTGACATGCTCAAGTCCGACCAGTCCCTTTACATTCTCAAGCACCTCCGAGCCGGTATATCCGGCGTTTGAAGGGCGCTCGGCGCTGACCTGGTCCTCATCCTTCTCGTCGATAATGCGGAAAACCCGCTCGGCGGCGGCAATGGCCGACTGGAGTTCGCTCAGGATATTGGCAAACTCATTTATCGGGCCGGCAAATCTGCGCGAATACTGCACAAAGGACGACACGCCGCCCAGAGTTATAAAGAAAAGCGAGGACGCACCGATACTTCCCGCCTGCGAGAGCATAAAGAAAATGCCGCCGAAAATAGTCACAAGGGCGATTGAAAGATTGTTGATAAAGTTAACGCCCGGGCCAATTATCGCCCCTTGGTAGTCGGCCTTAAAATAGGCGTCGACCGCCTCCTTGTTTCGCGCGTTAAAGCGCCCTGAGATTACCTCCTCCCGACCGTAAACCTTAATACTTCTCTGACCCGAGAGCATCTCCTCGGCATAGCCGTTGAGCATCCCGAGCTTCATCGACCGATATTTGAACAGCGGTCTTATTTTTTTTGTCTTGTATCTTGTAAACATAATCGAAATCGGCACCGTGACAACAAAAATCAAGATAAGCGCGGGTGATATTGTTATCATCATGATAAGCGAGCCGACAACCCTTATGACACTCGCACAGACCTGAAGAAGGTCGTGCGAGAGCGATGCGTTTACCGTATCAACATCATACGAAATATGGCTGATAATTTCGCCTGTTTGATGTGTGTCGAAATAGCTGACCGGCAACTCGGTCAACCGGTCGAAAATCTGCTTTCGCATCCGATATATTATCTTCTGCCCCAAGCGAATCATTATAATGGCAAGTATGTATGAGAGAATAGCCGATATTGTGTAGAAGGCAAGCATCAACCCGCAGTAATAATAGACCCTCTCAAAGTCAACCGCGCCCCGGCCAAGTTCAATGGCGTCAATCGCCTTTCCCGAGAGCTTAGGTCCTACAAGCGAGAGGAGATTTGAAATGATCATGAGCGAGAATGCAAGGAGAACAAGCCATTTATGCCTTGCCATATATCCGGCGAGCCGCATGAGTATTTTTGACTTTGTCTGTTTATCGATTTTCTGATCTTGGCTCGCGCTGTTGAGCGAGCGCGAGCGCCCCATCCCACCGCCACCGCCGCCGCCCGAGAACATACCCGGATTATTCAAGAAACGCACCTCCCATCTGTGAGACGCTGATCTCACGGTAAACATCGCAGCCCGCCATCAGCTCATCGTGGCTGCCCATTCCGATTATCTCACCCTCGTCAAGGACTATGATAAGATCCGAATTCATAACCGAGCTTATCCGCTGAGCGACAACGATAATCGTCGTCGGGTCATCCGAGGCCGCTATCGCACGCCGAAGCTGCGAGTCTGTCTTATAGTCGAGCGCCGAGGAACTGTCGTCAAGCAGCAGTATATCCGGCCTTGAAGCCAGTGCGCGGGTAATTAATAGGCGTTGCTTTTGGCCGCCGCTGATATTTGTTCCCTTTGAGGTCAGACGGTGCTCCCAGCCATCGGCGAATTTATGAATAAACTCAGACGATTGTGCCATCTCGGCTGCACGCTCAAGTTCCTCGCGGGAGATATCCCGTCCGAAGCGCACGTTCTCCTCAACCGTATCGGCAAAGAGAAAATCGTTTTGAAGGGTCACCCCGAAAATCGAGTGCAGCTCGTCGGCGGGAATTGTGCGGACGTCGCGCCCGTCAATTCGGATAGTGCCCGAATCGGCATCATAAAGGCGCATGAGAAGACGCAGTATTGTAGACTTTCCCGAGCCGGTCGCGCCGATAATTCCGAGCGAGCCGCCGCGCGCGACGCGGAAGCTGATATCTGTCAGATTATTTTTAGCTTTTTTGTATGAGAAGCAAACCTTGTCGAAAATTATATAATCTTCATCCCCCACGGCTATGCGCGGACTTGAGGACTCGGGCAGAATCGGAAGCTCCTCGCCACATTCAAGCACCTCGGCAACTCGCTTAGCAGATGCCGAGCTTTTTGTGTACATCACAAAAAGCCGGGTTATGCTCATCATCGCCATTGAAATCAGCGTGAAATACTGTGTGAAGGCGATAATTCGACCGGGCAACGAGAGCCCTTTGTTAACAAGCAGCGCCCCCATGAAAACCACAGCCACAATACCCAGGTTCATCAGAAAGGTCATAATCGGGTTTGAGGCCGCCATCGCGATGCCGGCTCTCTGCTCGTTTTCGACCAATTCGAGGTTAACTTTGTCAAAACGGCGGCGCTCGTAATCTGTCTTTGAGAGCGCTTTTATGACCCGGATTCCCTGTGCATCCTCGCGCACTACCCGCGTCATTCGGTCAACCGAGCGCTGAACCTCTGTGTAGAGCGGTATTCCTCGCCTTGAAATCAGATAAATCGCAATGGTAATAAAGGGAAGCACCGAGAACATAACAGCAGCCAGACGCCAGTCGATAACAAGCGTTATAACAAGCCCGCCTAACAGCAATATAGGGGTTCTTACCCCCATGCGCTGCATACTTCCTATAAAGTGGTGCAGGTAATATGTATCCGACGTCAGGCGTGACTCAAGGCTCGGAACGGTAAATCGGTCGATTTGAGCGCCCGAGAGTTGCATAGTCTTAGCAAAAAGGTCTCGCCGGATAAGCTCGGAAGCATCTTTCGCCACACGCGCGGCCATTCTGTTTGCAACAACGTTCAAAAAGACGCCGACAAAAGCGCAGGCTATCATCAAAACGCCCCACTGCACTATCCTGCCGACGCTTCTCAGAGGTACAACTCTATCAATTATATGGCTTAATATATATGGTATAAAAAGCTCCATGACCGTTCCGGATATCTTGATGATAAAACCAACGGTCATGCGCTTATAGAAGGGTCTTAAGTACCGCATTAAAAATTTCATGGTAGTTCTTGTTTATCCTCAAATTCTTTATTTACAGCCGTCGTCGCTCGCTCTGCAATCCGCGCAAGCATCGAATTAAACTGCTCTATCTCCTCTTCGCTGAAATCTGCCGTCAGATAACTATTCCAGCCGCGGATAACTTCGAGCACTCGAGGCAGCACACCAAAGGCCTTTTCTGTCGGGTAAACAAGCAGCATCCTTTTATCTCTTTCACTCTGGCGGCGCTCGATAAAACCACTCTTCTCAAGCTGTGTCAGATGCCGTGTAACATTGCTTTTGTTGATATAAATGTGTCTTGCTATCTGCTCCTGCGACATTCCCGGACGGCGGCACAGTGTTAGAATATAACTGTGATGAACACCCGAAAGTTCTATATCCTTGAGATTAACTGAACGATATATTATCGCGCAGCGCCCGATGATGTTGATTTTTCTCATGAAAGAGGGCATATCCTACCTCCTTGATTTATTTGCGAACATTAGTTGCATGTGCAACGTTAAATAATTATACCACATCACTTCATTTTGTCAATAGATTATATAAAAATTTGCAAATCGGATACTTTTGGGGGAACTTCCTGAAGTTCCCCCAAACTATTTTTTATATCGCCCAGCTTATTTACTAACTCCACATCACAATTCAGAAATAATATGGGCTATGGCGTGGTCTTGGTTTGAAACCGTGATGCGGTCTGCGGCGTTTTTCGCCAATTCGGTTGCGTTTGCAACAGCATATCCTATATCGGCCTCGAGAATCATAGATATATCGTTTTCATGATCTCCAACACAGATAAGCTTCTCTACTCTGCTGCCGAGCAGTCTTGTCAGCCTCCGCACAGCGCGCCCCTTTGTATTCTCTTTGTTCAAAAGCTCAACACAGGTACTCCAGCTTCGAGCAACACTGTATATCCCAGGGTCTGCAAGGTCTCTTATCTTTTCGGACATTCGTTGGCTGTCTTCCTCGTCGACAATAAATATTATTTTTGTCAGCCCGTCAATTTTTATATCCTCCTGCCAGCTTATCCGGGTGAAGGGGTAATATGTATCAAAGGAATGAAAACCAATTTTTGTGATTTCGGAATTCTCAAGGAATATCCGCTCGGCAAACCGCTGCGCGCCCTCGGGCATTTCGCCCGAATAAACACACCGTCCGGTCATAGGGTCGAAAATCACAGCGCCGTTTAACCCGGCCACATAGGTGTTTGGCATGAAGCGGTCGTAATACCTTGCCAGCGACTCGGGGAAGCGCCCGGTGATAATCGTAAACAGCCCTCCGTTTTCCTGAAAATATTTGATAGCCCGACTGTTTTCATCCGAAACGCTGTCGCCACAAAAAAGCGTTCCGTCAAAATCCGAGCATAAAAGAATTCCGTCATACTTTGCCATATTAATAACCATACCTTTCTGATAACCGAGCTTTATGCAGCCATATTGTGCGCCGCAATGGCGAAAATCCCGGTGCTTGAAAGAAAAGCTTTCTTTCAAGCTAATCTCCCGAAACAGAGCACACGATGCCCTTCTTTCCCTGCTCGGTCTGAGCGGTGTGGGAGGCCGATAAATTCACGGTCTGTGCACCTCCCCCGCCCCTATAACAGAGAGCGGCGAGGGAGGATTTTGGGTGCAAATAAAAGATCAAGTCCAATTTTAGTATTAATTTGTTGACCTACTATTGCTATTCTGTGACCGCATTATTAACATTCCGGAAGGAGCGAGCGTCCGGCCGGCGCTACTTCAAGCAAGACCGCTCTCGCGCCAAACCACCTCGACTATACTGTCCCGCGTTTCTTCCGACATATCAGGCGGCTGTCTTGTTCGGTCGCCGGTATTGCCGCCCTTCCGAGTGCCCGCCGGCTTTTTATCGTATCCTTTCATTGCCTGTCCGGCCATAAGGCCAATAGCTCCCGCCGCGGCCAGTCCCACCGCAACCGCTCCGGCCGTCCGTATAACTTTATTTTTATCCATTCAAAACTCCTATAATTTTTTTTAAAACGCTTCTGTAACTCATGGGCATCACCTTGCAAACACTCATGTGCCAGCCTATCATTTATTATTTCATGACCAATTTATATTATTCATGCACCACTCCGGTCGAGCCCGTATAACTCTTGCGCTTTATTGCCGCGTACTCAAGCGAGGAGCGCTTGAGCCTGAAGGCGCTCCGGCGCGAAATATGCAAAAGCTCGCCGCAGCGCTCGACAGTTTGACATTTTATGTAATGATAGTACAGAAAAAGCTTGCGGTCGTCGGGCGGAAGCGAGGTGATAAATCGCTTTATCTCAAACATTTTGGCCTTGATATATGCTTCGTCGTCCTCACCAATAACAGTGTCGGTCGATTCGTACTCGCTTTCATTGAAAAATTCTTTTTCGTATTTATTTATCTCAATCATCTTTCGTCCGAAACGATAATTTTCAAGAAATTCCGCAGTCTCTGCCGCGGCGGCACTAATTTTCATCATGTCCGGCTCTTCCCCCTGCTTTTATTTGGTTGCATACTCTGGCATTTGAACTATTGATACTATTGACAAAAAACGATACGTACAATATAATCTATTTTAGGCGTGTCAGCACGCCCTGTCGCAACAAATAAACCCGCCCTCCTCCGCTCGGCACAATCATTGCAGTCGGGTGTTCTATTAGGTCACCTCAGCGGTTTTTCCGCCTCTCACAATGAATCTGGCTTGTTCGTTTCTGTTTCCGGACAAACGAGCGAACAATTGTTCTTCTTATGGAAATAATTATACCCGCCAAAGATCATTTTGTCAATATGCCTATGGGCTTCGGGTAAATATTTGTTGGATTATACAAATAACCGTCTGTTTCCTGCCCTTTAAGAACATATGTTTTTATACAAAGGAACCAAGTCGGCTTTGTACGAAAGGTATGGCCATATAAAAAATGATAGTAATCTCGCTCAACGATATATCGCTCTCCTTTGGCACGACGACAATTCTTGAGAAAATATCCTTCTCGCTTGATGAGAGCGATAAGCTTGGAATTGTCGGTGTAAACGGCTGCGGAAAATCCTCCCTCTTTAAAATCATCACAGGAGAAATCGAGCCAAGCGAGGGCGGCGTCTTTATATCAAAGGATAAGACAATAGGAATACTCACGCAGGACGGCGCCCTTGACATCTCGCCCGAAGGAGGCGACAGCCCACTCGAACAGATGTATTCAGCCTTCCCCGCCCTGCTTGCGGCAGAGGCGCGCCTTAGCGAGCTTGAGAGGTTAATGCAAAGAAAAGACTTCTCGCAGAACCAGTTGTCTGCACTTGCCGCCGAGTATGCCACTCTTAATGAGCGCTTCATCGCAGACGGCGGGCTTGAGTTTCGCGGACGTAGCTTTTCAATCCTTGAGAAGATGGGGTTTGACGCAGAGTCTGCCGGCCGGCCGCTGTCTACTCTGAGCGGCGGTCAGCGCACCCGCCTTGCCCTCTGCCGCCAGCTGTCGCGCGAGCCCGATATACTCCTGCTCGATGAGCCGACAAATCACCTTGACATCGAAACACTCGGCTGGCTTGAGAATTTTCTCTCGTCCTACCGCAAATGCCTCTTGATAATATCGCACGACCGGTATTTTCTTGACCGCGTGACAAATAAAACCCTTGCTATCGAGCACTGCCGCGCAAAGCTCTATTCGGGCGGATATACCCGCTCAATGGAGCAGCGTGAGTTCGACAGAAGGGTTTATGAAAAACACTACCGCGAGCAGCAGCGCGAGATAGCACGGCAGGAGGCATATATCGCCCAGCAGCGCGCGTGGAATCGAGAGCGAAACATAATAGCCGCCGAGAGCCGCCAAAAACTGCTCGACAAAATGGAAAAGCTTGAGCGTCCCAAAGAAGCCCCGAGGCCGGTAAGGATAAAATTCACCAAAGCCGCCTCAAGCGGCAACGACGTGCTAACCGCCGAGAGTCTGTCGGGAGGATATGGCGAAAAGGTCTTATTTTCAGATGTTAATTTTCTTATCAAAAAGGGTGAGCGCGTCTTTATCACCGGGCCTAACGGCTGCGGGAAATCAACGCTCCTGCGGATAATATTGGGGATAATCGAGCCGCTTGCCGGACGGATTGAGGCGGGATACAATGTCGATATCGGCTATTATGATCAGGCAAACCAGAACCTGACCGATGAGAACACAGTGCTCGACGAGCTTTGGAATGCATACCCTACTCTTCCTGAGGCGAGCATCCGGAATACGCTCGGTCTCTTTCGCTTTACCCAAGACGATGTTTCCAAGTCGGTCGCGATACTCAGCGGCGGCGAACGTGCGCGCCTGACACTTGCTAAGCTAATTCTATCACACATGAATTTCTTAATTCTTGACGAGCCAACAAACCATCTTGACATAGACTCGCGCGAGGCCCTTGAGAGGGCGCTCTCGGAGTTTGACGGCACAGTCCTTGTCGTCTCGCACGACCGCTATCTGATAAACAAACTCGCAACCCGAATACTTGACATGAAGCCCGGGGCGGGCCTTGAGGGCGACATTCTCGACTTCAGAATCAGTCAGATCGGAGATGGCTTTGCCGAGCTTTGCCGCGAAAAAGAAAGAAGAGCTGCTTTGGGTTCGGCTGAGGAAAGCCGATGCCGGGAGGTTATAAGCTCAAATAAAGAGGCTTATTTAAGAAATAAAAAAGCCCTCGCCGACGAGCGGCGAAAGGCAAGGAGGATGGAGCGGCTTGCGCTTGAGGCCGCCGAGCTTGAAGCCGAGCTTGAGCGCCTTGATGCAGAGCTTTACGGCAGTGCCGCGAGCGACTACAAGCGGGCGGCCGAGATTGACCTTTGTAAAAACGAGATTGAGGATAGGCTGATGGAGATATACGAGGAGATAGGCGTGTAGCTTTTATAAACAGACGCGGGGGAACCTTTCAAAAAAGGTTCCCCCAAGGTGTTTTTATATCCTTTGGCTTTTAATCGGGAATTAGTCTTACTTTTCCCCATCTCCCGCTTCCTCAGCCGGCTTGCCGAGATATTCGGGGAGCTTCATTCCCGCCATATCAAACATTTCGTTAAGAGGGGGAACTGCCTTCATTATGCCCGAGAGGAAATTAGCCGTTGTTGTCTTTCCGTCGGCACTGCCTGCGCCGTTTGAGTCCCAAACGGTGATTTTATCGATTTTAAGATTCCTGATAGCCTCAACCTGAATTTTGGTGAGCTCCTCAAGCTTTTCTGCAATCATATATTTGATAGCTTCGTTGGCTCCGCCGCCCGCCGCCTTGACAAGCTGCTCGAAGCCCTCGGCCTGCTTGATTAGCACCTCGCGCATACCCTTTGCCTGTGCGTCCATCTTCATAAGGATTGCGTCGGCTTCGCCTCGCGCCTTTCGCCTTATCTGCTCTGCCTCAGCCTCGGCCTGAAGCTCTAACTCTTTCTTTCTGATCTCGGCCTTGACGATAATGTCGGCCTCCTGGCTCGCCTTCTCAAGCGTGGCTCTGGCATTCTCGGCCTCGCGCTGCGCCGCGTAAGACTCTTCTTTCGCCTTCGCAGCCTGAATATTCTCGGCGGCTATCGCACGCTTGAGGTATTCGGCCTCGCGCTCGCGACGGTTAGCGTCCGACTCGGCCACCTTGATTTTCGCCTCGTTCTCGCCGGTTATCGCCTCGGAATTGAATTTGGCAACCTTAATTCTCTGATCTCTCTCGGCATCTGAGGCTCCGATGGAGCCGTCTCTGTCGGCCTGAGCAACCGAAACCTTCGCATCGTTAATCGCTTTTGCGGCCGCTTCTTTTCCGAGCGCCGCTATATAGCCCGACTCGTCGTTAATATCGGTAACGTTAACGTTGATAAGCCGCAGACCAATCTTTTTAAGCTCGGATTCAACGTTTCCCGACACGGCATCAAGGAACTTGTCGCGGTCGGTATTGATTTCCTCGATATCCATTGTGGCAATGACAAGCCTTAGCTGACCAAAAATAATGTCCTTGGCAAGTTCCTGAATCTCGACCAGTTTTAGTCCGAGAAGCCGCTCGGCGGCGTTTTGCATAACCCCCACCTCGGTTGATATACCGACCATAAATCTTGAGGGAACATCAACTCGGATATTCTGGTGTGAGAGTGCGTTGGTAAGGTCTACCGGGATAGACAGCGGGGTCAGGTCAAGATAATCGTATGCCTGGAGCACCGGTATCACAAAGGCTGCGCCACCGTGTATACACTTTGACGAGCGCTGAGTACCGTCCTTGTTTGGTTTTAGCTTGCCGTGAATAACCATGATTTTGTCTGACGGGCATTTTTTATAACGCGACGCCAAAACAATCAAGAAGGTTACAAACACAAGCGCAATCACGATCACAAGCATAACGAGCGATGACGACAGACCCTCGCCATTGGCGGAAAGTAAAAAGTTGTGTGTCATTGTTTCTGTCCTTTCATATGTAATTAGTTTTTGCGCAATTTAGGTTTCTATTCCCCGGCGCGCGGCTTTTCGCGCGCAATCCCGGCCGGCGAGATTCGCCGGCTCAGCCCCGCTCATTTTTTTCTCCGCCAAGCGGCTCAACCACGAGCGTTCCCGAATCGTCAACCGCAACCACCCTGACATACGACCCTGTCCTCAGGGTTTGATTCGCGGTTGTAATGGCATTGAATTCCGAATATTTTTCCTGTATCGTAATGGTCACCTTGCCCGCTCCGCTACCGCTCGGTGCTATCGGAATATAAACCTGAGCTACCTTGCCAACCGCGTTTCCGATGTCGATATTGCCCGAGGACTGAAGCTTTGACACCGCCTTCATGCTAAAAGCCATCAAAAAGAGCATAATAATACCGAATACAATCGCCAAAAATATCGACACGCCTTCTGGCAGCGAAGTCTCAAGCAGAGCCATTCCGCTCCAACCCATAACGGCGAGCATTGTCATAATTCCTCTTATCGAGAAAAGCGAGAGTCCGTCGTCGCCGGCATCAATATCGCCCGCGTAGCCAGCGTCATCAAAATCGTCTCCGTCGCTGTCTCCAAAGCCTATCAGGAGCAGCACCGTTTGAATCAAAAGGACAAGCGTAGAAGGTATGGCGATAAGCGCCAATATCTGCTGCGCAAGGATTAGCGAGTTCCACCAGTTTGCCATATTTACCCCCATGCCGCCGCGCGACGGCTATCTCTGATATTGTTTTTTGTTCGCTGTTTTTGAATGTTGCGCGTCATCTTTTGTTCATGAGCGCCTCAAGTTTCTCGTCGGCGCTCTTTTTAATCAGCGCCGAATAATAGGCTGTGATGATAATCTCAAGCGCCGTGTCAAGCCGGCGGCGCGCGCCGCTCACCTTCTCCTCATATCCAGCGGTAACCTTCCGAATTGCCGACTGAAGCGTGGGTTCGGGATCGTCGCCAAGCATAAGGCAATCAAGCAGGCGGCAGATAAAGTCATAAAGCTCGGAATAGCTGATTATGTCGTCGCTCCTGTCGGCCGAGCTGCCGTTTATATACCTTATTATAAACGCAATTCTGTCAAGCTGCATACATGAACGCAGCATATTTATAATAAGTATATGCGCGAGCTGATCTATACTGTATCTTTTCAGCTTTGAGTTCTCAACCCATCCGCGCTTTGTCCAGTTTTGAAGGGTTGAACCGTCAATCCCCGATATCTCGCGGATCTGCGCGAGCATTATACCGTCGGTGATATAGAAAATCTTCTTCAGGAATTCAAGACCGGTTACATTCCCCATCTTTTTTCTGTCAAGTATGGTTCCGGGTATTAAGCTTTCGTTTAATTGCAGGTTCACACTAAACACCATTCCTTTCTGAGAGGCGTGTGAATTGTGCCGGTTCGCATGTGCCGAGTTACCGGCCTTAGCAGTTCCAAATTCACAAAACCCACCGCTTGAAAGATTTATATCTCAAGCCAGCCACCTTGCCAAACGACGCCATGATACCTGCCCCGAATTTCTTTCGGGATGCTATGTCGCGCCGCTCTGCGTTGTTCTTATCCTGTTATCATCATTATATCAGGCGGTCAGGTGATTGTCAATAGAATCCCCAAGATTTTTCTGTCAAATTTTTTAAGTAAAAGTGTGCGCCTTAGCATCCGAGCAAATCAGCAAGCTCATCAAGCCCGTTTATTGTGATATCGGGCTTTGAGGATTCGTCGGCAGGCACCATATCAACAAACATTCCCCGCATTATTCGCGCCGTCCTCATGCCGGTGAGCTTTGCCGGGCGGATATCGTTGTCGAGCCTGTCGCCGACCATAAGTGCGCGGGAGGGGGGGCATTTGGTTTCCTTGAGCGCATATTCATAAAATTCCACGGCAGGCTTGTGCAGTCCTACCTCATCAGACGCGAAAACTGCATCGAAATATTCGGAGATTCGGTATTTTATCAATCTTCCGGCTGTTCCAGGGGTTTGATTTGAGATTATTCCAACTTTATATCGCCGCCCGATTCTGGTGAGTGCGCTCTCGGCATCGGGATAGGGCTCCTCGTAATCCGGGGTATATCGAGGAACCGTTGTTCCAAAGCTTTTTGCCGCGCCTATCATCGGTGATTTTCCTTTAGCTCCGTGTTTTTTAGCCTCAATTATAAATTCCTCGGGCGACACTTCTATTCCCCGCCCGGCAAGCTCCTCAAGGGCTGCGGACATTCGTATTGCGTGCGAGCCGTCCTCGTTTATCAGTGTGTACCCGAGGTCAAAAAACACCCAGTCGATATCTTTCAAAATCATCCTCCATTATTCCTTTTCATTGTTATACCATAGTCGCAAGTAAATTTCTCCCGGGCGTTACTTTGCCGTTGCGACATCGCAGGCTTCTTTGAAACCTGCCAGCGTGTACATTATACCATAGTCGCAAGTGAATTTCTCCCGGGCGCTACCTCGCCTTTGCGACATAGCAGCTTTTTGCAAAAGCTGCCAGCGTATATATTATACCACACAGACACCCTTTATTCAAGTCTGCCATATGTATTGTTTTATACTTTTCTGCATATAAATAGTAAGCGTTATAATAGTTATAATGACAGACAAGGAGAATTTCGGATATGTCTAAAAGCGACCCTTTTCATGACAATAAATATTTTCTCGCTTTCTTCACCATCCTCGCAATGCTTATTGCTCTTACCTGCTATATAACCGTCACCTCTGCCCGGCCTCTGTCATCGCTTTCCGAAGAAGATTGCGCCGACAATATAATCTCAACCGACCCGGCCGACACAGATTCCACCTCTGATACCGACTTCACCGAGCCGCCCGTCGACACCCCTGCCGCCGCTCCCTCGGCCGCCATTGTCTTTCCGCTCGACGGGAACATCACCTCTCTTTTCTCCTACCGGATCAACCCCTTCTACGACCCCGCAAGTGGAGAAGAGCCGACCTATGAGTTTCACCGCGGAATAGACATCTCGGCTTCAAAGAGCCGGGATATACTTGCCTGCGCCGACGGAACTGTCACCTATACCGGCTTCGACCCAAGCTATGGATACCATATTATAATAGAGCACGAGGGTTATGAATCACTCTATGCCCACTGCGACACCCTGCTTCCCACCGTTGGAGACACTGTCAAGGCCGGGGACAGTATAGCCGTCGCCGGCAGCACCGGTCGCTCGACCGGTGCCCACCTTCATTTTGAAATTCGGGTCGAAGGCCTGCCGACCGACCCGCTCGATTTTGTAGGATGCGTTTTTGCGGGTACAATATATTGAAAATCAAGCTTAGAATCAGTATTTTCGGAATATTAATGCTGCTTGTCCTCATCTTCGGCGACAACAGCGCCTATACTATGATTGCTCTGGCGGCGGCCGCCGTGCACGAGGTCGGGCACCTCGTCGCGGCCGCCCTGCTCGGCGTTCGGGTCGGCAGCTTTTCGGTCAACCTGCTCGGGGTGCGGCTCGGCCTTGCCGTTCCGCTTTACTCATACAAGCGCGAATGGCTCCTATGCGCCGCCGGCCCCGCTCTCAATCTTCTCACCGGGGGTGCGGCCTACTACATATACAGAAACTTCGGCAGTCCCGAAAAGCTCAAATATGTACTTTTTTTCGCCATCGCCTCGCTTTTTCTTGCTCTGCTCAACCTTTTGCCCATCAAAAATTTCGACGGCGGTCGAATGTTAATCTGCATCGCCGCTCCCATAATCGGCATCTATACCGCCGAGAAAATCACCAACACGCTCTCTTTCTTCTCGGTTCTCCTCATCTGGGTAATGTCGCTCTATCTCATGCTACGCGTTGGCTCTTCGCTCGCCCTCTTTGTCTTTTCCTCGGCTCTTTTCGCCGAACTATTTCTTGATTCGGGAACCTTTTCAAGATAGGAAAGGTGAACAAGTCAAGAATAATGTCCTGCATGAAGCTTATCAGGAATTCTCTTTCGCCTGCAATAATTATTTTATTTTTCGCAAAATATATTGCAATTTCTGTATTTTCTGATATAATGGCACAGAGGATATATGTTGAGGGAAACACATATCCGTTTTTTAAGTTAGAGGTGTTTCCCGCGCGTGTCCAAGACTTGAAACTATAGGAGTTTTTATGCGAAATGAGAGAAGAAACAACGCTCATAAAGCTCAGGGGAATTTCAAAATCTTTTGACGGTGAGACGGTGCTTGATAACATAAGCCTTGACATACACGATAAAGAATTCATCACCCTGCTCGGCCCGTCAGGATGCGGGAAAACCACCACGCTCCGAATTATCGGAGGCTTTGAAACGCCGGACGAGGGTGAAGTATTTTTCGACGGCAAAATGATAAACGACCTGCCGCCATACAAGCGCCAGGTCAACACAGTTTTTCAGAGATACGCGCTCTTTCCCCATCTCAATGTTTTTGAAAATATCGCCTTTGGCCTTCGGATAAAGAAGCTGGGAGAGGCCGAAATACGAAAAAAGGTAAAGGACATGCTGGCGCTTGTCAACCTGCGCGGATTTGAGAAGCGCGGGGTATCCACCTTGTCGGGCGGACAGCAGCAGCGCGTGGCAATAGCGCGGGCGCTTGTCAATAATCCCAAAGTGCTCCTGCTTGACGAGCCGCTCGGCGCGCTCGACCTCAAGCTCCGCAAGGATATGCAGAACGAGCTGAAGAACATTCAACAGGAAACCGATATAACCTTTATATACGTTACACACGACCAAGAAGAAGCCCTCTCAATGTCAGACACGGTTGTTGTCATGGCCGAGGGCTGTATTCAGCAGATAGGCTCGCCGGTCGATATCTACAACGAGCCGGTAAACGCTTTTGTCGCAGACTTTATCGGCGAGAGCAATATTGTAGACGGTCTGATGCTCGACGACTTCAAGGCGAAATTCTCAGGCCACATCTTCAAATGCCTTGACAGGGGATTCGGGAAGAATGAGCCGGTTGATATTGTCGTTCGCCCGGAAGACGTTGATGTCGTTTCGGTTGAGGACGGTATGCTGACAGGCACCGTCACCTCGGTAACCTTCAAGGGAGTACATTATGAAATTATCGTCGACATCGGCGGCTTCAAATGGATGATTCAAACGACCGACTATGTTGCCCCCGAGGAAACTGTCGGAATATTCATCCAGCCCGACGCCATCCATGTCATGAAAAAATCTAAGTTCTCAAACCAATTCGGCGATTATTCCTCCTTCAGCGAGGAGCTCGAGCACCTCTCGGATTTAAACGGGGAGAGCGAGCCCGAAGCGGGAGATGAGGTATAAAAATAAAATGAAAAAACAATCAATTCTTGAGAGAGCCGCGGCAGCGCCGCATCTGGTCTGGGCGGCGCTTTTCATAATAGCACCTCTTTTTTTCGTTCTCTATTTCGCCTTCACCGACACCAACGGCAACTTCACACTCAGCAACATGGCCGACCTTGCTAGTTATTCAAATATATTCCTTACCTCTGTCAGTTTTGCCTTTATCGCAACCGCAATCTGCCTTTTAATCGGCTATCCCCTGGCATATATTATGTCAAAAACCAAACCCCGGACGCAGAAGCTGCTGCTTGTACTGCTCATGCTGCCGATGTGGATAAGTCTTCTTATCCGCACATACTCGCTCATGGCGCTGCTTGATAACGGCGGCCTGCTAAACGCACTGCTCGAAAAGATAGGGATTGGTAGGATTAAGATAATCGGAACCGGCGGGGCGGTTATCCTCGGCATGATTTACGATTTTCTGCCCTATATGGTGCTGCCGATCTTCACTGTCATGACCAAAATGGATAAGCGATATATCGAAGCGGCAAGCGACCTTGGCTGCAACGGAATACAGGTGCTCGGCAGGGTGATTCTTCCTCTGTCGGTTCCCGGAATTGTCTCGGGTGTGACGATGGTCTTTGTTCCCTCGATAAGCACCTTCTATATATCGCAAAAGCTTGGCGGCGGCGCCTTTGACCTTATCGGAGACACGATAGAGCGGCAGTTCCAGTATCCCGCAACCTATCACGTTGGCGCGGCCATTTCGCTGGTGATGATGATACTGATTATCATATCGGTAGCCCTGATGAACCGCTTCTCCGACCAGGACGGAGGTGTCGTGATATGAAATTTTTATCCAAATCTTATATGTGGATTATCTTCGCCATGCTCTATGCGCCGATACTCCTGCTCGTTATCTTTTCATTTAACCGCGCGGGGAGCCTTAATAATTATTCCGAATTTTCGTTTTACTGGTATCAGCAGCTCTTCAAAGACTCGCGAGCCTTCGACTCGCTCAAAAACTCGCTCTTTCTCGCCGTCACCTCATCGATTCTGGCAACACTTATCGGAACCTTCGCGGCGCTCGGAATCGACCGGATGAGGAAAAAACACCTGAAGACTATTGTCACCTCTGTTACCAACATTCCGATGATGAATCCTGATATTGTAACCGGTGTTTCTATGATGCTGCTTTTCGTGGCCGTTGCGGCAATAGCCGGCTTTGCCTCGCCGCTCGGCAGAACAACCATGATTATAGCCCACACCACCTTCAATATCCCATATGTCATTCTCTCTGTGTCCCCCCGCTTCAAGCAGATGGACAAAAATCTCACCGAGGCAGCGCTCGACCTCGGTTGCACCCCCACCGGAACCTTCTTCAAGGTTGAGCTGCCCTTTATTCTGCCGGGTATTATCTCGGGGCTTATGATGGGATTTACCCTGTCGCTTGACGATTTTGTTATCAGCCATTTTGTCAGCTCACCCGATTTTCAAACCCTGCCCCTGTATATCTACAATCAAACCGCTCACGAGGTCAAATACAGTATGTATGCGCTCTGCACGCTTATGATACTCGCGATTCTTGTGATGCTACTCTTTATTAATTTTGCCGGTAACATCGGTTCAAAAAATAAACTCTCGGCATTAAGAGCATTAAGAAAGGATGTAAGGAATTGAAAAGAACACTCTCGCTTATTACCGCCCTTTTTATCCTGGTGCTGTCGGCGGCAGGCCTTGCCTCGTGTGCCAACATGAGCTCGGGAACAACCCTTTATGTCTATAACTGGGGCGAGTATATCTCGGATGGTTCCGAGGATTCACTCAATGTTAACACCGCCTTTGAGGAATACTATTATGAGACCTACGGCGAAAAAATCAGCGTCAACTACTCGACCTATTCGAGCAACGAAGATATGTACTCGAAAATCAAGAGCGGAGCGGCGAAATACGACGTGATAATTCCGTCAGACTATATGATAGAGCGCCTAATCAAAGAGAACCTGCTCGCAAAGCTGAACTTTGAGAATATTCCAAATTATGAGTATATCGACGAAAGCTTCAAGGGTGAGGGTGCTTATTACGACCCTGATAATCTTTACTCGGTTCCCTATTTCTATGGCATGGTAGGAGTTATATACAACACCTCCATGGTTAAGACCGACGAGGACAACATCGGAAGCTGGTCGCTTATGTGGGACGAAGATTATCGAGGCAACATCCTTCAGTTCAACAACTCGCGTGACGCCTTCGGCACAGCTCTATACGCCCTTGGCTACGATGTCAACGAAGCAACCGAGGCAGAATGGCGCGAAGCACTTGACCTGCTCAAGAAGCAAAAGGCGATAGTTCAGGGCTATGTCATGGACGAGATTTACAACAAAATGAAGAGCGGCTCGGCGGCAATCTCAGCCTATTACGCCGGAGACTTCCTCGCAATGTACGAAGATAACGACGATCTCGCTTTCTACTATCCGGCTGAGGGAACTAACATCTTTGTAGACGCGATGTGCGTTCCCGAATCGTCGGGCAACAAGCTGATAGCCGAGCGCTATATAAACTTCATGCTTGAAAAAGAGATAGCAACCGCAAACGCCCAATACACCTATTATGCCACGCCAAACACGCTTGTTACCTCATCTGAGGAGTATATCGACTATATCACCTCTGTTCACCCGGACGCTATGGAGATTCTCTATTCGAGCGCCGTGGGCGTTCCGACTTCCTTCTTCCAGAACCTGTCCGACCAGAGGCTTGAGATGATAAACAGCCTTTGGGAGGAGCTGAAGATAGAGAGCGGCTCGGCAGGATATACTATTTATATTGGTTTTGCGGTAGTCGCAGTTATTGTTGCGGGATATATTGTTTATAAAGTGGTTCAGAAAAAGAAAAGAAGCAATTATGATTGATTAAAATAACAACTTGCCCCCTCCGGGCGCATATGCGCCCGGAGGGGGCTGCTTTTTTTAATATTTGCATGAGAATCAGTTAATCATTTCCCCGCGCAAAAATTCAAGTATCTTTTTTTCCTCGCGCGAAACCTTGACCTGGCTCAGGCCGAGCCTGTCTGCCGTCTCTTGCTGTGTGAGATTTCGATAATATCTCAGCAGTACAATTCGGCGCCAGAGCGGCTGCATTTTTGAGATAGACTGCGAGAGGGCAATGCTGTCCGAGAGGCGCTCGATTTCGTTATCCTCATCTGCTATTGTGTTCTCAAGTGTCATCCCCTCGTCGCCGAACACTGTGTCGGAGAGAGAGGCAACCGGGCTCATCGCATCAAGCGCAACCGCCGCTTCCTCGATACTGACATCGCAGAGAGCTGCCAGCTCGCCAATGCGCGGCTCTCTTCCCTCCTCGGAAATAATCCGGCTTCGCTCGCGCATTAAGACTATTCCAATTTTCTTATAGTTCCGGCTTATTTTAATAATTCCCGCATCGCGCAAGTGCCGCCGTATCTCCCCGATAATGAGCGGAACGGCATAGGTCGAGAAGGCGGTTCCCCTTGTCATATCAAAGGAGTGAATCGCCTTTATCATGCCTATCATTCCTATTTGGATCAAATCTTCAATCTCGGTTCCCCTGTCGCGAAAGCGCACAGCAATGCTCCGAACAAGCCCGCCGTTAAGCTCGACAAGCCTCTCGGCCGCCTCTTCATCTCCGAGCTGCGCCCTCTCTATCAGTTCCCGGTTTTGCGAATAAATATCCTGCTCCTCAGCCGCATTTCCCATTTCAGCCTCCGACATCAGTTTGGTTTTTATGTAATGACCTCGCCTCTGCCGGCAAATCGTTTATACATAATCACGTTTGTTCCCCGCCCCTCCTTTGAGCTGACCCTGAGCTTGTCCATAAAACTCTCCATAACCGTAAAGCCCATTCCGCTCCGCTCGCCGGTTGAATCGGTGGTATAGAGGGGTTGGCGCGCGGTTTTGACATCGGGAATGCCGCACCCGCGGTCGCGCACCTCAAGCTTTATGCTGTTTCCTTCGAGGATCTTCATTGTTATGTATATCGGGCCGACGCAGTCGCGATAGGCATGGACGATACAGTTGGTGACCGCCTCTGACACCGCACATTTAACGTCGGCAAGTTCGGAGGCTGCCGGGTCAAGCTGCGCACAAAAAGCGGCTGCCGCCGCGCGCGCCATGCCCTCGTTAACCGACAGCGACGGTAAAACCAGTCGCATTTCATTTTTTACAACCGATGAAAAGCCTTTATTTTTCATTTTTGACTTCCCCCTTAGTTTTCTCAACAGCAATAATTCTGCGAATTCCCGCAAGCTCAAGTATCCTTGATATTGGCTCTGTCGGGTCGAGTATAACCATCACTCCCCCAAGCTCACGCATGAGCGAATACCTGCCCATAATAAGCCCGAGCCCCGAGCTGTCCATAAATCCAACCGCCGACAGGTCAAACAACAATCTTACCGGCCTTATTTTATATAGGAGCGTGTCAATGTCGGCGCGCAAGCCCGCCGCGCTGTGGTGATCTATTTCCCCGCAGAGCCGCAAATGCAGCACGCCCTCGTTATATTCATACGAAAATCCACTGTTGCTCTTTATCATTCGCTATCCTTCCCCCACTTCCTTCTTCCATCACGATTCTACCATAGCACCACTGCAAATCTTGTCACATTATGTCCTGTGTAACAAAAATTAGCAAATGCGGATATTATACTATTCCCCTTTAAAAAGTCAATATAGGGTGGGGCGTGATAGGGCGCCTGCCGATAGTTGCCTCTGCGGGATTTCGTATAGGGGCGAACAG
Source organism: Eubacteriales bacterium (assembly GCA_050309735.1). Lineage (GTDB taxonomy): Bacteria > Bacillota > Clostridia > Oscillospirales > CAG-272 > UMGS1002. The sequence continues at coordinate 53,338 of JBNRMS010000068.1, forward strand.
TGTTCGCCCGCGAAGTGCGGCAGATTTGGAATCTGTGGAAATCGCTTGTTTAGGGGCAACACTGTTCGCCCCTACAGGTTCATCCGTGTTTTCGTGCATCAAAAGACAGCAAATGTCTTGTAGGGAATAGGCATGACCGTTCTGCGATTGTTGACATATATTGTTTTTAATCGGAGTTTAGTATCAAGTGCAGAATATATTCAGACAAATTTGCGAGGCGCCACTCAGCGCCCCGCACTTCGGATGCTTCAAAAATCCTATTAAACTAACTTCATTGCAATTGAAAATCAAGCCCCGAATGACATACTAAGCGCCCCTATTCCCAGCGAACGCCCCAGCGCTCGCGATACTCCCCGCCGCCGGCCTCATGCGAGCAGCCTCTCTCGTTCAGCTCGGGCTCCCGACTTGCGGCAAGGCGCTCAAGCTCGCCGAGAAACTCGCAATCTTCCGGCGGGAGAATTATCCTTCGGCCGCCCTGCCAGGAGGAGAGATAAGCGGCGTTTGATATGAGAAGTTCGTTTATTCCGTCTTCTCCCGGAGCTATCAGCTGCTCGCCGCGCAGAATTGCGCCGGCGAAATTTGATAGGATTCCAAGATGCCCCTTTTCCTTTTCATCCGGGATAATTTCCTCATAATCAAAGGGAATTTTTTCAAAGCTCTTTTGTGATGCAAAGCAAAATTCGCGTTCGGGAACCTTAAGCCGCCACCATTTGAGACGCCCCTCCTCAAGCACTAATTTGCCAAGGTCTCCGGCTATCTCAAGACGGTTTGTGCCGGGAAATTCACCGGTTGAGGTTATAAAGGTCGCAGTTGCGCCGTTTTTATATTCGGCGTATATGGTTGCCTCGTCCTCAACCTCGATGTTATGATACACTGCCACGCGGCAATCGGCTCGAACTGCATCGGGCATACCGAAAATCCACTGCCAAATATCAAGATTGTGCGGTGCCTGATTAATGAGTACTCCCCCGCCCTCGCCTCGCCAGGTTGCGCGCCAGGAACCAGAGTTGTAGTAGTGCTGGGTGCGGTACCAATTTGTGATCGTCCATGAAAGCCGCTTCGGCACGCCAAGCCGACCCGAGCGCACAATTTCTCGCGCTTCCCGAAAGAGCGGATTTGTGCGCTGATTAAACATAATGCCAAAAACCTTGCCCGACCTTTTCGCGGCTTCGATCATCTCGCAAACCGCTCCTGCATTTACACCTGCCGGTTTTTCGGTGAGAACATGATATCCATTATCAAAAGCCTCGGCGGCGATTGTGGGGTGCAGATAATGAGGGGTAGCGATTATCACCGCATCGGCCACGCGAACCGAGAGAGTGTCACGCCAGTCTGTGAAGGTTTCCGCCTCGGGAATTTCTTCCTTTATTCTTTGGAGCTTTGAGAGGTCTATGTCGCAGACGGCGGCAAGCCTCATTCCCTCAACCTTCCCCGCGCCAATATTTTTAGCGTGAGCATAGCCCATATTGCCCACGCCGATTATCGCGACTTTTATAGTATCCATGTTTTTTCCTTAATGCCTTTATAATCATAGAATTAAAACTGCGTTCCGATACCGCGCTTAATTTGGTTTTGGTTTTAATCAAAAATAAGTATATAGCTTGCCTCACTTATCAAGGCCTTTGGCTACAATCAGGTCTCTGACCTGGTCTGCATATCTCTCGCAGTCCTCGCGGCTCATAGCCTCGACCATTACTCTTACCACCGGCTCGGTGCCGCTCTTGCGCAAAAGTATCCGTCCGCTCTCACCAAGCGTATCGCCAATATCCGAAAGCAGCTTTATCACATCAGGGTCATCTGCCGGCTTGCACTTATCAACCACCCTGATATTCCGTGTAATCTGCGGGAATATCGTCACAGGAGAGGCAAGCTTGCTCAGTTTTGTTTTTTGGCTGACCACTATCTCCATCAATTTAATTGAGGTTAGTATTCCGTCTCCCGTTGTGGCATATTTGCCGAGTATCACATGACCCGACTGCTCGCCGCCGAGCACATGGCCGTTTTGCTGCATATTCTCATACACATATTTATCGCCCACCGTCGTTTTAACATAGTCAATCCCCTCCTCGCGCAGCGCGCGGTAGAGCCCTAAGTTAGACATTATCGTCGTGACCACTGTGTTATTGACCAGTTTCCCCTCGCTTCTCAGTGCTTTTGCTAAAATATAGAGTATGTGGTCGCCGTTTACCTCGCAGCCCTTCTCGTCGACCGCAATGCAGCGGTCGGCGTCTCCGTCGTAGGCAAAGCCGATGTCAAGCTCCCTCTCGCGGACAAAGTTGCAAAGGCTCTCGATATGTGTAGAACCCACGTTAAGGTTTATATTGTCGCCGTTCGGCTCGGCGCCTATGACATAGGTTTTCGCTCCGAGTGCCTCAAAAACACTCCGCGCAATCATCCACGCGCTGCCGTTGGCACAGTCAAGCCCCACCCGAAAGCCCTTGAAGGAAACTGTCGCCAGCGAAATAAGATAGCCTATGTAACGGTTACGCCCGGCGGCGTGGTCAATGCTCCGTCCGATAAGCTCGCGCTGGGCCAGCGGGATGTCCTCACCCTTGATTCCGAGCGAGGCGCGCTCCCCGTCAAGATATCTCTCAATCTTGTCAATAGTTGCGTCGTCCATTTTAACGCCCCCACTGTCGACAAGCTTAATTCCGTTGTCATAATATGGGTTGTGCGATGCCGAAATCATCACGCCGCAATCAAAATCCTCAAAACGCGTGACATACGAAACGCTCGGCGTTGTAGTAACATGGAGCAGATACGCATCGGCGCCCGAGGCCGCAATCCCGGCGGCAATGGCATACTCAAACATATAGCTCGAACGGCGCGTGTCCTTCCCGATAACAATCCTTGCCGGCCGGCCGGCCTCCCGGGTATAGTACCATCCAATAAAACGTCCTATTTTATAAGCCTTGTCGGCAGACAAAACTCCGTTGGCCTCGCCCCTGAAGCCGTCGGTCCCGAAATACTTACCCATTTATATGCCCCTCTCGTTCTCTTATTCTATTTTCACAATAACCACCTCGGGTAAATTATTAATCCTTGGTATGCCGCATTCAAGCCGCAACCCTCGGCTGACAACCATAATCTGCCCCTTCTTCTTATAAACCCCGCTTGTATATTTCGGGAAAAACCCCTGCCCCGGCGCGAGCAGACCCCGGCCAAAAAAGCACCACTGACCACCGTGAGCATGACCGGATATAGTTAGATCTATATCCTTTCCTATAATATGCCGCTCCCAGTACTCGGGGTGATGAGACAGGAGAATTTTTTGGGCTTTGAGCCGGGCAAAATCGTTCAGCCAGCTAAGATTCGGCTCGCCGCTTTTGTGAAAAAGCCCGTACGCCCCGCCGGTTGAAAGGCCGCCGAGCAGTGTGCCGTTTGGAAGTGTGATATGGCTGTTATCAAGCAGCGTCGCCCCTGTCCGGGCAATTCTTTCGGCGTTTTCGGCCGAAACCCTCACCTCGTGGTTTCCCACCGAGCAAAACACCGGCGCAATCCTGCCCGCCTCCCTGAGAAAAGCAAAACCCTTCTCATTCTCTGCGGCCTCGGCTATATATCGACCGGTCGGCTCGTCGCCCCGGCACCTGTCGTCGGCAAGCGAGCCGAAGAGGTCGCCGGGGCATACGATTATGTCGGGTCTGCTTTCCTTGATAAGAGCAATAATCTCTTGTGAATCCGAGTTATGCAGGTCTGCCGCAACGGCAATTCTCATACCCGAACTCATTCCAACCTCGGAGTGCCTTATCGTGTATTCTGTTTTAACTACTCTTTTTTTCATCAGGCCAAGCACAGTCCCGATTTATTCGGTTCCCTTCTCGGTTGCGTAATTGTCAAAGTAACCCTGAATCCAGACTATCGGCGTACCCTTATCTCCGCTGCCCGAAGTCAGGTCTGAAAGAGAGCCTATAAGATCGGTAAGTCTTCTTGGCGTGGTTCCCTGCGACGCCATGTCGCCGACAAGGTCGTCGCCCTTATGCCGGATATAATCGGCTATCGCCTCTTTCAGCTCGGCGCCCTTGAGGTCGGCAAAATTGTTGTCGGCAAGATACTTGAGTTTAACCTCGTTCGGCTGCCCTGCAAGGCCCTTTGTAAAGGCGGGCGAGGACACCGGGTCTGCCAGCTCCCAAATTTTGCCCACCGGGTCACAGAAGGCTCCGTCGCCATAGACCATCACCTCAACAAGGCGCCCGGTCTCTTTGAATATCCCCGCCTGTATCTCGTTGACAACCTTGTCTCCCCCGCGGGGAAAGAGCTTTACCGTTTCTTCTGTCGCCTTATTTGAGCCGAGCAATCCGTACTTCTCGTTATACCCCCTCTCCGGAGCAGGTGAGGCGAGTATATCGTCAAGCCCATATACAATCTCGGCGCCAGCCGCTCTAAGCCTTTTCTTGGTGCGCTCGCGGCTGTGTATATCTGCTGCAAGGATATGCTTTGTGTAGCCGAGAATGGCGCGGGGATCGTTTGCAAGTATTATCTCGGCCTCGCAGCTCTCTGCGCATATCAGCTCTCTGTAATATTCGATATAGTCAACCCCGGTGAAGGTATGCCGATGGTAACCAAACAACTCACGGTATTTCTCCTCCGAGAGAACATCCCGCCACGGGTCTATCCCCGACTCGTCGAGCGCGTCGATATCAACAAGACAGTTGCCGACTTCGTCTGAAGGATAGCTTAGCATAAGCACTACCTTTTTTGCCCCCCGCGCGATCCCCTTAAGGCAGATTGAAAATCGGTTTCGGCTGAGAATCGGGAAAACAACCCCGACGACTCCGCCCGGATATTTTTCGCGGATATCGTCGGCTATATGATCGACGCTTGCATAATTCCCCTCGGCCCTTGCCACCACCGCCTCGGTGACGGCTATAATATCCCGGTCGCGTATGCTTATATTTTCGCTCCTCGCCGCGTCAAGGACGCTCCTTACCGTTATAGCGGCGATATCATCTCCGCTGCGTATTATAGGGGCGCGAACCCCTCTTGAAATGGTTCCGATTGCTCTTTCCATTTTTCGGTTACCTCTTTTATTTTATTATATTGCAGTCGTATTTATTCCCATAATTTGTTCAGCCGTCACACATTTGGCGCAGCCGGGAGACGGCGTCGTAGGCTCTTTTATAAAATTCCTCAGGTGTGTATTGCGCATATATCGGCCTTCCGTTGTAGCCAACCTCAAGCGTCAGCGTGCCGGTAAAACCAGACTTTTTAATATGTTCGGCAAATCTGTTAAAATCAATATTCCCATCGAAGGGGATATAGTGCAGGTCATCGCTCTGAGGAGCGCCCGGGTCTTTGTCTTCTTTTTTGACCACGCCCAGATTGTCGTGTATATGCGTGTATATCAGCCGGTTGCCGAATATGGGCATATACTCAAGCCCGGGAGTGAAACAGCTCTCGTGCCCGTTGTCCCAGCAGAAGCCAACCTCGGGTATATCGCGGTAAAGCTCCATCACAAAGGCAAGATTCGCAAGTTTTCTCTGATTCTCAAAGGCTATCTTAACACCTCTGCCGACAGCCCTGTCTATCAGCTTATCCCATCTGGCATGCCCGGCATCGTTTACACAGGGAGCCTTATTGCCGCTCGAAAGGTGAACGACCATAATAGGCACACCGGCGCTCGCACAAAATTCAAGGCACTCGACAAGCCTTGCGAGCATAAGGTCACCCTCCTCACCGGTCGACCATATATTGTTTATTCCGTCAAAGGGAGCGTGTATGCTCTCATACATAAGACCCGCGCCCGAGAGAATGTCTGCAACACCGTCGTTTGCGAGAGCTGCTTTATATCCGGTGAACACACAATCAAACCCAATGTCCCGCAGAATTTTTGCACTCTCGGCCGGCGTTCTGCCTTTAATCACCCCATAGTTTATGCCTAATTTTCGCATATGCCATCTCCTTAGTTTAAGATAATCTGCTTTAATTTTAGCACACTAATATGTGCTCGTCAAGAAGAACGGGAAATTTGATGGTGATATCGGCGTGAAAGTTTTCTCCTTATGAATTAAAGTTGGCCGCAAGGCGGCTCGAGAACAACAAAATGCCGCCGCGTGAGTTCCACGCGGCGGCGGGGATATTTTTCTTATTAAATACTATTGCTCTGCCCGTACAAAGGCTGACAGGGCGGCCGCTATTTTCGAGGCATCTTCGATTACGGATGGGTCGGACGAGGTGGCAAGCCCGAGCGCCGAGAAGAGAGCGAGAATTTTTTTGCGATCGCTCTCTATCTGGCGGGGATAGTCGGGCCGGTATTTTATTTTCGAGCGAAGGCCGAGCGCAGCTTTGACATATTTCCCGGTAGCGCTGTCATATCTCAGAATGCGCTCGACCCCGCCGGTTGCAACCCGATAGGCGGCGGGCTCTATGATATTTGTCACCGCGGGCGAGGCTAACTCATAATAAACCTTCACGCCGCTGACCGGCTTTGAAAGTGTCAGATAAATTCCGTTTACGCTGCCGATATTCCCCGATGCAGAGAGATATACTGTCCCGTTTTTTGCACCCTCAAGCTGCACCACATCGCCGCTCGAACCGCTGACAGTCATAACACCAACGCGACGGCAGAGTTTGCCGCTATCAAAGTCAAGCGTGTCGCAAATCCCACCAGGCAGGCGGCACATCTCATAATTCTGCGTGAATAACAGGCTCGAATCAAGCTCGTTTGTCTCGCCTCCGGTGCTGTTAAGTCCTCCGACAATAGCATTTGTCTGCCCCTTTGGGTGATAAACCCCGCCGATAATTTTTTCGATTTCGGCGGCGGGAAGCTCATCCATACCCAGATAGGTCAGGTCGTAGACAGCCAGTCTCCGCATACTGATGACCTCCTCGGTCATCGTAAGGTTTACAGTGATTTTCGCACCGGGAGACGGAAGGTTTACCACCGTTCCCGAGAAGCCGTATTCTGACAGCTCTGCCGGCTCACTTGAGCCGGGCAGTGTCCAACCGGCTCCCGACACATATGTGAGCACATAGCTGCCGCTCGCAGCATTATAGCCGAGCGCTCCGGCAAATTTCACAGGATCAAGCACAGGATTGATAATTCCTATAATCCCGTATGTGGTATAGATTGCAGAGGGGGTTCTTCCATATGGAAAGGTAAAATCAATATTTATCTCCGAGTTTGCCCTCAGAGCCTCGTTCGACGTGCTGAACACAACTTCAATCCCATAGTTTGTCAAGTTGACAAGTTCCCCGACTCCATCTACCCTCCAACCGTAGTTATAGACAAAACGGTATTTGCCGTTCCACAGAGGAGAGAAGGCAGCGATTTTATTAGAGAAAAGCACGGGATTCACCGTCACACTCGAAATATATCCCGAGTGGGAGGCCGCCGCTACAATCTGGCGCTTGTCCCACAGACCGACCGCCCCTTCTCCGTTAGTAGACGAGGTTATAATGCCCGAGACGCGCTGCCAGTCGTCTGTTGCACATGATTCGATATAATGCACACCTCCTCCGCCCCCGTCTGCGAAAAGGACGACGCCCGGTGCGGTCGTCGGTTTTTTTATTTCACCCTCAATATAGTATTTGTGTCCTGCGGTAAAAGAGACAGCGCGCATAATTTTTGCCGGAACGGCCTCGGCCGCCGTCGGCTGGTAGACCTCAATTGTAAAGGAATCAATCTCAAAATCATCCTCATAAACTGTTATTACAACAGCTCCGACTTCAAGACCTTCTATATCCCACCCTTCCCCGTCATATCTTTCAACAATATCTACTATCCCCGGCACGCTCGCCTCGCAATATTGCAGGCCTGTGTCATAACCGTCGACCTCGACGACGCCCCCGATTTGAATCAAATAATCGGCGTCTGATTCGACAATTTCCGGCGCGGGGGGAGGATTGAGGGTTATCGAGCCTGTGCCGCTCCAAACCTCAAATTCCCCTCCCTCGAATGACCAGCCCGAGGCGTCGGCAAAATTTCCGTTGTCAAGCAGCTGAACCACACTCATCCCCTCAAGCTCGACAAGCTCAGCCGATGCCAGCTCTATGCCCTCCTCACCCGAGGCGCTGGTCCGCTCAAAGAGGATATCCTCAACCTCAATTTCTCTCACCGGGGACAGGTTGTCGGCCGCCCCGGCGATAAGATCTGCCGCCCGACCCGAGGCCGGGGCGTAGGTTTCGGCGTGGTTGTGCGAGATTGGCGCATAGGTGCCTGTGTGGTTGTGGGAAGCAGGTGCATATGCGCCTGTATGACTGTGTGTGAGAGGCGCATATGTACCCGCATGGCTGTGAGAGACCGGCGCATAAGTGCCTGTATGGTTGTGCAAGACATCGGCCTTGCCCGCCAGCGCAGCATGCACCCCTCCCGATGCCACCGCGCGCCCGCTGCCCGCAGTCGGAGCGGCATCTATTGCCGGCTTGTTTTTTATGTAATCGAGCGCCCGGCTGTCTGCCTGCGACCAGTCAGACTGCACATTTAACTGAGCACCCGACTCAATGCCCGCAAGCTTTGCTTTTTCCTCGTTTGTATAATCGTTTGAGGACAAACCCTTTCCCTCAGCGACATTCACCTTTCCGAGAAGAGCCGTCATGATCTGAGAGGCTTGGCTCGGAGTTGGAACAAGTGCCTCGTTTTCTGTCGGAACGCTCGTGTCAAGCACCCGCACAAGCCCCTCGGCGCTTATCAGCACCCGCTCGCCGCAATAGCCGCTCACCACAAACCTGCTTGTCCCCCCGACATTCATAACCTCCGCGGGGATGTTGATAGGCTCGCCGCCATATAGAATCGAGACCGCCTCTCCCTCGGGCGGGTAAAAGCTCACGGTTACCGCAAGCCCTTCCCACTCCTCACTAAGGACAAAATCAAGTTTTTCTATTCCGTAGCTCCCCCGCGTCCCCGCGACAAACCTTGCCGGATTCAAAACATATCTGTCAACTTTAATTATCATGTCTTTGCCTTTCAAAGGCGCTTTCTGTTATCCCGCGTAAATTATATCAAAGCACCCTCTCTTGTGACTGACATCTTTATGTCAGCACAACTCTACTCTGCTTTTCCTTTTATTATATCGACAAGCGCCGCCGCCGTCAGATATGCGGCTTCCTTTGCCTCGGACAGCGAATTCCCGCTCGCCCCCACCTCAAGGAGCATCGACAGCGGCGCGTACTGCTGATTATAAGCCGAGCCGCGCAGGTAAACCGGGCGGCAGATATTTGTATGCCTGCTGTTCAAAAAATTACGAAGCTTGAGGGCAAGCGCGAGATTATTTTGCCAGTTTGGACAATCAACGCCGTTATAGTCGCTTCCGACGACGCACATCACCTGCGCCGCCGCCCTTCCGTCAACCAGGGTCACCGGTCGTATCAGCGAGCCGGTTGAGGTGGTCAGCGAGTCGCGGTGAACGTCTATCACATACTGTATCGAAGGGTGCTTTGCAAGGTATTCTCTTATCGTTGCAGCCGAGCGCGAATAGGAATCTTTGTATGACTCAAGGTCGTGCATTATAGTGCAGTGTAATGTTTTAATACCGTTTGAATTGAGTGTATCGGCAATAACCGCTCCGACTGCCACCACGTTTTTGGTGATATCATCCGAGCGCGCAAGCTCTGAATCGCTTGAGTACGAAATGCTGCCCTCCTCGCTGTATGCCTCGGTGCCGTGTGTGTGAACAATTAAAACTACCGGATTGCCGACCGGATATATGGCGGAATTGAAAAAATCAAAGGCGGGGATAGCCTCGGAAGATTCGAGCAGAGCGCTTGTCTTCGGCGAGTAGCGTGTATCATTATATATGTAGGTTTCACCGTATGAGATAAGGCTCATGTCTCTTGGAACTATCGCGATGTGACCAGCCGGAACAAGCGCATAGTCGAAGCTGTATAGCTCGTCGGGGTCGGAATAGATCGGAGCGGAGGGTTGGGTCACGGGTGAGCCGGTGCCGTCCGGCGTTGTAACTGCCGACGTCTCCCTGCCGAGTGCCTCAAAGAGTTTTTTTAGCATTGCAAGAAAGCCGCCCTCCTCGTCTCCCCCCGCAATATCCCCGGGAGGTTGAGCGCTGCCATCGGGTGCTGTTTGCGAGGTCTCAGAGCTTGTTCCGCTTGTATTCGGCTCTCCCGTTGTCTCCTCTCCTCTCGCTCCTCCAAAGGCTCCGACAGGTTGCCCTAACCCGCCCAAAAAACAAAATATTATAAAAATTACCGAAAAAAGAGCAACGCCGAGCGCTATTGTGCTGAAGAAGGCCGAGCCGCCACGACGAATGCGTGCAGATGCCGTCATCGGTCTGCCGTCGGTCAGCCTTTTTGTCTCTCCGGGGAAGAGGTTTATCCTTTCTTTTTCCATAGTAACCCCCATGCCGCCAAAATACGGCTTAAATAGATTTTAGAAAATTTGCGCGTTAAGCACCGCCATCAACTCATGAGTCACGCAAAAGGCAACACAAATCGGTTGTGCCGGGATTTGTGTCGGTACGGGCGGCGCCGATATCGCCGCCATGCTCGCGCCGCGAGGCCTTTGCGCGTTGTATGAAAGAAATAAATTTCTTTCATACCGGCATCCGCACAAAGATTATTCGATTATATGCTCGGCGCTCGTTTATTATGTCAGATAAAGATCCGAGGTAAATGCCTTTCCGATTGCGCGCGCAAGGAGGGCTGACACCTTTTTCATTATCACATCACTCTCTTTGGGCGACACAAAAAATCCCCTCCCCTCGTCGAGCACGCGGTGAAGCTCGTCGCTCACCTGCTCTATTCCGGCCTTTGAAAGTGCGTCGTAAACAAGAGTAGACGAATCGACGACTGTAGGCACGCCGAGAGCCAGCACCGGAGCGCCGACAGTATCACGGCAGATTGAGCGCCGCATATTACCGATGCCCGAGCCGGGATTTATGCCGCTGTCCGAGAGTTGCACCGTCGTGGCAAGCCGCGAGACAGCGCGAGCGGCCAGTGCGTCTATCGCTATAACAAGATCTGGCCCGGCATTTTCAGCAGCACCGCGCACAAGCTCAACCGTTTCAATCCCGGTCTGCCCGAGCACGCCGGGTGCGAGCGCCGAAACCTCGCAAACGCCGAGCCGGTGGTAGACATCGGGGGCGAGCGTGTGCAGATGTCTTGTCACCTCAATGCGCCTGACTGTCTCGGGGCCTATGGCGTCTGCGGTAATCTCTGCATTTCCCAGACCGACAATAAGAATTCCAAAGTTCTGGTCAAGCTCCTTGCCCGAGATTGATTTTGACATGCTCCGCAATTCCTCTGCGATAACCTCGCCAACCTCATCGCACCTGTAGTCGTCCATCTCCCAGATATTTCCGCACGATATTGTCACATAGCAGCCCTCGGGCTTGCCATAGGCCTCCGCACCCTCGCTGCTTGTAATCTCAAGCCGCGTCACTGAGCAGCCCCGGCTCTCCTCCTCGGAAAGAGAGGCCCCCCCGCCCTGATATCCGCCGCCGCATTCAACGGCAAGGTCGGAATGTGCATATTCTTTATCTTTCATTTGCAATTCCTTTCAATTTTTTCGAATTTAACACTAAACACCATTTAAACATTAAGCTAATAATGGATGCGCCGAGGGGAACTTCCCCAAAGAAGTTCCCCCCCTCAAGAACTTTCAAACATTGGTTTGATTTAATTTGGAAGCATGCTGCACCGACCACGGCCGAGCCCCACATCCCTCTTCGGGGTCGGGGTGAGTCAAGCTGGTGTTAAGCTCAATATTACAATGAGGCAATAATATAAGATTGTTAATTAGTATTGCCAATTCGTCTTGTGTCAAGCCCTGTGCGACATAAAAATTTAAGCTTCTATTGATTTTTTCAAATTTATCATTTATAATGATGTATGCGGAACCCGACAAACGCGCGGATATCGCCCCGACCGGCTCTTTGGCTGTGTAAATTGCACAGTTATTTTATTTAAATATTGTGCAGGTAACCGAAACTTCGGTCAGACCTCGGATATTGATTGATAAATAAGCCGTTCAATGATATAATGTACAAAGCTATATTGTCTGTTCCGTTATTGATTTTTCTTTTTTACATGAGGAGGATGTACCAAATTATGATGAAGCGTTTGCTTTCGCTGCTACTCTGTCTTCTGCTTGCGGTTCCTATGCTTGCCGCCTGCCAGGATAAAGATGATGAAGAGGTCGCAGAAGACAAGGGAGCCTATATTAAAATGTACTTGGCCGACCTTGTCTACGACCTCGACCCGGCTTTTTCCCTGAACAATAAATCTGTTCAGAAATTCACAAGCCTTACCTTCGCCGGACTTTTTAAGATTAATGAAAAGGGCAAAGTGGTGAAGGATCTAGTCAAAAGCTACAAGATAACCGAAAATGAAGAAGTCAAAGAATACAAGATGATTCTAACGCTTCATGAAACATACTGGAGCGACGGCATCCCGGTTGACGCCGCCGACGTTATCTATGCTTGGAAGCGCATACTTGCGGTTGATAATTCCAACTCGGCAGCCGCCCTCCTGTTCGATATAAAGAACGCCCGCGCGGTTGTTGAGGGCGACTCTTCTATCGACGACCTCGGGGTAACCGACCCCGATTCACTTGTTCTTGAGATTACTTTTGAAAGAAAAATCAATTACGATCAGTTCATACTAAACCTCACCAGTCCCGCACTTGTTCCGCTACGTGAGGATATTGTCGAGAGAAATGAAGACTGGGCTAAAAAACCCGCCACAATAACCTGCTCGGGCCCCTTCACGCTGCGTGGATCTAACTATGAGCCGGGCAAGGAATCAATGATACTTGAGCGAAACCCCTACTATTTCCGCGATAAATCTAAGGATAAGCTCGACAAATCTGTAAAGCCCTACCGCCTGCTTATTGATTTTTCGCTCAGCGATGAAGAAATCAAGCAGAAATTCGACAACGGCGAGATATTCTATGTCGGAGAAATTCCGCTCTCACTGCGCGAATATTATGCCGACACAGCCGAGATTGCAGACGAAATGTCTACGCACGTTTATTACTTTAACCAAAATGCCCTGATAGCAAACGGGGGTGAGGGCGAACTTCTATTTGCAAACGCGAAGGTGAGAGAGGCTCTCTCGCTCGCCATCGACCGCGAGGCAATCGCAAATTCGATTGTCTTCGCCCGCGCTGCCACAGGACTTGTGCCTTACGGGGTTTTTGACTCAACATCGCACAAAAAGCTCTTCCGCGAGGTCGGCGGCGCTATTATCGAGACCAGCCCGAACCTTGAGGCCGCAAAAGCGGCACTCTCCGCCGCAGGCGTAGATCCCTCGAATTACAGCTTCACAGTAGCCGTCAGAAATGAGGATGAGGTTCATGTTCTGATAGCCGAGGCTGTGGTTGACACATGGCGCTCGCTCGGATTTGAAATTTGGCTTGACAGAATAGAGCCGATTGTAAACGACGACGAGAACAAGGCCACCGCCGAGATTGCCACAGATATTATGGATGACATTTTTAATGAGACTCTTCACAAAGGAAACTTTGAGGTTATCGCGCTTGATCTTATCGCCCCCTCGCCCGATGCCTTCTCGATTTTAGCTCCCTTTGCAAAGGCCTTTGCCGGGCAGGCGATCAATATGACCACACAACTCTATGAAATACTCCCCCACATCACCGGATATGACGACGAGGAATATAATGACCTAATGGAGCAGGTTTTTGAAGAAACAGATTATGCTAAGCGCGCAACTCTCTTGCACGAGGCAGAAGAACGCTTAATGTCAACGCTGCCGGTGATTCCGATTATCTTCAATCAGGACGCGTATGTGGCGAGCAAAGAACTTACCAAATCTTCATATTCCTCATCCTATTATCAGAACCGTTTGTTTGCCTCTCTGAAACTCAAGGACTACGAGCGTTATATTGAAACAACGGCTGAATAACTATATTATATCTTTTAAGATTTAAATGAATTAGAGCGCCGGATTTATTTGCTGGCGCTTTAATTCTCACCAGAAATAGTGCATAATCCACAAATTTTATTATAATATTATATTGAATTTGCCGTTATTTTATTTCCCTCCTTGACAGTTGGCTAACCTAATGCTATACTTTTCGTAATAATCATCAATGATGAACCAATGATGAATCTCATACAAAACCTAAACACGGGAAAGGATTAAAACATGAACAAAACAGTTTTCCTAAGAATCCTCTGCCTTATGATTGCGTCTCTGTTGGCGCTTGGCATTTTTGCCGCCTGTGCTGAAGAAGAGGACAATACCCCGGGCGAAACCTCCGGCATTGTTGACGGCACTGAGGATATTAACGATACCCCCTCCAACGTCGACGCAAACGGTTACTTGCTTGACAATGTTCCCACCGACACACTTAACTACGGAGACAGGACAATAACCATGCTCACCTGGTCGGACGTTGAACACGAGGAGTTCCAATCGAGCGGGCAGACCGGAGATATCATAAACGACGCGATCTTTTTGAGAAATCTTGCGGTTGAAGATAGGCTCGGCATCAGACTTTCCTTCCACTCCACACCCGGAAACGCGCAGAATGTCGCCGCGTATGTGAGAACGGTTCAGACCTCTGTTGAGTCGGGCGATAAATCCTTTGATCTTATTGCATCCTATAGCCTCTCAATGGCCGCAACCGCAAACGCCGGATATTGCTACAACCTGCTTGAACCCGAATGCGAATATCTTGATTTTGATATGCCCTGGTGGCCCGACCGTCTTATCTCCGAGGCAACAATTAACAACAAGCTCTTCTTCGCCTCGGGCGACATCTCGGCAAACGCACTTTACATGATGTATGTCTGTTATGTAAATAACGATATAGTTGAAACCCTGGCTCTCCCCAATGTGTTTGAACTTGTTGACAGCAACCAGTGGACATACGATAAATTCATCGAAATGTGTTCCGGTGTTTACAGCGATAACAACGGTAACGGCATAAAAGACGTTAACGACCAGTTCGGTTATATGTCCTCGGGTATACACGTTGACCCGTGGTTTTATGGCTCGGGTGCACTCATAGTCGATAAAGACGAAAACGGCAGCCTTCGCTTCTCGCCCTCCTTCGGCAGCGAAAAGGTTATCAAAAGCCTTGAGATGGTAAACGGATTGTTGTTTAACACAAACGACGGAATGTACACCTCAAGCGTGTTGCACCAGGATCAATTTAACCAGGGCAACCTCCTCTTTGCTTCCGATCGCGCACGTATTGCTATAACCAAGCTTGTGTCCGAATCACTTAGCTTCTCGGTGGTTCCCTTCCCGAAATTTGACTCAAATCAGGAAAACTTCGTCACCGTAATGGGCAACCCCTTCACACTCTACGCTATCCCGATAGACGTCAAGGACACAGATCTCCCGATGCTCTCGGCAATAATTGAGGTTTATGCCTCCGAGTCCTACCGCAAGCTCACACCGGCTCTCTATGAAATTACACTCAAAACTAAGTATGTTCAGGAAGCCGACTCTGCCCGTATGTACGATATCGTTCGTGAGAACCTCACATTTGACCTCGGTCGAATATTCTCCAGCGTCCTGATAGGTCAGGGACACTTCAGAAATGCTGTCTCGGGGAATCAGGCGTCAGGATGGGCAAACATAACAAGAGCCAATCAAAAGATTCTTGCCGCAAAGCTTGATCAACTCACAGCGGCTTTTGAGGACTGATAAAAACAAATATTTAATACACGCCGGGCGAAACTTCTCTTTGAAGTTTCGCCCGGCGTCTCGTTAGTTATAATAAGTGTAGACAATATTAAAAAAATGTGGTAAAATATCATAAAGAACAAAAGATATAATTATTAAGAGGCAGATCGCAACCTATGAAAATTATCCATATCAGCCCCGCTTCCTGGGGTTCAAACTGTTACCTGCTCATATCAAACGCTCAGGAATACGGCCGGGAGGCTTATGTAGTCGACCCGAGCCCCTCGGCCGAATCAATACTCCGCGCCCTCTCGGCAGAGCGCGCCGCACTCGCCGGTATAATACTGACTCATGGGCATTTTGACCATATGCTGTCGGCAGAGACGCTGCACGATAAAACAGGTGCGCCGGTGATGATTCATGAAGAGGACGACGAAATGCTTCCCGACCCCGAGAAAAACGCCTTCAAAGCCTTTTTCGGACAGGACCGCTCCTTCCGTCGCGCCGACCGACTGCTCCGCGACGGCGATATCCTGCCGCTCGGCGACGAGGAAATCACAATCCTCCACACTCCCGGACACACAAAAGGCTGCATATGCCTTCTTGCAGGTGATATACTGATCACCGGAGACACCCTTTTTGCAGAAGGATTTGGCCGCATCGACCTCTGGGGCGGCAGTCTCTCAGACATGAAGCAATCGCTCCTCCGCCTGAACAATCTTCCCCAAAGCATTACAATTTATCCCGGCCACGGCGAAGTAGCTAAAATTGCCGATGCGATCTCTACAATTAGATTCTTAAATAGATAACAAAAATTAACACAACACCTATGAAAGGCAACACATAATATGGACTATAATTATCTTGCGGAGCTGCTTTTTCCGAATGTCACGGCAACTCCAGACGATATGGAAAAAAAATATCCCCCGCGACGCCTGCCCGAGGGGGCGGTTGTCTCGCGTCATGCCCCAAGCCCCACAGGATTTGTGCATTTGGGCAATATCGTACAAAGTCTTACCTCCGAGCGCCTCTGCCATCAGTCCGGAGGGGTGGTGTATCTGCGAATAGAGGACACCGACAATAAACGCGAGGTCAAGGGCGCGGTCGGCTCGCTTATTGAATCGCTCGCTCATTACCGAATAGTTTTTGATGAGGGCGCAGTCTCGGACGGAGATTGCGGCAACTACGGCCCCTATCGACAACGCGCCCGGCGCGACATTTACCATGTTTTCGCAAAATTGCTTGTTCAAAACGGCTATGCCTACCCCTGCTTCTGCACCGAAGAGGAGCTGAATGAAATCCGGGAAAAACAGAAATCGCTCAAAATAAATTTCGGATACTGGGGCGAGTGGGCGCAATGGCGCGACAAACCGATAGACGATATCAAAAGAGCGCTTGCCGCCGGTGTTCCGTGGGTTCTCCGCTTCCGCTCGCAGGGCAGCATCCAGAATAAATTTAAGTTCACAGACCTGATAAAGGGAGTTATTGACGTAACAGAAAACGATCAGGATATAGTACTTCTCAAGTCGGACGGCATTCCGACCTACCATCTCGCGCACGTCATCGACGACCACCTGATGCGTACCACTCACGTCATTCGAGGTGACGAATGGCTGCCCTCGCTGCCGATTCACCTGCAGCTCTTTGCCGCCTTCGGCTGGAAGCTTCCGAAATATGCACACATCGGCCCCTTGATGAAGATGGATGGCAGCTCAAAACGCAAGATTTCAAAGCGCAAAGACCCCGAATTTGGACTTGTTTACTACAAGAAGCAAGGTTATCCCGTCGCGTCGGTCTACGAATATGTGCTCACCGTTCTCAATTCCAACTTCGAGGACTGGCGCAGAGCAAATCCAACGGCTCCCGCCTCCTCCTTCCCCTTCTCGCTCAAGAAAATGAATCCCGCAGGCTCACTCTTTGACGCCGCAAAGCTGGGCGACATCTCAAAAAACCTGCTCGCAACAATGAGCGCCGAGGCCGTTTACGACGGGCTTTACGCATGGGCGGCAGAATTTGAGCCGACCTTCGCCGCATTTCTCGCCGCCGACCCCGACTATGCAAAAGCGATAATCGGAATCGGTCGCGGCGGCAAGAAACCCCGCAAGGATTACGGAACATGGGTTGAGCTGAGGAATTATATGTCCTTCTTCTACGACAACAGCTTCACAATTCAAGACCCCTATCCCGAAACATTTGACAAGGCCGATATAAGAGCAGCGCTCTCATCCTTCCTTCAGAGCTATAGCCCCGCCGACGACCAGAGCACTTGGTTTGGCAAGATAAAATCAATAGCCGGCTCGATTGGATATGCCGCCGAAATGAAAGATTATAAGGCAAATCCAGAAGCATACCGCGGAAGCGTCGCCGACGTGAGTATGTTCCTGCGCGTCGCGCTCACCGGACGGCTCAACTCACCCGATATGTACAGTGTTATGCAAATACTCGGGGAGAGACGCGTCAGAGGGCGAGTGGAGGCAATGCTGAGTAAGATGTGAGGCGGACGATTTCAAAAATAAATATCTGCTCAGCCTATAACAACCTATCTCACGAAAGGACAATAACAACATGGACGAAAAGAACAGCAACTTCATACACGATATAATCGACGCCGATCTTGCGGCAAATCCCGATCTTAAAATTCACACCCGCTTCCCCCCCGAGCCTAACGGGTATCTACACATCGGGCACTGCAAGGCGCTTGTCATCGACTTTGGAACCGCCGAAAAGTACGGCGGCCTCTGCAACCTCCGCATGGACGACACAAATCCCGCCAAAGAGGATTCGGAATTTGTCGATGCCATAATGGAGGATATCCACTGGCTGGGCTTTGACTGGGGAGACCGCTTTTTCTACGGCTCGGACTATTTCGAGACTACCTATCAGCTCGCCGAAAAGCTGATAAACGAAGGACACGCCTATGTATGCGAGCTTAGCCCCGAGCAGTTCCGCGACTACCGCGGCGACCTCTCACGCCCCGCCATATCACCATACCGCGACCGGCCGGCCGCCGAAAGCCTTGATCTTTTTCGGCGCATGAGAGCGGGCGAGTTTCCCGAAGGGCGCTACACACTCCGCGCAAAAATCGACCTTGCCTCGGGCAACTTTAATATGCGCGACCCGGTGCTCTACCGCATCCGCTATATCGACCACCACCGGCAGGGCAATAAATGGTGCATCTACCCGATGTACGACTTCGCCCACCCGATTCAAGATGCAATCGAGGGCATTACTCACAGTCTTTGCTCACTCGAATACGAGGATCACAGGCCGCTCTATAACTGGGTTATCGAGCGCGTTGAGCTGCCCTCCACCCCGCGGCAGATTGAATTCTCAAGACTGAATATTTCAAACACGGTTCTGTCAAAGCGCTATCTGCGCCATTTAGTAGAGATGGGCGTGGTAGACGGCTGGGACGACCCGCGCATGCCCACCCTCTGCGGCCTGCGCCGCCGGGGCTACACACCCGCGTCAATCCTTGACTTTATTGAGCGCATAGGTGTGGCAAAGTCGAATAGCTTGGTTGATATTGGCCTCCTTGAGCATTGCCTGCGCGAGGATTTAAACCGTAACGCTCCCCGCCGTGTCGCAGTCCTAAACCCGATAAAACTGATAATCGAAAACTATCCCGAGGATAAAAAAGAATATTTCGACCTGCCAAACAATCCGCAAAACCCCGAGGCAGGAACCCGCCCCCTCGCCTTCACACGCGAACTCTATATAGAAGCCGACGACTTCGCCGAGAACCCGCCCCCGAAATTCTTCAGGCTCAAGCCGGGCGGCGAGGTTAGACTGATGGGCTCTTATATAATCAAGTGCAACAGTATCGACAAAAATCCCGATGGCAGCATAGCCGCCATCCGCTGCACCGCAGACCTTGAGACCGGATGCAAAACTCCCGCCGACGGCAGAAAGATCAAGGGAACAGTCCACTGGCTCTCGGCCAAAGACGCCCTGCCGCTCACCGTTATGTACTACGACAAACTCTTTACAATCGAGAATGTCGGCGAGGTGGGCGAGGAATTTATGAGTTATCTTAATCCCGATTCGCTCATAGAGCTCAAGAGCTGCTTTGCAGAACCGTCGCTTAAAGATGCTGCACCCGGCGAGAAATTTCAGTTTGTCCGAAACGGATATTTCTGTGTCGACACCAAAAACCCCGCTGTGTTTAACCGAATAGTCGGCCTCAAAGACAGCTACCCGAAAAGATAATCGGGGGATGGCGAAATGTTTGCGGAAAGAATAACCTTTGAAGAATCTCTTGGATATATCCCCTTGATATATCTCGCCGCAATATCTGTAATAGCGATTTTTATAACCTGCTATGACAAAATAGCCTCAAAAAAACTCCCCGGCCGCCGAACACCCGAGGCAACCCTTCTCTTTATCTCAATCCTTGGCGGCTCGGTCGCCATGTTAATAACCATGCAGCTCATACGCCATAAAACACGCCACAAAAAATTTATGATAGGTATCCCTATAATAATCATTCTTCAGCTTGCCGCAGCGGCGGCGATATGGTGGTTTGGCAGATAGAAATCAGATATCGAAGATTGACAGACCCGGGAATAGGCCGCGCCGATTGCGCTAATTTGGCAGAAGAAAAAACACTCAAAAGACAAAACGAATAACGCCTAAAAAACTTAACAAACAAAAGATCTAACAAATCCCACAAAAAGCAGGAATCAAATGGAAAAGCATAAACTTGACCGAATAAACGAACTGACGCGAATCTCGCGCGAGCGCCCGCTCACCGAGGCAGAAACACTCGAGAGAAGCGCTCTGAGGACCGAATATATCCGCGAGTACCGCGCCGCGATGACGGGCATACTTGATAACTCGGTCATTGTCCGCCCGGACGGAACGCGAGAGAGCGTCAGAGAACGCAAAAAAACTATATGGCAGGAACATTTTAATCTGCCTTTACCAAAGGCAACAGAAGGCGTCGAGGAAACCGAGCAGCTCGGCAAAACCCTTGCAAAAGCCCTCACAGACGATCCCTCCCTTCCCCGCTTCGTCGCGCTTTACGGTGAGCTCGGCGCCGGCAAAACCGCCTTTGTGCGTGGATTTGCCGCTCAAATCTCACCCGGGGCGAGAGTGAAATCGCCAACCTTCACGCTTGTAAACGAATATCCGGCCTCGCCCACCCCTCTTTTCCACTTTGATATGTACCGGATAAAGAGCGAGGACGAGCTCTATTCAACAGGATTTTATGATTACCACAAGCGCCGGGGTTTCATGCTCACCGAGTGGAGCGAAAACATCCCCTTCGCCCTGCCCGAGCGCTATATCGAGGTTAAAATAAATAAGGACACCTCCTCGCCCGACCGCCGAGCAGTCTTAATCAAGCTAATTGAAAAAAAGGATTCGACCACATGAAAACACTTGCGCTTGACAGCACCGCGACTACCGCATCGGTCGCTCTCACCGAGGGCGACCGGCTGCTCTCACTATGGACACTTAATAACGGCCTGACACACAGCGAAACAATGCTCCCGATGGTCGAGTCGCAGCTTGCGGCTGCCGGCCTTACAGTTGATGATATTGACATCTTCGCTTGTGCGGCAGGTCCTGGGTCGTTTACCGGAGTGAGAATCGGCGTCTCGACCATAAAAGGTCTTGCATTCGGCAGAGGGAAGCCCTGTATCGGGGTCTCTGCGCTTCACGCACTTGCCTATAACCTTGCGGTTTGCGACGGGCTTATCTGCCCGGTTATGAATGCGCGACGAAATCAGGTCTACAATGCTCTGTTTGAGTGCAGAGATGGGCACCTTACCCGCCTCGTTCCCGACCGCGCAATATCGGTCGCCGAGCTTGACCAAGAACTTGCGGATCAAAAAGAGGAGAGGATATACCTGTGCGGCGACGGATATGAAATGGTAAAGTCCTCGCTCATAAAAGCCAAAGTCAAAGAAACCCCCGAGCCCCTCATCTGGCCGAATGGATACTCGGTTGCCCGGTGCGCTCTCTATCTGTATGAAAAGGGCGTGCGAACCACAGACACCGAGCTAGTTCCAACCTATCTTAGAATGCCCCAAGCCGAGCGCGAGCGCCTTGAGAAGCTCGCCGGCAAAAAATAAATATAAGAGCAGAAAGGAATTTATCATGAGCAAGAAAAAAACAGTCGCGCTCGGTTCTGACCACGCGGGATTCGATTATAAAAACCGCCTTGCGAATCATCTCAGAGAGACGGGTTACACAGTTGTTGATGTAGGCTGCGACAGCTCTGAGAGCTGCCACTATCCGATGTTCGCTCATCGCCTGTGCAGATTGATTCAGAGAGGCGAGTGCGAGGCCGGGATTCTTATCTGCGGCACCGGAATCGGAATGTCTATGGCGGCAAACAAACACCGCGGTATCCGCGCTGCCGTCCTCTCAGACGAATACAGCGCCGAGTTGACCCGCCAACACAACGACGCAAATGTCCTCTGCCTCGGCGCCCGAGTGGTAGATTTTGAAAAGGCTGCAAGGCTTGCCGAAATCTTTCTCACAACCGATTATATGGGCGGAAATCATGCTCTGCGCATTGCCATGTTTGATCAAATCGAGAGCGAAACCTTCAAAGAGTGAAAGGCGGAAAACAAATTATGACACTCTCCTCGCGTCTGGCAGACACGCTGCGCGTGCTCTCGGGCAGATATAAAAAAGAATATCCCACCTCGGCCGTCATCGCTGCGGCGGGGTGCTCTCTGCGTATGCAAAACTCGGGCGGAACAACCAAGCAGCACCTGATGCTCGGCGGTATCCCGGTGGTCGTCCGCACGCTTCTTGCCTTTGAGGAGTGTTCGATAATTGGTGAGATAGTCATCTCGGCGCGAGAGGAGGAAATCCCGATATATGAGCAATACCGCGAGGACTACGGCATAACCAAGCTCTCGCGGGTGGTGGCGGGCGGCAAAAGCCGCCAGGAGTCGGTTCTGCGCGGCTTTGACGCAATCGACAAAGATTCAGAGTTTGTCGCGATACACGACGGCGCGCGCTGCCTTGTAACGCCCGATATAATCGAGAAGGTCTGCCGCGCCGCATACAGATATCGCGCGGCGATAGCAGCAAGTGCAGTTAGCGACACTGTTAAGGTTGCCGACAAAAATGGATTTGTCGAAAGCACAGCAGACCGCGACCTTGTCTGGCTGGCCGGAACACCTCAGGTCTTTTACTCAACTCTCTACCGAGCTGCTGCCTATTCGGCCCGCAAGGAAGGCTTTGCAGAAGCAACAGACGACAGCCTGCTTGTCGAGCGCATAAAAAATCCGGTAAAGCTTGTCGAATGCGGCCGCGAGAACATAAAAATTACAACGCCCCAAGATATCGCCCGCGCTGAGGCCATCCTTGCCTCAAGGGCTAAGGATTCGGCGGCAGAGGGGAGAGGAGGCGAGAAGAGGTGCGTATAGGACACGGATACGACGTACACCGGCTTGTCGCTGAGCGGCCTTTGATACTCGGCGGGGTCAGGATTTCATATGAAAAGGGGCTTCTCGGACATTCGGATGCCGATGTTCTCCTCCACGCCGTCATCGACTCACTCCTTGGAGCCGCAGCCCTGGGCGATATAGGAAAGCATTTCCCCGACAGCAGCCCCGCATATCGCGGCGCCGACAGTCTGCGTCTGACAGAGGAGGTATCCGCCCTGCTTCGCGAAACCGGCTACGTCGTTGTCAATATCGACGCCACCATAATCGCACAGGCGCCAAAACTCTCGCCGCATATCGGCCAGATGCGCGCCAACATAGCCCGCGCGCTTGCCGTTGACCCCGACAAGATAAACATAAAGGCCACCACCGAGGAGAAACTCGGCTTCACCGGAGACGGCTCGGGTATCGCGGCTCATGCCGTCTGCCTGATAAGTCGAATATCATAGCGCCGCGCCTGTTGGGCCCCGCATCCGGGGTGAGGCAATCTGGTGTTAGTTCAATGCTACAATGAGGTAATAGTATAAAACAAAAAAACAAAGGCCGCTCCAAACGCGGAGCGGCCACAGTGCCATAACGACGGCTTATCCCTTCACACGTCTTTGCTTGTTCACTTCCCTGCCGTCGCTCCGGTACGAACTTTCCGGGTTGTATGACCTGTTATAAGGATATGGAATTTTAGCTTATAATGACACGGAGATGTGAAAATAATCCGATGCCGACGAATTTTGTCGGACATCGAAATGTTTATAGAGTTATATCTTGCAGGATATCTTGCCTGCGGAAAGGAGAAATTTTTTACCATGATATACATTTCCCCCTCGATTCTTGCCGCCAATTTTTCATGTCTTGGCGCCGATGTTCAGCGAGTTGCTAAGGCTGGGGCGTCAATGCTGCACCTTGACGTTATGGACGGAGTTTTTGTACCCAATATCAGCTTTGGAGCGCCGGTGATTTCCTCGCTGCGCCGCCGCTCAAATCTCTTTTTCGACGTTCACTTGATGATAACCGACCCTAAAAGGTATATAAACGATTTTATCCGCGCGGGCGCCGATATTATCACAATCCACTATGAAAGCTGCAATAACCACAATGAGGTGTTGTCGCTTATAAGATCGCAAGAGGTCAGAGCCTCAATGTCGATATCACCGGGAACGCCTTATGAGGTTGTCCTTCCCTTTATTGACAAGCTTGATATGGTACTTATAATGACGGTTGAACCGGGCTTTGGCGGACAAAAACTGATGCCCGAGACGCTTGAGAAGGTTCGGGCACTGCGCCGATACGCCATAGCGCATAATAAGGAGCTTGACATCGAGGTCGACGGCGGTATTACGCTTGAGAACATAGCGCTTGTCACATCGGCCGGCGCGAATGTGATTGTGTCAGGCTCAACAATCTTTGGAGCTTCAAAGCCAAAAGCGGTAATCTCCAAAATGAAGGAAATAGCCCTCAACAACCCCTTTACAGGATAAAAACATCCGGCTTGCCGCTCGAAAACGGCAGGCCGGTATTTTATATATTCATTTTCAAGTTGCATGTTTTGGATGTCTTTCCCATGAACTCACAACTCCTCAACCGAATAAACTCCTTTTATATCCGAGATATGCTGGAGGACCTCGGGGCGTTTTTTCTTAAGACTTATTTGAATCACAAAGATAGCGCCCATAATAGGCCCCTCGGCGGCTTTTGAGCGGGTTATTTCAATATCGGTGATAACAACGCCCAGCTTTTTTATCTCTGCGGCAATTTCAGCAAGGCTCTCGGTCTCGTCAAATTCAACAAATATATTAAGATTTTTAGCTTTTGAGGATATGTACCACTCAAGCTTTGAAAGAAGTATTTCGGCTATCAGAACAAGTACGGTCGCAATAATTCCGGCCTCGACATAGCCTACGCCTATCGCAAGTCCGATTATGGCAGAAACCCAAAGACCGGCGGCAGTTGTAAGCCCCTTGACCTGACGGCGACGAGTGACAATAATCGTTCCGGCGCCGATAAATCCAATGCCCGTGACCACCTGAGCGCCAAGGCGTGCAGGGTCGGTTGACCAACCGCTGACAACCAAATAATGGCTGGTCAGGGTAGTGAGAGCCGCTCCAAGACAAACGAGCGTGTGCGTTCGATATCCGGCGGGGCGGCGCTTATGCTCGCGCTCAATTCCGATAACCCCTCCGCAGATAACCGACAAAACAATGCGCAGGATCACAGAAAATGTCGAAAATTCTCTTATGCTTTCAAAAATATCCATCTTCCCGCTCCTCCTTATATTTCTTCAAGAGCGCGGACACTCCGAATGTCGGCAAGCTTTGTCAGAATATCAGCGTGCGGCATTTTGCTCGGAAGCTGCATTGAAAAGATAACACTGGCATATACACCGCTGCTGGGATTATCCTTGTTTATCTCAAAATCATAAATTCTGATTCGGTCTGCCTTGATGATTTCAATAATTGTACTGATATCGTCAATATCCGAAACCTCAATATAAAGATTCATATTTCGCGCTCTTTGCATTATCAGGCTCTCAACCCTGCGCATAATGGTGACCGAGAAAAATATCATAAAGCAAGCAGATATGGCGCCAAGATAAAATCCCGCGCCAATAGCAAGCCCCATGCAGGCTGACGCCCAAAGCCCTGCTGCCGTTGTCAGCCCTTTTATCTCCTGACGGCTGGTGACAATAATCGTTCCCGCGCCGAGAAATCCTATCCCGCTTATCACCTGCGCGCCGAAGCGCGATACGTCGGTTGTAATATTTATTTTGTTGGTAATAAGAAAACCAAAAACATACTGGCCTATCAGCATAGTGAGCGCCGCGCCCATGGCGACAAGCATATGCGTTCTAAATCCCGCCGGACGGCGCCGCCGTCCGCGGTCAAGGCCGATAATTCCTCCGCAGAAAATTGCGAATACCAGCCTTACTACTGTTGTTATTATGCCCGGCTCTCGGAGCCCGGCTGCTAAATTATATGGCATTGCAAATAAAACCTTTCATAACTAAAACCATAATACCGCGCAAGAGAGAAGCCGATGCAGATGTGATTTTGAAGAAATCACTCCTCCGCCCAAAGCTCTATAATCACAGTATTATATTCACCGTTGCGATAGAATGTTACCATAACACTGTCTCCGGCAAACTTCTCGTTGATGATATTCATCACCTCACCCGTGCTTAAAACCTTCTTGCCGTCAACCTCTGTTATAATATCGCCCGGCTCAAGTTTTCCGGCTGCTCCGTATCTTTGGTTAACCTCGGACACATATACGCCGGCAATATCAGCGAGTATAACCGTGCCGTCAATAAATCTATTCTCGCCGGCAGAGACCGAGATAGCGCTTATCCCAATCACAGCGCGCCGCTGAGCGACATCCTGCGAGCCTGTCGAAGAGCCGGTTTCTATAATTTCGTTGAGAATCGGGAGCGCACCGTTTGTCGGTATTGCGAAGCCTATACCGTCAAATCCGTCTCCAAGCTTAAGCGTGATAATGCCGATAACCTGCCCGTATTCGTTGATAAGCGGACCGCCCGAATTTCCGGGGTTGACAGTCGCGTTTGTCTGAATCAGGGTCATTTTTTTGGACATTACGCCGGTTTGGTCATATATTTTTACATTGCGGTCGATACCCGAAATTATGCCGTTAGTTGTGGTTTCAGCGTATTCCAGCCCTGCCGGAGTTCCTATCGCCACCACAAGCTCGCCGACTATAAGCTCGCTCGAGTCGCCAAACTCGGCCGGCGTCAGCCGGTCGGCATCAATCTTGATAACCGCAAGATCGGAGAGCGCATCGTATCCAACGACCTCAGCATTGTATTCCCTGCCGTCACCGACAGTCACCACAATTGATAGGCTTTTCTCAACCACATGGTAGTTGGTTGCTATATAGCCGTCGGCCGACATGATTATGCCGGTTCCAACGCCCGAGCCAACACCCAAAAGGTTCTCGTAGCTCACCGTTATACCGACCACAGACGGCCTTACCTTTGCGGCAATTTCGGGAATTGTTAACACGCCGCTGTCATTATCAAGCTCGCGAACAAAAATTGTCCGCGTGGGGCGCGGGATCAGCGCACCGCTCTCGTATAAAAGAATACCGAGCATCGTTGTAAAGCAGAGCGCGAAGGCAATTGTCATAATAATTGCGTAGGTAAGTACGCCGGAATTCCGGCGTTTTTGCTCGACGCGTCGTAACTCGTCGCCATATGTCCAGCGATATTCGGTGGGAGGCGGCGGGTCGGATAGTGCCTCCCCCCGCGGGGGAAGTCCGATATCTGTGCGAGGGTTGCCCGTGCCGGGCAGATTTATCTCGGGGGTGCGGGGTGTTTCCCTGTCAGGCGGGTTTATCTCGGGAGTGCGGGGTATTTCCTTGTCAGGCGGGTTTATCTCGGGAGTGCGGGGTGTTTCCCTGTCAGGCGGGTTTACCTCGGGGGACGGAGAGGGGCGGTCACCCGGCTCGGCGGGCGGATTCTTCGGCTCTGCCGCCCTCGGTCCGGCGGGCGTTGCCATCTCATTTTTTTGCGTATTGCCGCTCTCTCTCATATGATTCACATCTATCTCACCGCTCGTATTGTCGGGACTAATTTTTCTGTAATCTTCCATTCAAACGGTTCCTTTCAGCCGTATTCGGCTCAGTTATCTCTTATATGGCTTCCCTGGGCGGGAACCTCCTCAAGCGTGAAGCAAAACTCGCAGTTCTTCCCGTACTGGCTCTTGACCCATATATCCTGATGGTGAGCCGCTATTATTGTTTTCGAGATAAAGAGTCCGAGCCCCACTCCGCTCTTGTCAAGCCCGCGGCTCTTGTCACTCTTATAGAATCGCTCAAAGACGAACGGAATATCCTCGGGTGGAATACCCTGCCCTTCGTTGTAAACCGATACAAGCAATTTTTTATCCTTATAACGCATTACAGTCACTCGGAGCACGCCGCGCTCTATTGAGAATTTTACCGCGTTATCGCAGATATTATACAGTATCTGATATATAGCGTCGCGATCGGCTCGTGCTGACATATAATCGCTCTCGCATTCAAATTCAACCTCAAGCTTCTTTGCCTCGATTTTCTGCTCAAAGGAAATGACAATCTGCCGCGCCATCTCGCAAATATCAAAGGGAGCAAGTGTAAACTTGCGGTCGCCCGCCTGAACGCGCGAGATATCGAGCAGCGACGCCACAAGGCGGGAGAGCCGCCGCACCTCGTTTGCTATTATGCCAAGATAATATTCGTGCTTGTCGGGCGGGATGGCACCGTCAAGTATGCCGTCGATAAATCCGGCTATGGTGGTCATCGGGGTTCTCAGGTCGTGAGAAACGTTTGCCATAAAGGTGTTTCTCATTGTTTCAAGGTTGTCGAGCGACTCAGCCATATTGTTAAAAGCCACGGCAAGCTCGGCGACCTCGTCGCCTCCTCTTACCGGAATGCGAACGTCAAATCTCCCCGCCGCGAAGCTCTTTGCGGCGCGGCTCATGTGCTTGAGCGGCCCGATAACCTTCTCACTGATAAAATAAACGGCAATGAGAGCGGCAAGCATTATCCACAAGCTGGCAACGAGTATCGTTTTAATCATCGCTCCGAGCAGCTCATTTATAGTTACAGTCGCCGAACTGGCGATAACTCCGCCGGCGACATAGTTGTTGGCATTATAAACTGGCACACCGTAAATCATGTGCTGTTCCTCAAAAATTCCCTCAAGATAATCAAGGCGTGATACATCCTCGCCGTTCATCAATTCGTCAATTAAAATTTTTGAAATGATAATTCCAAAGCTTGACTGCGAGGTTCCCCCCACAATCTTTCCCGAGGTGTCGGTTATGAGTATACTGATATCTTCAGAATTGGCGGCGACGACCTTCATAACCGAGCTTATATCGGCCTCGTTTAGCTGAACAAATGATGTAAAATCTGAAAGACCGCTGTCGGTAAATCTGTCCTCAAGATAGGCCGACACTCCTCTTGCCGAATTCTCGAGCAGCTCGTGTCTTGCCGACTCGGAGTATCGGTTTACCGTCGAGGTGATAATCGCGACAAGCGCAACAAAGCTGATAACTATTATCAGCATAAAGACGGTTATATATTTTGAAAATATACTTTTGAACATCGTCGTCCTCACCATTACAGAATACGCCAATGCCATCGGCACCGGCGTATGCGGGAAACTGAAGGCGCGGGGATGCCGACGCCGGAACCCCCGCCCAAAAAACTTAAAAAGTCTTAAATAACTTTATAACTTCATTAAACAGGAGGCGGGTGCGGCTCTGCCGTCAACCTAACAATTCAAATTTATATCCGACTCCCCAGACCGTTTTTAATACCCATTTATCCGAGATTCCCTCAAGCTTCTCGCGCAGCCTCTTGACATGAACGTCAACCGTTCTTGAGTCTCCAAGATAGTCAAATCCCCAAACCTTGTCAAGCAATTGATCGCGCGTGAAAACATGATTATAATTTGATGCAAGGAAATAGAGCAGCTCAAGCTCTTTTGGGGGTATGTCAACCGGCTTGCCGCAGAGCTTCAGCTCATATTTCAGCTTGCTTATCTCGATATTATCGTATTTAATAACCTCGTTGTTGTCGGCATTTGTATGCGCCGAATAGCGGCGCAGCACGGCCTTTGCCCGCGCTGACAGTTCCTTCATATCAAAGGGTTTGACCACAAAATCATCTGCTCCAAGCTCAAGCCCGAGCACCTTGTCAAAGACCTCGCCCTTTGCCGTTATCATAATAACCGGCTTTGAGGACATCTCGCGTATCTCGCGCAGCACCTGCCATCCGTCTTTTTTGGGAAGCATAACGTCAAGCAGCACCAAATCGGGCTCAAAAACCTTAAAGGAATTGACACCCTCGGCTCCGTCTTGGGCCGTTTTCACCTGATAATTTTCATTCTCAAAATATAGGCGTAAAAGTTCGCATATATTGGGGTCGTCATCAACGACCAGAATTTTGGTATCAATCATTATGTAACCCCCTCTGTTTTATCCGTATATGTTTATTAACTTAAAAAAGAAAGACGCAACGCGGCTTCAGCCAAACCTGCCGATATATATATATTATAACATATGTAAAATATTTTGCAATTGCTTTTTTGCTTTTTCATTTGTTTTTTTGCGCGGTTTGTCCTCTCACTATTGCCAAAAGAGCGTTTTTGAGTTATAATTATAATATTGAATTTTTTGAGCGGCAAACACGCCGCCCTTACCCGAAAGGATTACGGTTACATGAAGCTCGGTATAGTCGGACTGCCCAACGTGGGCAAAAGTACACTTTTTAACGCACTGACAAACGCAAAGGCCGAATCGGCCAACTACCCCTTTTGCACGATAAACCCAAATGTAGGAATAGTCCCGGTTCCAGACCGACGGCTTGAAGTTCTTGCAAACATATATAAATCCGAAAAATGCATTCCGGCAACAATTGAATTTGTCGATATCGCAGGGCTTGTCCGGGGTGCGTCGCGCGGAGAGGGACTTGGGAATAAATTTCTCTCTCATATACGCGAGGTTGACGCTGTTGTGCAGGTCGTCCGCTGCTTTGAAGGGGGCGGAATTATACACGTCGAAGGCGGTGTTGACCCGCTGCGCGACCTTGATATTATAAACCTTGAGCTGATTTATTCGGACATGGAGATGCTCGAGCGCCGAATTGAGCGCACAAAAAAAGCGCTCAAGGGCGACCGCAAGCTAGCAGGTGAGCTTGCGGCACTTGAGGGTCTGATGGCCAAGCTTGAGGAGGGCATCCCGGCGCGCGCGGCAGGGCTCCCAGAGGAGGAACTTGCCGCTCTTTCGGCCGACACACCGCTCCTGACACTCAAACCTGTGATATACGTTGCCAATGTTGGTGAGGACGATATCGGTGCCGGCGAGCCGACCGAAAACCGCTTTTATATGCAGCTCAAGGAGCGCGCAGACGCCGAGGGCGCCGAGCTGATAGCTATATCTGCCCGCATCGAGGCCGAGATTGCCGAGCTTGAAGGGGGGGAGAGGGCAGCCTTTCTCACCGAACTCGGTATTGCAGAATCGGGTCTTGAGAGGCTTATAAAATCAAGCTATTCGCTGCTCGGCCTTATCAGCTACCTAACGGCGGGTCCGAAAGAAACCCGGGCGTGGACTATAAAAAAAGGCACCCGCGCGCCCGAGGCTGCCGGCAAAATCCACAGCGATTTTGAGCGCGGTTTTATCCGCGCCGAGATTGTGGCTTACGACGACCTTGCAAGGCTTGGAAGCATGAACGCTGCGAAGGAAGCCGGCCTTGTCCGAAGCGAGGGCAAGGAATATGTGATATGCGACGGAGACGTTGTTCTGTTCAGATTTAACGTTTAATCAAGACATAAGATATAATAAGAACATTGGCAGGTTTCCGAGAAACTTGCACTTTGCGACTGGCTATGGCTCAACATTCACATTAGCAAGTTTCTCCGAAAGCTGCGATGTCGCAAAAGCAAGCGAACGCATGGGAGAGATTCACTTGCACCTATGGATATAATATACTCTTTGGCAGGTTTCCGAGAAACTTGCACTTTGCGACTGGCTATGGCTCAACATTCACATTAGCAAGTTTCTCCGAAAGCTGCGATGTCGCAAAAGCAAGCGAACGCATGGGAGAGATTCACTTGCGACTATGATATAATGAAATAAAGGTAACCCAGCATGAGAATGAGACATAAAAAACGTGGCGCCGAGCGTATCGCCGCCCTCTCTCACCTTTTGATTGAAAAACCCGAGACCCTCATTGCCGACCCGTCAGCCCCCTTCGGCGCGACCCGGCCGCTGCACCTTGAGATAGGCTGCGGCAAGGGAGCCTTCGCCTCCCGCCTCGCGGCGGCAAATCCCGGCATAAATCTAATCGCCGTCGAGCGTATTCCCGACGTCGCTTGTATTGCCCTTGAGCGCGCCGAGGCCGAAAAAGAAGAGCGACCGGCCGATAATCTGCGCTTTATTATTGCAAACGCGCAAAGTGTCGGCGAGTGGCTGCCTGCGGCGAGCATTGAGTGCATTTATCTGAATTTCAGCGACCCATGGCCAAAGAAGGCTCATGCCAAGCGTCGCTTAACCCACGCCGACTTCTTAAAAATCTACCGCCGCCTCTTGATTGACGGCGGTCGGCTTGAGATGAAAACAGACAACACCGCCCTTTTCGATTTCAGCCTTGAGCAGTTTGCCGCCGAGGGGCTTGATATAGCCTGGCAAACTCGAGACCTGCACTCCTCAAAGAGAGCCGCCGGCAATATCATGACCGAATATGAGAGAAACTTCACCGCGGCAGGTGTTCCTATCTGTGCGGCGACAATAATATTTTAGTGATAAGGAGATATGATATGCTAAAAGAACTGGTGCTAAAAAACCGCAGTTACCGCTCGTTTGACCAGAGCCGGAAAATTACGCGTGAGGAGCTTCTTGGTTTTGTTGACCTCGCCCGGAAAACACCTTCGACCCGCAATCGTCAGACATTGCGCTATCGGCTCGTCCACACACAAGCCGAGTGCGAAAAAGTGCTACCATTGACCGGCTGGGCGGGCAACCTTAAAATAAAGCTCCCGCCGAAGGGGCACGCGCCGACCGCATATATCATAATCTGCCACGACACGGCCGAGCCGCACGAGAAATTCCTACGCGATGTTGGAATCACAGCTCAAACCATAATGCTTGCCGCAGCAGAAGCAGGTCTTGGCGGCTGCATGATTGGCAGCTTCTCAGGTGATAAGCTCTCGGCGGCGCTCGCTATCCCCGAGGAATACCGCCCGATGCTCGTGCTGGCGCTCGGGAAGCCCGACAAGGATGAGGTTATCGAACTTATCGAGGCTGTGGGGGGAGACGTAGCCTATTATCGCGAGGACGGCGTCCATTATGTTCCCAAGCGGCCGCTTGACGATATTATCATTTGACAATGGGAAAAAACGAAAAAAGCGAGCTGTCAGGTGTGCTGGTAGTCGACAAGAAAGCCGGAGTAACCTCTCATGATATAGTCAATAAAGTACGCCGCGTCTCGGGCACTCGCCGGGTCGGCCACACCGGAACACTCGACCCGCTGGCAACCGGAGTTTTGGTTATACTTGTGGGAAGGGCGGCTAAAGCGTCTGAATATCTCTTATCCGACCGCAAAAGATATCTTGCCACCCTGAGACTCGGCCTCACAACCGACACCGAGGATATAACCGGGGTTGTCCTAACCGAGCAAAAAAATCTCCCGCCCGCAGCAGACGTTATCGCCACCGCCGGGCGCTTCACCGGAAAGATAATGCAGACCCCGCCGATGTACAGCGCCCTGAAAGTAGGCGGCCGGAAACTTTATGATATAGCCCGCGCCGGCGGGAGCATTGAGCGAGAACCGAGGGCCGTCGAGATATTTAGCATGGTATGCACCCCCGACAACAAAAGCCGAGACTATCAGTTAGATCTTACCTGCTCAGCCGGCACATATGTCCGCACTCTTTGCGCCGATATCGGCGCCAGCCTCGGCTGCGGCGGGGTTATGGCCTCGCTCAGGAGGATTGAGGCAGGTGAATTTAATCTCGGGCAGGCTATAACGACAGAGCAGCTCGAAAGCCTTAGCCGGGGCGAGCTTGAAGCGCTTCTTCTGCCTGTGGAGAAGCTTTTCTCAGGCCTCCCCAAGATTCTGCTGCCCGAGTTTTATGAGCGCCTTTGCCGCTCGGGATGCGAGATATATCAGTCTAAAATCAACACTTCACTTGCTCGCGGGCAGCGTGTCCGCCTATGCGGTGCCGATGGCAGATTTTTTGCCCTTGGCGAGGTTGGAGAATTCCCCGGGGGCAGTGCTCTCAAGGCGATAAAATTATTTGAAATATAAAATTTGAGAAAACCCGCCAGCTCGGCCTTTGCGCCGTCTGACGGGTTTTTGTTTTCAAGTATTGGTTTATTTACACAGTGGTCGAAACTCAAAATGTTATTGTAAAAGCTCTGCCGGCATATGAAATCACCTTATAGTATAATGCAGATAAGGCCGTTGCTTCCCTCGTTTATTATGCGCTCAAGCGTTTCTGAAAGTTTCTGGCGGGATTCCTCTGGCATATGTTCAAGTTTTGTGTGTAACCCCTCATTCACCAGAGCATATAGCGACTTGCCAAACATATTCGATTCCCAGATGCGCTCGGGGTCTTCCTCGAATTCATGCAGCATATATCTGACCAAATCCTCAGACTGCTGCTCGGTTCCCACAATCGGGCTGATTTCGGTTTCGATATTAGCTCTTATCATATGCACCGACTGTGCCGAGGCGCGCAGACGCACTCCATACCCGCCCGCCTGCTTGACTATCTCGGGCTGCTCAAGGCGCAGATCCTCTATGTCAGGCATTACAATTCCATATCCTTTTTCGTTGGCATTGCGAAGAGCTTCGGCAACCCTGTCATAATCAGACTTCATTTCCGAGAAGTCGCGAAGCAGGCGGATGAGATCCTCCTCGCCCGAGATATCAAAGCCGGTGAGCTCGCTTATTATGTCGTAGTAAAGTCCATCCTTGAGTTTAACATTTATCCGCGCCCGACCGTTACCGAGATTGATATCGGTGAGTTCTGCCGCAGATACATACTCGTTATCGTTAAGCTCGCGGAATGCCTCGGCGATGTCGCCTGTTTTGCTCACCCTTGCGGCGCATTTTCTCACGCTTTCAAGAAGCGATAAACGGATTCGGTGGCTGTCATCAAGCGCGGCTATCCAATCGGGAAGTTTAACCGAAATCTCGGCCACCGGAAACTCGTGCAGCACAAGCTCAAGTATGTGTCTGATATCCTCGGCGTCAAGGTCAAGGCAGCTAACAAGCGCCACCGGAATCTTATATTTAGCCTCAAGCTCATATGCCAGAGCAATCGAGCTGTCCGAGGCGGGATTTGCCGAATTGAGAATCATGGCAAAGGGCTTGCCGATTTTTTTCAGCTCACGCACAACCCGCTCCTCGGCCTCAACATAGCTATCGCGCTTGATGTCTCCTATGCTGCCATCTGTGGTCACGAGCATTCCTATAGTGCTGTGCTCTCTTATTACCTTGTTTGTTCCGGTTTCGGCGGCCTCCACAAAGGGCATCGGTTCGGTCTGCCACGGGGTGCGAACCATCCTCGGCTGACCGTTTTCAATAGCTCCGAGCGCCTCGGGAACGATATAGCCGACACAGTCAATCATCTTGACTCGCAGCGACGACACCCCGTCGATAGTTATCGGAACGGCCTCATCGGGAATAAATTTCGGCTCGGTTGTCATAACTGTTTTGCCGGCTGCGCTCTGGGGCATTTCGTCGCGCGCCCGCTCTCGGCTGTAGCCGGCTGCGATGTTCGGGAGGACAAGAGCCTCCATGAACCTCTTGATAAAGGTAGATTTGCCGGTTCTGACGGGGCCCACAACCCCGATATAGATATCGCCGCCGGTGCGCTCGGCGATGTCTTTATAAATAGAATGCTCAGGCATAAAAATTCCTCCCGTATATTTGTCAATTCAAATATATGGGAGGAAAATATTTTTTAGAACACGCTTGTTTTATTATTTTGCGGACAGGCCTCGCAAAATATAAGCCGATGAGGCATATTATTTGCAAAAGTTATTCTCTATTATGGCTATCGCGTCGGCATGAATCACCCCGTCGAGCGGGCGGCCGTATTTAATCAGCTCGCGCACAAAGGCCGAACTGATAAATGAATAGTCGGCGCGGGCAGGAATCCAGATTGTTTCAAGTCGCCCTGCAAGAAAGCGATTGACTGTGGCGAGCATCATCTCATAATCAAAATCGGTACCGTTTCGCACTCCTTTGATTATTGCCGAGGCTCCGAGCGCTGCGGCAAGGTCGACAAGCAAACCGTCGGCGGTGAGAACCTCAACGCCGGGAATGCCGGATACTGAAACCTCGGCTATCTTCTTGCGCTGAGAAAAGTCGAAAAGTCCCCTTTTCTCGGAATTAACCATAACAGCGACATAAACCTTATCAAATATTTTAGCCGCCCGCCTGACAATATCGAGATGCCCGAGCGTAAAGGGATCAAAACTTCCGGGTAAAATGCAGGATTTCATATTTTCTTTGTCCTTTCTTATGTTTTTGCGGGTTTCAGAAGTGTGACGTATGCCACCCCGTATTTCGCGGACTTTATCACCTCATATTTATCGCAAGCCGGCAAGCCTCCGAATATATCGGCGTCGCCGCTCTCGCAGACAATCAAGGAGGAGGGCAAGAGCAGTTTATATTCCGAGAGCAGCATAAGAGACTTTGCAATCAGCCCGGTGTGATAGGGCGGGTCGAGGAAAACAATGTCAAAGGCGGCCCCGCCCGAGAATCGGCGCAGCGCCTCGGCATAGTCGGCGCGGATAACTGTGCATGAGGAGCCAAGCCTTGTCTTCTCGGCGTTTTTCTTTATTATATCAACAGCTCCCGGAGAAGCATCGCACAGATATGCGTGCGCCGCGCCCCGGCTGAGCGCTTCAAGCCCAAGCTGCCCCGAGCCGGCAAAAAGGTCAAGAACCACCCTGCCCGAAAGCTCAAACTGTATCATAGAAAATATCGCTTCTTTGGCTCGCTCGGAGGTAGGTCGGGTTGCCTCTCCTTCAAGCGTGTAAAGGCGGACGCCCCGCGCCGCGCCGGTTATTATTCTCATCATTATGCCTATGCCTTCATTTCTCTGTTTATTATTTTACCATATGCGGAAGTGTCTTTCAAGCAATAATTATTATTTTCATTTATCCTTATGATCCATATGATCCTTATGAAAATAATCATAAACCGCCCCCGCGTCGCGCTCGGACAGCCCCTTAACGCCGTAAAGTTCATCTATCCCAGCTCGCTTTATCGCCGCAAGCCCACCAAAATGCGTGAGCAGCAGTTTGGCTTTTTTCTCACCGATGCCGCGTATCGCCGTGAGTGACGAGGTCACAAGCGTCTTTCGCTTTGCCGCGCTCGTTTTTATGTGGGTGAAGCGGTGAACCTCCTCCTGTATCCGGTAAATCAGCATATATACCAGCTTCTCGCGCGCGATATTTATCTCACCATCGTCGCTCACAAGCGCGCGGGTCTTGTGATAATCGTCCTTGACCATGCCGAAAACCGGGATATTAAATCCCCTCTCCTCCATAAGACCGCGTATTGTCGAGACGTGCCCCCGCCCGCCGTCAAGAAGTATCAGGTCGGGAAGATGTGAAAACGAGCCCGATGTGTCGCTCGCGTGAGAGAGACGGCGCTCTATCGCCTCGCGCATTGCCGCGTAATCGTCGGGTCCGGCGGCCTCCCTTATCGTAAAGCTCCGATAATCTTTTTTTGTAAATTTTCCGCTCTCGCAGACAATCATGCCGCACCGTGCGCTCTCGCTACCGATATTTGAAACGTCATATGCCTCAATCCGCTCGGGCAGAAAATCAAGTCCGAGCAGTTCGGCAAGGCGCGCCAGCGTTCTCTCGTCACGCTGCGCGGCCTCGCGGAATTCGCGTGCTTTTTCAGCAGCGTTTGTCAGCGCCATTTCGCAAAGCTTTTTTGCCTCACCCCGCTCGGGCGTGCGAACTGAAATCTTCCGCCCTGCCATATCCGAGAGGCAGGCGGCGAGTGAGCTTCGGTCGTCTTGCTCAAGCGCAAAGGATATAAGGATTTTAGGCGGGATATATCCCCGCGCCTTGTAATAACCGCAGATGAAGGCACCCATCCCCTCTGCCTCGGCAATCTCCCCCGCACCGAAGGCGAAGTCGGTCTTGTCGCTCATCACTCCGTCGCGAACCGAGAGAATCGAAACGGCCGAGCAGTCTCCCCCGTCAAAAAGAGCAATAACGTCGGCTTCCACTCCCGGAGATGTGACAACCTTCTGCCGCTCGCGCAGCCGGTCGAGCGCCGCGAGTGTGTCGCGACAGCGCGCCGCCTCCTCATATCTCTCCTCGGCGGCATAGCGCTCCATCTTCTCGCCAAGCTCCCGCCTGACCGCCGCCGTATTTCCACCGAGGATATCGGCCGCGGCGGCAATCATTGCCGCGTATTCCTCGCTGCTAACATTTCCCGTGCAAAGACCGCAGCAGCGCCCCATCTGATAGTAAATGCAAGGGCGCCCACGCCCGATGTCGCGCGGGAAAACACGCGAACACGAAGGCAGGAGAAACGCCTTTGAGATGGCGCCGATAACCGAATATACCGTTGAGGTGCTCGAATAGGGGCCGTAATACTTTGCCTTATCTCCGGCGCGGCTGCGCGTCATGACAAGGCGGGGATACTCGCCCTCGGTTATCTTGATATACGGGTATGATTTCGCATCTTTGAGCTTGATATTATATTTCGGGGAATACTGCTTAATATATGCGTTTTCAAGCGTCAGCGCCTCGATTTCAGTGTCGCAGATAACAGTGTCGAAATCCCGGACAAGCGATATCATTCGCTCGGTTTTTGGGTTTTTCGAGCCGGCTTGAAAATACTGCGCCACGCGGTGCTTAAGCTTGCGCGATTTGCCGACATAAATTACTCTCCCCGACCCGTCTCGCATAATATAAATGCCGGGGCTGGCCGGCAGCGCATTTGCCTTTTCGAGCAGATACGCAACTCTATCTTCTTTTTTCATAATATCTCTCGCTAACACTAATTCCAAGTCAGAAAGCAAAACAGACTATCCGAGGTGTGTAATGATCCAAGGGCAAGACGGCGTCTTGCCCTGCTATTAAAACGGCGGGAGTGTCCTCCCGCCTCTTTTATCTATTCTGATTATTCTGAATTTTCTCTTATTCGGCAAATCCCGTTTCAATAAGCGCGGCGAGCCCTTCTATGGCTTCATTCTCATCCGAACCTTCGGCGCGCAGAGTTATTGTCATCCCCTTTGCTATCCCGAGCGACAGAACGCCGAGCAAGCTCTTAGCGCTGACAACTCTGTCGTCCTTCTCAACCTTTATGACCGAACGATAGCTGTTTGCTTTCTGGACAAAAAAGGTTGCAGGTCTGGCGTGAAGGCCGATATTGTTAGTAATTTTTACATCACGTGAAATCATATCAAAGCTCCTAATTTTATATGCGTCGACTGTTAATATTAGTATATCAAAATCCGAGCCTAAAATCAATAGTCATTTCTTTGTTGTTTTAAATGAATTTTTTCAATCTCCGACAGAGGTAATATGTCATTTCACACAGAATTGCATCATTAGGTCACGGGAGTTATGCCGGTTATTATCATATGAAGGGTAACCTTATCGGTATAGAGCGTGATTTTTTGACCGACGGCAAGGTATTGCTCGCCCCCAAGACGGAAATACCCGTCCGACGCGGAACCCTCGCAAAGAAAGGCGCCGTTGGCATCGACATAGGTAAATTCGGGATACTCGGCAAGCACGGCTTTGTCCTCGCTGTCTCTTATATACTTCGAGGCCGGTTTGAGAATCAGCGTATCGCTTCCGGCGCTCTTGTTTGTATGACTTGAAAAGCTTGTTACGCCGAGCAGCTCGCCCGCCTGCTCACCTGTGCTAAAATAAAGTATGTCTCCCTCCTTCAAGAATCCCGGCAGAGTGTAGCTGACGGCACTTAGCGAAAAGCTAACGCTGTACTCAGACATCTCCTCCGAGAAGCCAAGCGCCCGCATAAGCGTGTATCTGAAGCTAACCCCAAGGATCGCAAGAACAATCAGAAGCATTATTATAGCATCAAGTATATTAAATCTAACGCCTGACCTTGCTCTTTTTTCGGTATTATTCTTCATGAAACCACCTCCGCCGAAGAGTAAATCTCATAGAGCGAGACGCAGGTGCCCGTTCCCGTAAATCCCGCGAAACAAAGAGTTATAGGAGAGCCCACCGATATGCGGTTGCCGCTGAGAGTGAATCCCCTTCCTTCCTTGTAGTCTGCTCTTGCCTCTATTGTAATCTTGAGCGTTTTGGGTATATTCCCGTTTATATCGGGCGGATATGACGATGAAACAAGCCCTCCCTTTTCGCCGTCGAGCCTGTATCTCTTTGTGTCCTCAATCTTTATCGAGGTGACGATACCTATATCATTCTTCCCCGCCGCGTCATAAGCCGTGTCGCCGATGAGAAGCAGGTCAGACATAGCTCCGTCGACATTTTCAATCTCGATTGTGTATGATATCATCCTCTGATCATTTCCAATGCCTATAAAGGGCATCGGCAAAAAGAAGGACGCCACAAGAAAGGCGATGGCTAAAATGGCCAGCACAAAGATTATATCAAGCAAATTTATACGGCGCCACAAGGGCTTTGCGGCAATCTCCGCGCCCCCCGCGAGATGCTCGTCTGTAAGTTTATATTTCAAAGCCTTACCTCCGTTCAATGATATCTTTTAATCGGTTAGTTAAATTGTTATATCTGCCGAGTCGGGTCTTGATTTATCGTATATAGATTCCTTTTCCTTGTTAATAGAATTTATAAAGGAAACGGTAAGCGCCATGACTATCCAAAAGAGAAAGAAAACCCTAAAGTTGTACCAAATATGGTCGAATACTCCCATAACGAGTATAGCAAAAATGCCCGAGACACCCGCCGCCACAATCATCCTGTCAACGCCCTCGGCCTTCTTAATAAACTCAAAACTCTTC
The DNA here is from genome assembly GCA_050309735.1 of Eubacteriales bacterium. GTDB lineage: Bacteria > Bacillota > Clostridia > Oscillospirales > CAG-272 > UMGS1002. The sequence goes on from JBNRMS010000068.1 coordinate 93,781, forward strand.
TGAATAAAGAAGAATATTATGGCCGCGAATATCACAATTCCAAATATCCCGGTCTCTGTTAAGAGCTGCAATATTAAATTGTGAGCATGAGGAGCCGCTTCGGTGCCGGCATATGCGAAAACAGGATAGACCTGCTCAAAGGCGGCCTGACCGACCCCTATTCCGCCTATCCAAACCTCGCGCAGCATTCTTATAACTCCGCGCCAAGAAATCACCCTATAATATGTCGAGGAATCGGCCATATTGCCGATACTCATAAACCTGCCGACAAGGCTTCCGGGCAGAAGGTATGACATAAGCGGCGAGAGCGCACCGAGCGCCAGCAGTGTCGCAAGCGTATTTTGACTGTATATTAAAAACAGGAGAATAATTCCGGCAAGCGCTCCGAGCCATGCCCCGCGTGACCATGTCCACACAAGGCAAAGCAGGACGGCTCCGGTTGAGAGCATGAGAAGGAAGCGAGGCTTAAAGCCTCGGGTGTTAATCGTCAGAACAAGCAGCAGCGGAATTATGAGAATGAGATATCCCCCGAGCACATTAGGGTTGTCAAAAAACGAAGTTGCGCGCCCCGGAATGTAGGAAAACATCTCGGTGTCGAGCCAGTTTGCCGTGATATTTCCAAAGAGATACTGCACAGTGCCGTAAAGCGAAGAAATAGTCAGCGAAACGGCGAGCGCCGCCAGCACATGAAGGCAGTGCTCGCGAGTGCGAATAAGATTGACTGTCAGGAAATATCCGATCAGCAACACCGAATATATCAAGGCCGCCCTAAGTGACGCACCACCGCCCACGCTTACAATTCCGCCTAAAAGAAAATTCATCCCGAAAATCGCAATAAAGATATCAATTAAGCCAATATGCACTATCCGCTTGCCGCGAAAGCACTTAATAAGATGACTCGTCGCGGTAGTCAGAACACCGAGCGCAAGAAGCATTGTCGGGTGCCGGAAAAAAGAGAGAAAGGGCACAGCGACTATAAGGCCGATTATTCCCGCTTCGGGCTGACAGAAAATCATCCAAACAATAACAAGCGCCAGAATCGCGGTTAATATATAAACCGGGTTGATAAAGTAGGTCATAAGCCCTACGAACATACCCAGAATAACCGCCGCATTATATTTCGCGCTGCCCGAGCGCTGCTTCTGCGTGAGCTTTGACTCGGGGATTTTTAACAGGCCCATGAAAAGATAGCTTGCAATCCAGCTTCCCTGTATTGCCAGAGCCAGTGTTTTCTTACTGTAGAGCATGAGAATCGAAACAATAACCATAATCCCACCGATGATAAGCTGAATGATATCGCCCTCATGCCCCATCGCGAAAACCCTGATTGTATACATCAGCATTGTGTATATGCCGAATATAACAAAAAACGCGCCGTACATGCGAAGGCCGCAGCCAAGAAGATAATCGGCCGCCGCACCAAACCATTTGAGGATGAGGCTGTTCTCAAATCCCCGCGCGGCGCGGCGCCTGATTCTTTTGAAGAATGTGTTCTTTCCTCGCTTGCGTCTTGCCGAAAACCCCAAAAGACCGCGCTCAAAAAGCGCTTCCTCGCGGTTGTAGGAGGTGAAAATTGTCCCAAAAAAGCCCTCTCGGATGCTCTTGTAAAGCCATCCTGCCACAGAGCGAAAAATGTTAACAAACAAGCTCCGGTTATACATCGCTGAAAATCCTTCCCGCCGCCCAGGTTCAGAACTCAAAAGCCTCTCCTCCTTTACTATTTATTATTTATTCTTCTATTCTTCATCCAAATCTAAAATCAGGTCGGGCCGCCGCTCGGCTGTCAGACGATAGGCTTCCTCTTGCCGCCATTTCTCAATATTGGCGTGATGCCCCGACAAGAGCACCTCGGGAACCTTCCTCCCCCGAAATTCATATGGGCGAGTGTACTGCGGATATTCGAGCAGCCCTGAGGATATGCTCTCCTCGATATGGCATTCGGGCGAGGCAAGAACTCCGTCGGCAAGGCGCGCCACACAGTCAACCAGTATGCAGGCGGGTATCTCCCCGCCGGTCAGCACAAAGTCGCCGATTGAAATTTCCTCGTCGACAATCTCATCAATCACGCGCTGATCAACGCCTTCATAATGCCCGCAAAGGATTATTAACTGGTCATATTGCGCGAGCCGCACCGCTGTGTCCTGATTGAGAATCATGCCCTTAGGAGACATATATATAACCCTTCGGTCTCCCTCTCCTATCTCCTCCCGATCGACAATAGCCCGGTAGCAATTGTATATCGGGGGCGCCATCATAAGCATCCCCATTCCGCCGCCATAGGGCGTGTCGTCAACCCGGCGGTGTTTATCTTCGGTATAATCTCTTATATTGTGTGTATTAACACTGATAACTCCCGCACGCCGCGCACGGCCGATAATACTCTGGTCGAGTACATTGTCAACAAGATCGGGGAAAAGCGTCATTATATCAAATCTTTTCATGAACACAAATAAGACCCGCCCTGTCAGTCAAACATACCTTGTATGGGTTTGACATAAATTCCGTTATCAAGGTCGATTTTCTCGACAAACTCCGAAACAGCCGGCATCATCTTCTCGCCCTTGGGTGTTTTAACCAAATATATATCCGACGCCCCGCCTTTTATTACATCCAAAAGATTGCCGTAAAGCCGCCCGTCTCGAGCGTCAATAACGGGGAGGCCGATAAGATCGGCGATAAAATGCCCTCCCTCACCGATAGCTGCCCTAATGTCCTCGCGTCGGGCGTATATCACTCTGCCTCGCATTGCCTCGGCCGCGTCAATGTCCTCGATGCCCTCTATCCTTGCAAGCACAAATTTTTTGAAAACCGAGGCTCGCTTTATCGAAACTGCGACGTACTCCTCGCCCTCCCGAAAGTATATCATCTCAAGCCCCGCGAGCAGCTCGGGAGTGTCGCACCAGGATTCAAGCTTTAGCATACCCTCAATCCCGTGAGTATTTATTATTTTTCCGCATTCAAGATATTCGGCTCTCATAATCCGCACTCGCCTCTTTAATAATTTTATTCATGTTTTTTATCAATTAAGTTAACACTCTTATACTATAGCCTCAAATCGCAAGTTTCTCGGAAACCTGCCAATATGCATATTATACCATAGTCGCAAATGAATTTCTCCCATGCGTGACCTCGCCGTTGCGACATCGCAGGTTTTTTCAAAACCTGCCAATATGCATATTATACCATAGTGGTCGGATATTTGCAACTCCCCGCCTCACTTTTTTGCATATACGGTCTTTAAATACCGCACCGATGAATTATTTTCCATATCCTATTGAAATCATCGAAGATATCGGGTATAATAACTCTGACAAAAAAATTCAGGAGGATTTATAATGTTCGGTCAACTCACAGCAAATGCGGGCAACGACCCGACAAGCCTGATTACAACAGTAGGCATGGCTGTCGTTTTAATCGCTGTTTTTTACTTTTTTGCGATAAGACCCCAGAGGAAGCAGGAAAAACTGGTAAATGAAATGCGCAATTCGCTCAAGGTGGGCGACGAAATCACCACCATCGGCGGAATTATCGGAAAGATAATCAGTATCAAAGAAGAAACACTCATGATTGAAACCGGTCATGACCGCACAAAGATTCGCATTCTCAAATCTGCCGTCAGTAAAATCGACGTTCACGCCGAGGATGCAGACCAATAATTAAATACTAAAAATCATAAAACACGCCCGCCGCGAATATTATCTAACAAGATTATTGTTCACGGAGGCGTGTTTTATGTCAAATGAAGCAAGGAGAAAAACAAAACGCCGCGCCACAAGCGGCGAGCCCGACGCAAAAAAAAGCTTAATCAGCGGTTTTATTGTTACGGCGGCGGCCTCGGCGGTGCTGATTTTGCTTTTCTCGATTATTGTGTATTCAACACCTGACCCCGGCAAATTAGTGCTCCCCGCTGCGCTCGCCGCGGCCTATATTGCCTCCTATGCCGGAGGCTTCACCTCGGCTTGGAAAAACCGCGGCGAGCCCCTTCCCTGCGGCCTTCTCACCGGCGGCGCCTTCTTCGTTCTTCTTATTCTGCTCTCGCTCATAATCCCCGACAGTGCCGCCTCCAAAATAAGCTTCTGGCCCTCGGTCGGTCTGCACTCGCTCCTCATTATCTTCTCGCTTCTCGGCGCCCTCTCGGCCACAAGCCTGCGCGAATCGTCGCGACATCGGAGGCCGAGGAGAAGGTAAGTTTTTCTGGCGGCAAGCAACCCGGCTCGCCATAATTTGCGGCGATCCGAGTTTACCCATCAAAATCTTGCATCACAAAACAAAAAAGCAACCGAGGCTTGGCAGCCTCGGTTGCTTTTTGTGACCTCAATCAAATGCCAGCACAACCCCCGACACCCCGCGGCGCGGTGTTGCCATATAATCGGCAACCTCGTCGCGCCAGCGGAGATAGTGGGCGGTCGTCTTATGCGCGGCAGCGGCGTTTGCATCGGCAAAGACTTCGTAGAGAGTAAATTTGGTCGGGTCGTCGCCTCTCTGGAGCACGTCAAATCTGATATTCCCCGGCTCGCGGCGGGTATTCTCGTGATTGAATAGCGTGATTTTTTTGAAAGCCTCGACATGCTCGGGCTTCACGTCGATATAAACAAGGGTTGCATGCATAGTCAAATCCTCCGTTAAATTATGTCTTTTCTTTTTTGATTTTCTTTTTCATGCGCCAGAGATCGCCGAGCATCTTGAGCGCGTCTTTGACAAGGCTCACCTTGGAGGTGCCGTGATTTATAACCTTAACCGGCATCTGGGCAATCCTGTAACCGTATTTTCCCGCACGCAGAATTATCTCAAAGTCAAACGCCCAACCGTCAACCTCGCATCGGCTGAATATTTTCTTTGCAGCATCATGCCGAAAGGCCTTGCAGCCGCACTGTGAATCACTGAGCCTAAAGCCGCCGACAAGGCAAAGCACCTTGATATAAATCTTAGATGCCAACTTTCGCGCAAAGGTATATCCCTCGTAGCCGTCAGCGCTGATATTGCGCGAGCCTATGACTATATCGGCGTCTGGAGTTGTGCCGAAAACTTCAAGAACACGAGCGATTATATCGGTGCCATACGCAAGGTCGGCGTCGGTAAACATTATAATGTCGCCCTTGGCCTCGAGCATTGCGTGTCGGACGGCGCTACCCTTCCCGCGGTTTTTCGTATATCCCGTTACCTTAACGCCCGAAAGCCCCAGCTCGCGAAGCACATCTGCCGTTCCGTCGGTGCTTCCGTCGTCGCAGAAAATCACCTCCCAATCGCCGTCGCAAAAATTCTCCGACATATATTTGTGAAGCGTCTGCGCGCTGTTCGTTATAATCGCGCTCTCGTTGTACATCGGTATGCAGACCGAAATCTTCATAGTCATAGCTCCTTTTTATATATAAACAATTCGATATCGGCCTCGGTGACAAGGCTGTCAAGCGCCAAAAGGCGCTCGGCGTCTGCCCTGCTTGTCCGGTAGTAATACGGAGTCATCGAGAAAAGCGCCTTTATATCCTCCCGCCGCGAAAGCTCCATGGGGAATTTCAGGTGCCGGTGCGCGATTTGCGTTAATTTTCGGGGAAGGTCGGCGCGAGGCTCATTTTTGGTTGGATTGTCGTATAGCGCGGCTTTGAGGCCGAACAGATGCTCCGCCCCGGCGGCCGCGGTTATGAGATATCCCCCGGGTTTTAGCACGCGGATAAATTCCTCCTCGGCCGAGGGGGCAAAAACATTTAATACAGCATCGGCAATTCCCGCTCGAATTGGCATGGCAAATATTCCGGCAACGCAGAAAAGCGGATTGACTCCCGACCTTCTTGCCGCCCTCGCCGCCCTGTCAACCGCGAATTTTGATAAATCAAATCCGCACACATCGGCGCCCGATTCTTTTGAAACCTTTATTGAATAATATCCCTCACCGCAGCCGGCGTCAATCACAAGTCCGCCGGGGGCGTATTCCGACACAACCTCCGAGAGAAGGTCAGAGAACACCTCATAATGCCCGGCCGCAAGAAAGGCACTCCTTGAGCGCACAGACGCCAAAGGGTCGCCCGCTCGCGATTGTTTTGGCCCGGCAAGGTTTATATAACCCGATGCGGCAATATCAAAGCTATGCACCCTTGCCCCTTGGCAGAAAAGTGTTTTTGCTTTCCCAACCCTTCCGAACCCCGCGCCGCATACCGGGCAGACGAGCGCGCCGCGGATAATGTCATTTATCATATATCATCTCTCAAATGCCTTTCTGATTACCGCGAGGATTGCACAACACCGGCCTCTCCGATACATCCGCCGCCATAGGGCGGTCTGTTTCGGCTTGGCCGGAACAAGAGCAAAACTCATCTTCAAAGATTTATACTTCAAACTCTAATTTTTCCTATCGACTGATACTTACAAGAACTGCGTGAACCGCAAGTCTTGCATCGCGCGTGGTGTTTAGGCAGGTCGAGAGGGTTATAATTTTGCTTGAGGCGGTCAACTTAAGGCTGTTTGTGATTATCGACTGGCTCTGCATTTTTTTGAGGAAGGAAAGGTAATCATCGTCTGTTCTGAAAGAAATGTCGGTATAGTCATCGTAAGCCTTCACATTATGCACCGAAAAAGCCCTGTATGTGTATATCCCCTGCAGTGTGTAAATTGATATGGTAACATTATTGAAATGCTCGGCTTTTTTGAAATTTGTCAGCCGGTTGAACATTGAGCGGTCGTTCATATTATGCCCGAATATAAGCGCGACATCATTGTTCGGCAGAATCGGGTCGCACCTGCTGTCAAGGAAGATAGCGCCTGATTTCATCTCGGTTCGGTCGGAGGCGTGGGTAGTGTAATAGAGATTATCGTCGTTGCGGCATATCGGGTAGCTGATATGTTCTGAGTTGCCGAAGTCAATATAAATATAGCCTACAACCTCTGGATTAATCGCTTGAAAGCCCTTTATCATATCGCTTATTTTGATAAAATATTCGCTCGGCTCCTCCTCGGGAGCGGTAGTCGTCGGCACTTCTTTGGTGGTGACAGCACCGCCACCGCTACCCTTCGGCGTTGTTGTGTCGCCTGTCTCAATCGGCGTCGGCACGGAGGTAATTGCTTCCTCGTCGGGATCAATCCAGATTATTTTACCGGTTTCTCCGTCCCCCGTTCCTGTGCTCTTAATTATACTTATGAATTCATCATGGATGCTGCCGTAAAAATCGGCGGCCTTTCTGTAGTCGAGAATTGTATTTATGAGCATTATGGCGCTGACTATAAAAACCGTAGCAAATGTGCAGATCAGCGCAATTCTAAGGATTGTTTTTGTTTTGACTTTTTTGGAATTTTGTTGCATGGGGAAGTCCTTTCTAAACTTTGACTTGTTTATATGAGAGGTAGATTGACTTTAACCTTTTGTGTTTTTCTTCTGCATCCTAATCGGCTTCTGTTTTATCTTCCCTCCCATTTCATTTGATTCTCTCCTTCTTCATTGTACGACAGCTTCAGCTTTATTGTCCGACTGTTTCAGCTCAAACCAGAAAGTGCTTCCCTCGCCGGGCGTACTGTCAGCGCCGTAGTTTGCCCCGTGAAGGTCGAGTATGCTTTTGACTATAGAAAGTCCGATACCCGTTCCAACCGCCGCGCGGCGGTGAACCTTGTCAACTTTATAGTATCTATCCCAAATAAGGGGGAGCTGATCGGGCGCTATTCCCTCTCCGGTATCGACAACAGAAATCCTTGCGCGCCCGCTCTCGACGGTCTGAACCACCCGGACCAGTTTTTGGTCGCCGGTGTAGTTGATGGCGTTGTTAATAAGATTATAAATCACTTGAAGTATCATTTTGCGGTCGGCGTCGACATAAACCTCGCAATCAGACCAAAACTCAATTTTGTATCCGCCTCGCTCGGTCAGCTTGCCATAGCGCTTCATTGTCGAGCGGACGGTCTCTGTCAGATTAAATCGGGCGATCTCAAGCCTGCCGGCTCCGGCCTGCAGTTTCGAGAGGTCGAGCAGGTCGTTTACAAGCTCGGAAAGACGATTTGCCTCTTCGATTATCGCCTGAACATTCTCGGGGGTGTTCTCGCCGGGAATGTCGCGCATCACCTCACCGTATCCGGCAATCATGGTCAGCGGGGTGCGCAGGTCGTGTGAAATATTCGCGATAAGTTCTTTTTGCAGGCGGTCGTTTTTTGACAGTTCGTGAGAGGCGTAGTTGAGCGTGTCGGCCAGCTCGCGGGTCTCGCGCAATCCCGAGCCTGAGAAGGCAGCGTCATAATTTCCCGCCGCAAGCTGCTTGGCTGCTCGGGTCATCCGCTCAATCGGACCTGAAATATTTTTTGCAATAATAAAGGCGAGCAGCAGCGCACCCAGAAGCAGCACGGCGGCGCTCCAGAGATATTGAAGCGTCAGCATATTCACAATTGCTCTCACCGGCGTCATCTCGACGCCTATCATTATGGCGTATCGGTTTCCGGCGGCGTCAGACGAGAGCCTTATGAGTATCGTATTCTCAACCTCGGCATCACCCTCAACCTCTTCTTTTTTGTCAGGCGAAAAAGAAAAGCGCGGATAATAAAGTCCTTCCTCACCGAGCGACTTTTTCGTTCTTGTTTCTATATATTCGCCATCGCTCAGGGCTGCCTTTGAGTAAAGCTCGGCCACATATTTTTCGGTTATATTATAGAGCACACTGTCGCCCGACAGGTCAAGCGACAGAATCTCGGCCAATGTCTTGCCGTCAATACGATAAAGCCTCATGCAGATTCCATAGTCGGCCGCGTATTGATAGGCAACGGCGTGAAGAGAGACGTCGTCTATATAGGTTTCAATGGCGTCTGCCGCCCTTTCAAGTTCTTTCCTTTTTATGTTTCCGTAGAAAGCATCTATCAGTCTGACTTGAAACAGCCAGATAACGCTGAGAGTAAACACTATGAAGAGCGCAAGATAAATAAAAAGCTCCCATCTTATACTAAGCTCGCGCGGGGTACGCTTATTATTCTTTTCTTTTTTCAATACAAACCGCCTCCCGCCATCACATTTAAATAATAACTTCAATTCTCCGAAGCCATTTTAGTGTTTTGTGCTATTATGTAATCAATTCTCCTCAAATCGGTAACCCACCCCGCGCAGCGTTACAATATACCCGGCATACTTCCCAAGGCTCTTGCGGAGAAGCTTTATATGGGTATCAAGCGTTCGTGCGTCGCCATAAAAATCATATCCCCAAACCTCGCTGATCAGCTTCTCGCGCGAGAGGGCCATATTTCGGTTTGTCAGCATATAAAAGAAAAGGTCATATTCCTTCGGAGACATCTCAACCCGCTCGCCGTCGATAAAAACAAGGCGCGCGGTAAGGTCTGCGCGCAGCCCTCCGCCATCAAGCTCAATAACCTCGTTTTTGCGCTCGGTTCTGTCACCCTGCCCGCCGACTGTGCGCTTCATAATCGCTTCAATCCGCAACATTAGTTCTTTTGGGGAGAAGGGCTTTACGACATAATCATCAATTCCAAGTCCGAATCCACTGATTTTATCATATTCCTCACCCCGTGCCGAGAGCATAATAATCGGGGTGTCCGAGTTTTTTCTGATTTCTCGGCAAGCCGAGAAACCGTCAAGCTCGGGCATCATTATGTCCATAATTATGATATCATACCGGTTGCGGCGGCAGAGGTTGACGGCCTCCATGCCATCCGAGGCCTCGGTGACCGTGTGCCCCTCAAACTCGGCATACTTTCTTATTATCGTACGGATTCTGGCCTCATCGTCGACTATTAATATGTTGAACATAACAAAATCCCCCTATCGCTGTCTTATACACATTATATATCATCCGCCATCATTTTTCAACAGTGTTTTTGCGCGATGCACTAATACACTCAGCCGCCAAAGGCGCCGGGCACCTTTGGCGGCATATCTCTTTAATTATTTATCGTCTGTCGCCTCGGCCGAAGCGGGGATATATTCGCGCAGTGTTATTTCAACATCGTATTGCTTGCCCTTGCGCGAGACTCTAACCGTGACTACGTCGCCGACCTCGCAGTCGCCAAGCGCGCTCTTGATATCGGCCGTTGATGATACCTCAATACCATTCACAGACACCACCCTGTCCCCCGATTTTACCTCGTCGCTATACTTCGAATCGTAAATATAAACGCCGAGTGCATTGACTCCGTAACGCCACGCGGTAAAACTGTCGTTGACATCAATCAAAGTAAGCCCGAGTTCAACTCTGCCGGTGACATATCCGTATTCGATAAGCTCGCTCATTATCTCAAATGCGGTGTCAATCGGAATCGCAAAACCGATATTATCTATATCGGCGCCCGAGGACTTGGCGTTTACCACGCCGATAAGCTCACCCCTCATGTTGAACAGCCCGCCTCCCGAGTTTCCGGGGTTAACAGGAGCGCTTATCTGCAAGAGAGTCATATCGGCGCCGTCAATCTCAACCTCGCGGGCAAGGGCGCTGATAATCCCGTTTGTAACCGTTCCGCCAAGCTCTCCGAGCGGATTACCTATGGCGATAATCTCTTCGCCCACCCGGAGCGTCGCGCTCGAACCAAGCTGCGCAACCGTCACCGGCTCTTTTGCGGCAAGAGTGAGCACCGCAAGATCGGAGGACGAATCTGTTCCGCGCAGGGTCGCCGAGTATTCATTACCGTTTGTAAGCCTGACGGTAATGCTGTCGGCCCCCTCAATAACGTGGTTGTTGGTCGCGATATAGACTGTTTTCCCGTCCTCCGAGCGACCGATTATCACGCCCGAGCCGGCTCCGCTGACGACATATCTGCCGTTATAATCACCTTTTTCGGTTGAAATCTCGACCACCGAATCCTTAACCAGCGCCACAACGTCGGGAATGGTCAGATTGCTGTCACCGATATTGCCGCCAACCGTCTCAACGCTGACAGAGCCGTTGTTCTTGATTATTATTGCCGAGCTTCCGCCTGTGTTGGTTTCGGCCGGAGCGCTCGTCTCGGTAGTGTTTTGATTGCCGAGCATCGTATCGTTGCCGTCTCGGTTGCCTCCCCCTGCCAGCAGCGCTCCGCCAAGACCTGCAAATGCCGTTAAAAGAATTACTCCTGTGATAACGGCCGCTATGAGCCACGATTTGCCCGAATTTTTATTTCTGGGTTTTGCCTCGCGCCCTCTCGGCTCATGCGCCGACTGTGTGAAGGCATACCTGTAGTCGGGTATCTCTTCTTTTTTGCCATATGAGTATTCGCCGCTCGAATAAGAGCCGGCGCTGCCCCCGCCAACCGTGAATATGCTGCCGCTCTGCTGAGACTTCTCGGCAGAATTTTGGGCAGCGCTCCCGGATGAGCCCGCCTCGCCGCCCTCTTTGCTTGCGGCTGTGACCTCATTTGCTTTGTTTTTATCTATTGCTTCCTCAGAGTTGTCTTGAATGGTATTGTCAAGCTCATTATTGTTCATATCCAATACCTCCTCCTTGTTATATATTTCCCGCTGAGCGCAGAGCGCCCACTATTAATTGTGCTGACCTTATTATAAAAATAAATTGTGACGATAATATGACGGTAAAATAAAAAGTCATTGAAATGATTTGAAGAATTAACCGCTTTTGTGATTGTCGGCCGAAATTTGCCGGCACGGTGAAAAGCGCGGTCGAATAAATCAGCTTATTGCCATCGGCCTCTTTTTCTGCTATAATTGTTTAAGAAAAACAGATGGTGAATTTAAGCCGCGTTCTCGGCACACCTGAAAGGAATTAGTGTGTACTTATGAAAGATAAAATACTCCAACATCTCAGAGAGCATGGAATCGAGCTATGCACCTGTATTCCGCTCGCGTCCTGCAAGATATGCCGGGCATATCTGCTTCTGAAAAACGGCTTTTTACCCGATGCAAACGCAATTTACAGAGGAACGGTCTTCATCTTTGCTATTCCCTATTGCACTCCCCTTCGCGAGCAACCGAACATCTCGGCATACGCCATTCCGGAGGACTATCACCGCTTTATAGCCGATCTCATGGACGACGTTATACCAAAGTTGCGGCTCGAATACCCCGAGCACAAATTCGCCGGATTCGCAGATACCTCACCGATTGACGAGCGCGAGGCAGCGGTGGCATCGGGACTTGGTATAATCGGAAAAAACCGCCTTGTCATAACCGAGCGCTACTCCTCATATTTTTTTCTCGGGGAGATAATCACCAGCGCCGAGATCGGCGACCCGCCCCGGGCTGCCGCCTTCTGCGAGGACTGCGGCGCCTGCGCGGCGGCCTGTCCTTACCATTTGTCGGGGCGATGCCTGTCGGCGATAACACAGAAAAAACAAGAGCTAACCGCAGAGGAAGAAGCCGCAATACTAAAGCACGGAACAGCCTGGGGCTGCGACATCTGCCAGGTAGTCTGCCCTCACACCCGGCGGGCAAGGGAGAGCGGGAGCATATACACAAAAATCCCGTATTTTAAAGAAAATCTCACCCCGCGCCTCACGTCCGATATGATAAGGTCGATGAGCGAGGAGGGTTTTTCGCGTCGCGCATATTCATGGCGCGGCAGAGAGACAATAATCAGGAATCTTGAACTGCTCGAAAAGGGCAAAACAGAGAATAGAGAATAGGCAATAGAGAATAGATATAGATAATATCATCAGAAAGGCATGGTTGTAGCCATGTGTAAAAGAAAAAAAAGTGCCGCCGCAAGAGCGCGGCGAGACGAGACAGCGCTGCTCCGGCGAGAGGTATCAAGACTTCGCCGCGAAAACAAAGATCTTATGCGCCTTGTCGAATTAAAGGCAAGCGATCCCGACGGCGGCAGGCCGGTCGAGGCGCTGACATATCAGGGCGCCATTCACAGACTAATGAACAGCTCCTCATACCTGTCGTATCTGGGCAGCTTTATCAGTGCCTCCTCCCCTTGGCGCGTTTGGAACAGAATGCTAAAATATTCCCGCCGATTTACCTTTCTATCATCTCTACTCCGGATTTCGGCGCGGGTGGTGGCGATTATCGAGGCAAGCGCGGTGCTGCTGCTCGTTGCTTCGGCTGCGATCATTCTTATCCCTGTCCTGCTTGTCCTCGCCCTTGTCACTCTCCTTTTAACCCTAATTGAAAATCGTAAAATGACACGCGAGATAACAGAAGCGGTCGCAAAGCGCAAAGTGTATATCTTCTTCCCCGCCGAGAGAAAACAGCTCAAAACCTCCTCCTTCTATTACGGAACGCTCGCAGCCCTCGCCGATAAACCCGAGAACACCGTTATCGTTGTCTCGCCCTCGGTTCTCTCAGACAGCACCTCGGCCTTCCTCTCGGCGCGCCAGAAGGGCCAGCGCTTCTTCCTCATCCGCCGCCACCTCTTCTTTCGCCTGCGCGACACCCTCCTCTGCTCTCCCGCTTCTGTGACATATATATATTAAAGGGGGGCGGGGAGGCATTTGGGAAAACATCTCCCATCGCCTCCCCCGAAACTGCCGCAAAAAAATATAAACATGCTAAAAGAAAGGAGCCATAATGATTACCTTCATTTTCTCGCCCTCGGGAGGCAGCAAAGCTGAATACATAGAAAATAAAATCATCTCAGACGCCTCACTCGGGCGCTCGGCATATCTGATAGTACCCGAACAGGAAACCTATATTGCCGAGCGCAGATTCACAAAGCTCCTTCCCCCCTCCGCGCAACTGCACTTTGAGGTAGTTAACTTCACTCGACTTGCGAATAAAGCCTTCAGAGCATACGGCGGGCTTTCATATAACTATATTGATTCGGGCATGAAATCGCTTCTCATGTGGCTCAACCTACGCGAGCTCTCCCCCATCCTTGAGGAGTATGGCGGCCAATCTAGCCGACAGTCAGAAGTCGGTCAGCTAACCTCTCTCATGCTTGCGACGGCGGGCGAACTAAAGGCCGCGTCGGTCTCGCCCGAAACGCTCGAGAAGGCGGCGGAAATCCTTCCCGGGAGCAGCTCGCTGCGCTCGCGACTGCGCGACGTAGCGCTTATCACGGCGTCATACAACAATCTTGTCGCCGAACGATATGACGACGCCTCAGACGACCTGACAAAGCTCGCCGCCCTGCTTGACGAGCATAATTTTTTCGCCGATAAGCATATTTATATTGACTCGTTCACAAGCTACACCGCGCAGGAATACGCAATAATCCGTCAGATATTCAAGCAGGCCGCCGCGGTGACAGTCACACTCGGATGTGAGCGGCCCGACACCGACCTGATACACTTCGCATCCTTGCGAAAAACCGCCGAGCGGCTGCACAAACTTGCCTCCGAGCGCGGCGGATACGAGGATATAATCCTTGATCGGCAGTACAGCTCCACCCCTCCCGATCTCGCCCTTGTAGAGAAATACCTATGGCGCATGGACATATCGGAAGTCCCCGAGGGTGAGCGTGTGCCACCCACAAACATAAGAATAATCGGCTGCCCGAATCGCTATTCGGAGTCTCGGGCTGCGGCGAGCATAGTTGTTTCCGCCCTTAAAGACGGGCTGCGCTGCCGCGACATCGCAATTATCATGCGCGACGCGTCGGCATGGTCGGGGATAATCGACGCGGTGTTCGACAAATTCGGAATACCCTATTTTATGTCCGAGCGCACCGACCTGTCGTCAAAACCGCTGATAAAGCTGCTGCTCTCCGCCATGAGAATTAAAAACCGAAACTGGCGCCAGAGCGATGTTATCTCGCATATAAAAACCGGCCTTTGCGGTTTTTCCGACCGCGAAACCGATATTTTCGAGTCCTACACTTCAACCTGGAATATAAACGGCGCGGGATTCACAAGCGGGGCCTGGAGCATGAACCCCGATGGCTACACCACAGACCTCACCGAAAGAGGACGCGAAATCCTTCGCGTTGCCAACGATGTCAGAGAAAGATTGCTCTCCCCCCTCCTCACTCTCTTTACCTCGCTTGACGCAGCCGAGAGCGCCGGCGAGAGCTGCCGCGCCCTTTATGAGTACACAGAACGCCTGGGCGTTCCCGACAGCCTTGCCGAACTTGCCGCCCGCCAGAGCGAGGCCGGAGCTCTGCGCGAGGCCGGGGAAACCCTGCGGATATACGGTATATATATAGAAACACTTGACAAAATCGCCGCCGCCCTGCCCGACGAAAAGCTCACCTCCGAGGAGCTTGCCGGAGCGCTTAAAATCGTCTTTGACAATGCCGATATCGGTTCGCTGCCGACAAGGCAAGACGAGGTGATAATAGGCTCGGCCTCGCTCCTGCGCGTCGATTCCCCGAGGTTGGTCATAGCGATGGGGCTTAATGAGGGCGAATTCCCCGCAGACGTGAGCGACACGGGCATATTCAGCGGGGCTGACCGAATGTTGCTCGGAAGCCTCGGAATCAACCTTTCGGGCGACCCGGCAGACAGCGCCTCCGAGGAGCTTTTCTTTGTCTACCGGGCGCTGACCTCACCTTCGGAGCAACTTGTACTCACCATGTCTGAATACTCATCGGGCGGCTCTCGCCTCCAACCCTCGCCGGCTATCTCCCGCATTTTGGATATCTTCCCCGACTTGAAGCTTGAGGAGTATGAGAAGGCTGACTTATGGGTGCGCCTTCCGACGCCCGAAGTTGCGCTCGAACATCTACCCGCTCTCGGCGACAGCCCCGAGGGAGCAGCGCTGCGCGCATCCCTTCTGAAAATAGACGGCATGGCAAAAAGGATTGAAATGATTGAAAGACCTATCAAGGAGAGCGAGTGCTCGGTCGACCCGTCAAGCGCTTCTGAGATTTTCGGGGATAGACTTAGCCTCTCGCAATCAAGACTTGAGAAATACGTTCTCTGCCCCTTCAATTATTATTGCTCCTATGTTCTCTCTCTGCGCGAGGACAGCCGCGCCGAATTCAAACAAAATCACGTCGGCGATTTTCTGCATTTTGTTATGGAGCGCTTCATGCGCGAGGCGACACGTAACGGTAAATTCAATTCGGAGCTGACATATGAGGCCGCCGAGATGCTCGCCGACCGCATAATAGCCGATTATGCCGGGCAGATACTCACCGGAGCGACCGGGCGCGAGAGCCGGCTCGGATATCTCCTCTCCCGGCTACGGCGAATAGCGCTTATACTTGTAATTAATATTCGCGATGAGTTTCGCCACAGCCTTTTCTCCCCTGCCTTCTTTGAATTGAAGCTTGACGGCAGCGACCCCGATTTCCCCGCGCCCGCTGAGTTTGTAACGCCCGACGGGGAGACAGTAAATCTTCGCGGCGTAGTCGACCGGGTCGATCTTTTCCGCCGGGGCGACGACGTTTATATCCGCGTGGTCGATTATAAAACCGGAAAACATGAGTATTCTCCCTCCGATGTTGCAGAGGGGCTGGGTCTGCAGCTTTTGCTCTATCTTTTCTCGCTCTGCAAAACCGAATCAAAGGAATTAGGGCGAGCGCTCGGCCTCGGACCAGGCGGCCGGATATACCCCGCCGGCGCCCTTTATCTCTCGGCTAATCTGCCGATAATAACGGTTGACGACGATGTTGACAACGACCATATCCGAGCCGAGGCCGCAAAGGCGATAAAGCGCTCCGGCCCCCTCTTGTCTGACGACGAAATACTCGCCGCCATGAACAGCCATTTTGACCCGGCCTTCTTAGGAGGTATAAAGAAAGACTCAAAAGGTGTCACCAAAGGCAAAAACCTCACCTCTCTGTCTGATTTTAACCTGCTCTATGACACGCTCGGACAAACCATCGGTGAAATATCTGCTCGAATGCGCTCGGGTCTTGCCTCGGCCACCCCAAAATTTCACAACGGCAAATCCCCCTGCGACTGGTGCCCTTATTCCGCGGTCTGCCGCAGCGCAAAGGAGCTGGGAAAGTGGTAGGCCATATAGGACAAGCAATATAAATAAAGCGCCGGTAGGAACTCTCTTTGATTGTTCCTACCGGCGCTTTTATTCAATTTTGTATGTTTATATAGCCTCTACCTCGACCTCGACAACCCCTCCGAGCGGCAGCGAATATATCAGAACACAGTCGGGGCGGCGGCCACATATTCGCGCGAGGGCGGCCGCGTAATATGAGAGCTGCGTGCGATGGCGCTCGCCGAGCTTGCGCGCGGCAAGACTTGGATTGGCAAGCTCCTCTTTGGTTAAATAATCGGTCTTATAATCGGCAAGTATTAAATTTCCGTTGGCGTCCTCAAAAAAGAGGTCAATAACGCCTTGAACAAGGAGTTCTTCGCGGGAGAGTGCCGATGAGAAGTCGGGGTCCTCCGAGAAATGCGAGGCGGGCAGCAGAATATTGAAGCGCTGCTCCCTTCGCGACCATCTCGCTCCGGCAAGAGAGGCGAAAAGGTCGGACTCAAAAAATCTCTTAATCTGCCTAATATTTACAAGCTCAACAAGCCGCCGCGACATAAAGCGCTTCTCGGCAAGATATGCAAGCTCGCTCTCAATTCCCCTCTCAAGGCAGCGCGAGAAATCGCAAAATTGCAGGAACAGATGTGTTGCCGTCCCGCGTTCGGCTCCCTTGGCTTCTTTTGGTTTTCGGGCTAAAAACTCGGGGGTTATTGTGAATTTTTTTATTCTCATCCCGCCGGGCGTCGGCACTCGGTCAGCGGCTGTTACCCCGGAAGCGCCAAATTCCTCACCGCCTATGACTATACCGCCGCCCTCTATAAGCTCTGCTCCGGCGTCATCTTCGCGATCGAGGGCTCCGGGATAGAGCTTTGACACCGATAGCTTTGCCGGAATCCGCGTCAGATGAGCGTGCGGATAGGTGTAAGCAAAGTTCGCATCGAACAGTTTCTCAAGCTCGGCGCTATCATACTTCGGTGCCGGCTCGGCCGCCGGCGACTGGTCTGTACTCACCCGATAAGCAAGCGGAATATCCTTTTCGGTCAATATCTTAAAGCGGTAGGGCGCCCCCTCGGGCTTCCCCTCTGCCAGTGAGAGAAGCAACCAGTCAAGATAGGAGGAGGCCGAGAGCACGCCGAAATCCCCGCCGTATAAACGCCTGAATTCGGCTTCGGCAAGCTTCGATTCAAGCTTTGTCCGGCAATATGCGGTAAGATAGAGGCGCTCACGGGCGCGGGTCATGGCGACGTAAAGAAGCCGCATTTCCTCCTCGGTTTCGCGGCGAACCTCGCCCGCCAGCGCGGCTCGTCGTATTTGTGTGTTGATTTTCGCAAGCCCGGTCGCGTCTTTGATGCGAGCCGCGGGGCCGACCTCGCGGTCGGGAATAAAATCACTCTTTGCGCTCCTTGCGGTATTAAAGCTCATCCCGCAGCCCGCAACAAAACAAATCGGAAATTCAAGCCCCTTTGAGTGGTGTATCGTGATAACGGTGACCGCACCTTCTCCCGGCTCGGCACCTCCGACTCCGAGCGCCGCATCGACCTCGATTGCATTATTTACATATTTTATAAAGTTATAAAGCCCCTTGAACGACCCGGCCTCGAATTGCCGGGCGTATTCATAAAGCTCGAGAATCCGGCCGCCCCCGCCTGACAGCGAAAAGACTGGAATATCGCGCATCAAACGGCGCATCAGGCGGTCCGCCGGAAGCGAGCGCGACAGCACTCGATATGCCTTAACACGCGCGATAAAATCGCGGCATTTCTGAGCGCAATCTGTCTCCTCGTCCCCGGCCGTCGCAAAATTGCCCGCGGCCTCAAAAAGAGAGACAGACTTCCCCGCCCTTTTGCGTATTCGCGTCAACTCATCCATTGTAAATCCAAAAACAGGCGAGCGCATAACGGCTGCCGCCGGAATATCTTTTTCGGGATTATCAATAAAGGTCAAAAGACTTATCATCAGCGAAACTTCGGGGTCGGAAGAATATTTCTCGGAGCTGTCGCTGACGCAATGAATACCGAGCGTGCCGAGCGCATCCGAGACCTTGCCGCAAACGCTTCTTGTTCGGCAGAGAACGGCTATATCGCTCGGTTTTATCGGCTTGCCGTCTTCTCTTTTCCCCTCGGCAAGAAGGCGTGAGATCTCGGCGGCGATGTATCGCATCTCGGGTTGGTCGGCCGTCTGCTGCTCTTGCATTACCTCTCCCTTATCACCTTCCTCTGGCGGCTCGCCCTTATGTATGAGCGTCACCTCAACGGGCGGCGAGAGATATCCTTCGGGCAGCTCTTTTGAGAAAATCAGATCGTCCTCGGGCAGATAACCCACCGAGGTGCCGCAAGCGGGGAAAATCCGCGAGCAAACAAGATTCACAAAATCGACTATATTCTTGCCGCACCGAAAGTTCTCGGACATAAAGACCGAAACGCCGGGCCGCTCGATTTTTCCGCGACACTCCTCGCCTTGATTATCTCGGGCATATGCCTGCTTATCCCCCCCCTCACCCGCACTCCAGGGCGGGAAGGCGGCGCGGTAGCCGGCGAAGAGAGAGGGTTCGGCACCGCGAAATCCGTAAATACTTTGCTTTATATCCCCAACCATAAAGCGCCGAGAGGATACCGACAGCGCGCGAAAAATCATGTCTTGCACCCCGTCGACGTCCTGATATTCGTCGATTAATATTTCGTCAAATCGCGCGGCGTAATTTTGCGCTATGTCTGTCGGGTTGCCATCATTGTCAATCAGAAGCTCGAGTGTGTATCTGCGTATGTCCTCGAAGTCACAAATCCCGCGAGAGAGCTTTTCTTCACGCATCTCTTTTTCATATTGTGATAACACAATGTATAGTTGAAGGCATATGTCGGATGTTTTTTTGAAGGTTTCGGGTATTGATTCAGCAGGTCTTCTGAAATCCTCGGCAGCAATTTTCCTCAATCTATCCCGTATTTTGTCTCGCCATAATTTATAAGTTTCGCTTTTTTGGGTCTTGTCGATACCCTTGAGCGGGCGGAGACCTTTGGGCTTATATGAGAGCGCCACCTCTCGCGCGCCTTCGTAATCGCTCTTTTCAAGAGCTGCAAGAAGTGAAGTTATGTGGTCGCGGTCGGCCGAGAAACCGTCCGAATAAGCGGCGCTCTGCTTCTCGTTTTCGCTGAATTGTATGAGAGCCGCTTCAAGGATTTTGAGATAAAAGACAAGTTCCTCAGAAAGACTCGAGGAGATAAGGTGACCTGCGCGGGTCTCAAAAAAGGGCTTGTCGGCTTCCTCTGACAGCTTCTCTGCTCCGAACTTTAGATATTCAATCCCCTCGGGATATTTCCGAACATTTTCATATAAATTGATGAAGAAGTCGGCAAGCTGCCGGTCGTCTTTATTCCCGGTAAAATGATCGGCAAGGGCGGCAAAATATTTCATAGGGTCGTCTGCCCGGGTCGCCTCGCTCGGGCTTACGCTCTCCTCTCCTGTTTGAGCACGCGCGACGGCAGGGTCGCCCGAAGCCGCAAACCCGCGGTCGATAATGTCCTCCATCAGAGACTTTGAAAGCAACTTCAGCTCGGCCTCGTCGGCAATCCTAAGCCCGGCGGGCAGCGAGAGCCGCTGAAAATTCGACCTGACAATCTCGTTATAAAACGAATCGATAGTAGATATTTTAGCAGATCCGAGCAGCATCAACTGGCGGATAAGTCTCTTATTCCCCGGATCTGCCGTGAGCGCCCCCGAGAGCGCCTTTGATATGCGGCGGCGAAGCTCTGCGGCCGAGGCACGGGTGAAGGTGACAGCTAATATCCGCGTGATATCGCACGGGTCATCTTCTCGTGTGAGCGAGCGGATAACCCGCTCTGTGAGCGCAGCTGTTTTCCCCGAGCCGGCGGCAGCCGAAACAAGCATATCGCAGCCCGTTATATTTATTGCGGCTTGTTGTGCCGCCGTCCACCTGTGAGCCATCGCTTCTCCTCTCCCTGGTTCGGTTTAATGCAAACTAAAAATAAAAAAGCACGCACTTGGGGAGCTTTAAAAAGCTCCCCCAGCCACCCCTTTAATAATCCTTCCGGCCGTCGATAGCCCGCGAGAGGGTAACCTCGTCGGCGTATTCGAGATCTCCGCCGACCGGGATACCATATGCAAGTCGGGATACCTTTATTCCGAGCGGCTTTAGCAGCTTTGCTATGTACATAGCGGTCGCCTCGCCCTCAACATTCGGGTCGGTGGCGATTATCACCTCGGCGACGACTCCATCGCGCAGGCGTTCGAGCAGCTCCGCTATTCTTATTTTGTCGGGCGTAACGCCGTTGATCGGAGAGATTGCGCCGTGCAGCACGTGATAAGTGCCGCGGTATTCGCGCACCTTTTCAATGGCCATAAGCACCCGCACATCCTCGACCACGCAGATCATCGAGCGGTCGCGCGTTGTATCAAGGCAAACCGGGCAAAGCTCTCTGTCGGTCAGATTCTGGCAGACCGGGCAAAGATGAATTTTTCGTTTCGCATCAAGAATAGCGCCGGCGAAAAGTTCGGCCTCCTCCTCTGTGAATTCGAGCACCGAGAAGGCCATCCGAAGAGCGCTTTTGCGCCCAACCCCCTCAAGCCGGCCAAACTGCTCGACGAGCACCTGCAGTGATTCGATATAGTCGGCCATATCAGAAAAGCCCCGGCAAGCCCGGCATCTGACTTGTTATTTTTTCCATCTCTTCTTTGTGCGTGTCGTCAACCCTTCTCACCGCCTCGTTGACAGCGGCCGTCAAAATATCGGTAAGGGTTTCGATATCGTCGGGGTCGACTATCTCAGGTTCGATATCTATAGACATAACCTGCCGCTTGCCATTTATTTTAATCGTAACCATGCCGCCGCCGGCGCTCACGGTGTACTCTCTTTCCTCAAGTTCGGCCTCGAGCGCCGCCATATCCTCCTGCATCTTTTGCGCCTGACGAATCATCGCGTTCATATTTGTTTGGGGTCCTGCTCCCGCTCCGCCTGGTAATCTGACTTTCATTTGGATATCTCCTTTTTCTCGGTATTTATTTCTTCAATATCATCGAATATTTCCCCGCCGTCCTCGCCGCGTCCGCCACTCGACACGACCTCGTAAATAAGGTCTGCCTCACGAATCTGCCGTCCGATTTCGGCCGAGAGCGCCGCACGAATCAAATCCTTTGCGCCCTCCCGCTCTATCATAAAAAGTGAAAATTGGTTTTCAAATCGGAGCAATATCTTCCCCTCGGGGTCGACATAGGCTCGACTGCCCGCAAGCAATGCTGCGAGCGATTGTTTTGTTTTCGACAATCGCCCGATGACATCAACCCAAGCCCTCAATGTTTTGAGCACCCGGCGAGGTGCTTGGCTATCGGCGGTTTTTTCGTGATCTATTTTGATTTCATCGGCCAACTTCGGTGTCCGGATCCGGGGGCTGCTTTTTTCTTCCTTTTTCTCGTGTTTCTCGGATTTCTCGGATTTCTCGGATTTCTCTTGTTTGCCCGCACAGGCGTCGGCCGCCTCCCTTGAACCGCCCGCCGCACCTCCCGATAAGCCCTCAGCCGCACGGGGAGTTTTTGGGGCTTCATTTGAAGCGCTATTGCTATTTATATTACTCGGCCGTTCGGCAAATGCCCCAACCGCGGCGGCCTCCTCAAGTCTTGAGATGCGCGCAAGAAGCGAATCGTTTGAAGTGTCAAGTCGCCCGTCGCTCATTTTAATAAGTGTCAGCTCGGCCACTGAGCGCTTCACTGCGCCGGCGCGCTGGATGGTTATATAAGCATCGCCAAGCATTCTGCAATGAGCAATAAGGCGCTCTCTGTCAAAGAGCCGGGACAACTCGGAAAGGAGTGCGCTCTCGGTATCAGTCAGGTCAAGATATTTTGCCGCGTCGGTTGTGGTTTTCATCACAAGCATATCTCGATATAGCGACATAAGCTCCTGCCAGAAAACAAGTATATCCCAAGACGAGCCCGCCACCTTTGCAACCGCCGCAAAAATAGCGTCGTAATCCCCCTCGGCGACCGCTCTTGCCGTTCCGGCGACTATATCCCACCCGGCCGAACCAACCGCATCGTTTACTACATCTGCTGTAACCCTGCGGCCTCCTCCCGCCGAAAGCTCGAGCAAGCTGATAGCATCGCGCATTCCGCCCTGTGAGAGCCGCGCGATTATATGCGCCGCCTCAGGGTCAAGCTCAATCGACTCACCCGCCGCCACTTCGTTAAGCCTTTCGATTATGGCTCGGGTTGAAATCCTCCTAAAATCAAAGCGCTGGCAGCGCGAAATTATGGTTGCCGGCAGCTTGTGCTGTTCGGTTGTGGCAAGTATAAAAACCACGTGCTCCGGAGGCTCTTCAAGCGTTTTCAGAAGAGCGTTGAAGGCGCTCGTCGAGAGCATATGAACCTCGTCGATTATGTAAACGCGGTATTTGAGCGATGAGGGTGAGTATATCACCTCATCACGAATTTCACGAATATTGTCGACGCTGTTATTGGAGGCAGCGTCCATTTCGAGCACGTCGGTGCTGCCCCCCGCCTCAATCGAGCGGCAGGCAGCACAAAGGCCGCAGGGGTTTCCCCCCTGCGGATTTTCACAGTTAACAGCCCGCGCGAGTATTTTCGCACAGGTGGTTTTCCCGGTTCCTCGAGAACCGCAGAAAAGATACGCGTGACTGAAACGCTTGTTTTCAATCTCGTATTTCAAGACCGATGTTATATGGTCCTGACCGCACACCTCATCAAAGGTCTCGGGGCGCCATTTCCGGTATAGCGCGATATGTGCTTTTTTTTCCATACTGTTTTTTCATTCCGACCGCACAACGGCCTGCATTTCCTGAAAAATCAGGTAAAGCAGGCCGCAAAGTAAGACCATACACCTCAAAATCGAACTTTCCTTCCGCGCGATATCCAAAATCTCTGTTCGGAACAGGCACTCCTGCGGCACATCGAGTTTACCGCTTAATGCTGCTTGGTTCCCCACCTGACATGGTTCACAGCTCACGATTGCGCAAGACCCATTCGTCATTACAGAAAGATATTGGCTCAAACTCGCAGAAGTTCTACCCTCAAAAGAGGAATCTACCCCTGCTATAGCGGATTTCAGGTACAGGGCACCGCTGGCTCCCCGGCTGGTATGGCCTTATTTCGCAGCCCGCTTTACACGATTTATTATGAACTAAAATCTGCGCTTTATTCATCTTGCAAGGAAGGTAATTTTTTGTTTTACCTATCCGCGCGGGTCGCTGCCGTTTTTTCTCCGGCTTTAATATTATACCGCGCGGCCGATTTTATTATTCACCGCGCAAAGGGTGTATTTTTTGGAATCGATCCTCAAGCGTTTATATTATACTATAACATTTACATTTTTGCAATAGCCGCGCGGGATTTGTTTATTTTTATTATTTTAATTGTTCAAATTTTTTTTGACGCCGGCCTAATTTCTTCTTCTGCGATAAAATTCTGAGAGAAGCAGAATATCAATCAGGTCGCGGAGAATTCCCCTTCTCCTTGAGCGGCGGTTGCTCCTTGGCACCGCAAAGCTTATAGTCGGCACTGCCGCGTCATTTTCGCTCATTGAGTTGCCGCCGGCATAGTCCTCAAGCTCGGGATACATTTCGAGCAAATCGTGATATATATTATCCGAAATGCGGTCAAACATCTCCTGCGTCGGGACAATGTTTTGGGCCGCCAACTGGTCGCAGGCCAAAATTATGTAGGGGAATATTCGATAATAGACCTCGGGGTATGTGGCATTGTTTTGTGAGTTTTGCGTCGGTGGGTTCATCGGTGTTCGATCGGGGGGTGCTGACATTCCGTTAGGCGGTGTCGTCATTCTGTTTTGAGGTGCCGACATTTCATTGGGAGCCATCGGCGCTCTGTTTTGAGGTGCTGACATTCCGTTAGGCGGTGTCGGCATCCTGTTTAGAGGTGTTAATATTTCATTGTTCGGTGTCGTCGCTCTGGGTGTCATCGGGGTTCCGCTGGGGGGCATCTGTGTGCCGTTCGGTGTCATAGGGGTTGCGTTGGGGGGCATCTGTGTGCCGTTAGGTGTCATAGGGGTTGCGTTGGGGGGCGCGGGAGTTCTTGGCGGGGTGGTCGTTCCCGGGGCGTTGGGCACTCGGTCAGGAGGCGTGGTCCTTGGCGTGACCTGTGTCCTTTGGGCGGCCGGCATTCCCGGCGGGTAAGTCCTTTGCTGCCTTTGAAGGTATATATATTCTTTGTTTTGCACTTTGTCTCCTCCAGTTCATTTATCAGCAGGAATAAACACTGCTATTCAATATATTATATGAACTCTTGTCAACATTTGTATTATATTATTATTAAAAATTGTAACTATTCAGCACAAAGCTGAAAAACGAGCAAAACGACCAAAAGCCCCTTCTGATGTCGTATTTACGAAACTCCTGCTATGATGTATAATAAAGCCAAGGACAGCGGGAGGTATGGTATGAG
>JBNRMS010000069.1:0-22750 GCA_050309735.1 Eubacteriales bacterium
AAGGCCACTGAAAAACCTCGATTTTTTGATTCGGTAATGTATAAATGCATATTTATCCGTTAATATTTCAATGAAATAGTCAGGAATTTTGATGGGTTTCAATCAAAAACAAAAAACAACCCCAATTAGGCTGGAGTTGGTGCTATTAATTTGACTATCCGCTTAACATTTACCACAAACGCTGTAAAGTACGTTTGCAATTGCATAGCGACAAGACCCACGGAATCGGCTCTGTCTAGACCGTGCGCCACTTTCATTTCGCCATTCTTTTCTTCAATGCGATGCCGGATTTTCAATCGCTCCCGGAATGGTTCGCTGTTCTCAAATTCAAGCCTTTGTCTGTTCTTCTCACTCGGTTGGGTAATGTTGTAACATTTACCCTTTGATTTTCCAATACGGCAGTTATCGCATAAGGGACATGTTTGACACTTTCTTTTGCTGAAAAAATAATTGAAATATGTGTTCCCATTCTCTGACCGTCTTTTTTCAACCCGCATTGCCAGTTCCCCCGCCGGGCATTGAAGCAATCCCGCGTCCTTATTGAAACAAAACCTTTCATCCAGCGGCGTTGCGGCTGCAGCTGCGACGGCGGAGTTCGTTTTTGCATAAAGCGTCACACCTTTTTCTTCGCATGCCTCAAGATTGTCTTGGCTGACATATGCCATATCCCCGATAACTTCCTTGGCCTGAACGCCGTTAGCTATAGTTTTTTCAAGTAAAGTCGGAAGCTGTGTGCAGTCCGGTTCTCCACCATGCGTGACTTCAATACCTGTTATGATTCTCTCTTCGGTCATGGCCAAATGGCTCTTAAACCCGAAAAACGTGCTGTTTGGAGTTTTGTGCCCAAACCGGGCATCTTCATCGTTTTTTGATCGAATTTCACGGACTCGGCCTGTATCCAACAACTCCTTTATGCGTTCATAGAGTTCAATCAATCCGGACTTTTCGCTTTGTAATATTTCCTCGCCAACGCTTTCAAGCAATCGGTATGTATATTCAATCTCATCGGTCAATTCAGCGCTTTCCCCCGGTTTCTCGGGGAGTTTTTCGGATAGCTCTGCCGCTTCACGATAGATTTCCCGACGCAGTTGTTTGCTCAAGTCGCGTAGAACCTGAGTTACTGTTTTCGGACGGGCATTCGCATTTGTATGCGTGGAATCAACGATGATCGCAGTGGATTTTATCAAGCCTTTTTCTATTGCCTGCCGGATTGTTTCGCGGAGCATCTCTTCCAATATATCTTCTGTAATACGTGTTTTACGGAATTTTGTAAGCAGACTCGAGTCTATCATTTCAGCTTCCGGATCCAAGTCCAAAAAATATTTATACGCCATGTCGGTCTGCGCACTGCTGATCAGACGCTCGTCTGACAGATCATACACCTTCTTCAAAAACATCAGCTTAAACATCATCTCAGGCTCTTTTGCCGGACGACCGAAATGCTCGCAGTATTGCTTGCGCAGCATTGGATTTACAAAGCTAAAATCTATGTTTTCCTTGATTTTGCGAAGCAGATTATCCTGCGGTACAACAAGATCATACAATCCTTGATATGGTGATAATAACAGTTTTATTTGACTCTTGTCCCTCAGCATTTTCTTTTACCTCCGCATCTTACTTCTGTGTATTATTATACCATATATTTGCATAAAAGTCCACTGGTTTTGCAAATATTAGACTTTTTCAGTGGCCTTATAATCAAGGGTTTATGCCGTTTTTATTTTGGTTTTGGCGCTTGTGAGTTGTTCGCCGGAGCAGAGGGGCTTGCTCTTGGCATAGAAAATGCAAGGGGAAACAATGTTTTATTATTTTGCTGCGTTCCTCTTATAAAAGGTTCAGTGGCTAATACTCAAATTTAGCATTGAAGTAAATAAAACGCCCTCGAAGGTTTCGGAAGAGGCTTTCGAGGACGTTTTTGTGTTTTCTTGTGAATTTAGAGGGTGGGGATGTGAATTTGCGTGAATTTGTGTTGACATCGGGCAGGCTTCGGTGTATAATGACTGTGAAATAAACACAGGATTTGGGAAGGGGAGTTTTGATATGCTCGCTATCGAACGCAGAGCCATGCTGCTCAACCTGCTGAAAAACGAAAAACGCCTTTTAATATGCGATATGAGCGCTAAATTTGGGGTATCTGAAGAGACGATCCGCCGCGACATGGAGAAACTTGCCGAACAGGGTTATGCCACCCGAACCTACGGCGGCGCAGTTTACAACGAGGACAACCACCGCGAGCTGCCATACGAAATACGCAAACGCACAAATGTTGAGGGTAAGGAAAAAATGGCTCGCGCTGCCGCGCGGCTGATATCCGACGGTGACTATATCATGCTCGACGACAGCACCACCTCTATGCACATCGCCCGCGCGATAAAATCGCGCAAGAAAATAACACTTATTACAAATTCAATTGAGACTGTGGTTGACCTTGCGGGCAAAGTGCAGGATTGGAATATTCATTGCACCGGTGGAATGCTCAAGCCCTCTGCTCTGGCCTTCACCGGGCCGAGGGCCGAGAGCATGGTTGCGGCTTACCATGTCAACACAGCGGTGATTTCCTGTGAGGGAATCGACCTTGCAGCCGGATATACCGACAGCCGCGACGAAAATGCACTGCTCAAGCGCGCGATGATGGCCTCGGCAAAACGAGTGATACTTGCGGCAGACAGCACAAAATTCGGCAAGGTATCATTTATAAGTATAGGCGGCTTCTCAGATATCGACGTGCTTGTCACAGACTTTGACCCCGGCGAGGAATGGCGGACGATGCTTGAGGAAAACGGGATTGAACTGATAGTGGCGGAATAATCGCAATTAAAATATGGAAAATATTATATAGGAGAAGGTATGGTCAGAGAAATGAACACTCTTGAATTGTTAATAGCATTCTCAAGGCATTACGGTGCCAACCCGGAACTTGTCAATGCCGGCGGGGGTAACACCTCGGCAAAGGAAAAGGATATCATGTATGTGAAATGCTCGGGAACCGCCCTCGGCTCCGCAGGCCCCGATAGCTTTGCGAAAATGGACATGAAGAAGCTGAGCCTCATCCCCGAGCGGAAATATCCCGAGGGAGATCGCGAGCGTGAGGCTGCTTTTCTCGCTGACATGATGGCCGCGCGTTGCCCCGGAGAAGAGAGTAAGCGGCCGAGCGTTGAAACCCTGCTACACGCCTTCTTTCCTCAGAAATTTGTTCTGCACCTGCACCCGGCGCTTGTAAACGGGCTCACCTGCTCCCGAGGGGGAGAGGCTGAGGCGCGGCGTCTTTTCGGAGATGATATTATCTGGGTCCCCGCCTGCCGGCCGGGCTATATCCTTGCAATGGAGCTTTACGAGCGATTCAGCGCTGCGAAAGAAAAAATTGATGTCGTGCTGCTCGAGAACCACGGGGTTTTCTTCGCGGCTGACAGTGTGCCGGAGCTTGACAGAATGCTTCTGTCTATGACCGAAAAACTAAGGTCATGCATCCGCGAATTTCCCGAAACTCAATATAATCCAGAGAAAATCGGTAACGGCGGACACGAACCGGGCTATGGCGCAAAGCTGATGAGGCTCTGGGGCGGCGAGCACTTCCGCTTTAACGGCAGCGCTACGGCGCGCGCCTTTGCCGCAAGTGCCGAGAAGGCTAAAGATATGATGATCCCCTTTATCCCCGACCAGGTGGTCTACTGCGGGATGGGGTCGCAATTTATAGGGGATATTGAATCGGTGTGCGGCGTCAGCTCAAGGGTTGCGATAGTCAGGGGGGTTGGCTTTTATTCATTTGGCAAAACCGAAAAGGAAGCTGAGAATGCCATGCTTCTTACAGAGGATTCAATGAAGATAGCTGTGTATTCGCGCTCATTCGGCGGAGCGAAGCATCTGTCGGCCGAACTTGTTGACTTTCTTGTTCACTGGGAGGCTGAGTCCTACCGCAAATCGGTATAGGGCGGTTTTTAATTATGAATAAAACAGAGATACTAAAACTGCTTTCGGTCGAGCGAAGCGAGGAGCGGCTCGATAATCTCGCGCACCTGCTCTCGAGAACACCAAAACCCACTCCACTTCCCAAATTTGCAAACAACCATATACATACGACATATTCCTTCTCGCCCTACACCCCTTCTGCTGCCGTCTTTTTTGCGCGCGATGCCGGCCTTCTCACCGCCGGAATTATGGATCATGACAGCATAGGCGGAGGGGATGAATTCCGCTGCGCCGGGGAGCTTGCCGGAGTTGGAACGACCTGTGGCTTTGAGTGCCGTGTGTCGCTTGCCGGCACCCCTTTTGCCGCTCGCAAGGTCAATAGTCCCGACCAGCCGGGTGTGGCGTATATGGCGGTTCACAGTGTTCCGAGGGCAAGATTTGCTTATGTTCAAAAGATACTTGAGCCGCACCGAGCAAAGCGCAACGAAAGAAATAAAAAAATGGTTGCGAAAATCAACGAAATTATGTCGCCGCACCGAATAGAGCTTGATTTTGAGCGCGACGTGCTGCCGCTCTCGATGTATTCGGAGGGTGGCTCGGTTACAGAGCGGCATATAATGTGCGCGCTTGGCGAGCGGATAAGCAGCGCGGTCGGCACCTTGCGAGTTGTCTCCTTCCTTGAGGAGAAGCTTGGAATAGCGCTCACCGCGCGGCAGCGCGCCTGGCTCAATGAGGCCGAGCCGCAAAATTTCCGATATGACCTGCTCGGGGTGCTCAAATCCTCCTTCGGCTCGCGCTCATATATTGCGGCTCAAGAGGAGCTGATGGATATCGACAGCTTAGTCAAGCTTGCCGATGAGATAGACGCGATACTCTGCTATGCTTATCTTGGCGACGTTGCCGACTCGCCCACAGGCGATAAGAAGGCCGAAAAATTCGAGGATGATTACCTTGACGAGCTTTTCGATTTCCTGCACGGTCGCGGGGTGAGAGGAATTACCTATATGCCCTCGCGCAATACACGCGAGCAGATTGAGCGACTGATGCGAAAATGCCGCGAGTTCGGAATGATTGAGATATCGGGCGAAGATATCAATCAGCCGCGCCAGAGCTTTATCTGCCCGCAGCTTGCCGAGCCGTCCTTCTCGCACTTGGTCGGTGCTGCGTGGAGATTGGTGGAGAGAGAAAAGAACTAAAAATATCTCACTCTCGGCTCTGGCCGAGGATGGGGCGCATTTTGCGCCCGGAAAGGATACGGATATGATTACAAGAGCTGTAAGACTTTACGGCAAGCAAGACTTGCGGATTGACCAGTTTGAGCTTCCGCCGATCAAAGATAACGAGATACTTGCAAGGGTTGTGACCGACTCGCTCTGTACCTCAACCTATAAGGCGGCGCAGCTCGGAGAAGAGCATAAGCGCGTTCCGCCCGATATTGCCGAGAATCCGGTAATAGTCGGGCATGAGTTCTGCGGAGAGATAGTAGAGGTCGGGGCGAAATACGCCGGGAAATTTATGCCGGGGCAGAAGTTCACTGTTCAGCCTGCGATGAATTATAAGGGTTCGCTTGAGGCGGCGGGCTATTCCTTCCCCTACTTCGGCGGTAACGCGACCTACATTATTATTCCTCACTCGGTGATGGAGACAGACTGTCTCTTTGTCTATTCGGGAGAGAGCTATTTCGGGGGTTCGCTCGCCGAGCCGATGTCCTGCGTCGCCGGAACCTTCCACGCGATGTACCACACCGAGCAGGGCAGATACGAGCATAAGATGGGAATTGCAGAGGGGGGCAACATGGCGTTGCTTGCCGGGGTCGGCCCTATGGGTCTTGCGGCTATCGACTATATTCTTAACTGCTCTCGCCGACCGGCAAGGCTGATAGTCACCGATATCGACCGCGCGCGACTCAAGCGGGCGGGCGAAATCCTGCCGATTGAATACGCCGCAGAGCGCGGGGTTGAGTTGAGATATCTTAACACCGCCGAATGCGAAAATCCGGACGCCGAGCTGATGGCCTTCTCGGGCGGGGCGGGGTTTGACGATGTGCTGGTTTTCGCTCCGGTCACCGCACTTGTCGAGCAGGCCGACCGAATACTCGGGGTTGACGGTTGTCTGAACTTTTTTGCCGGACCCGCCGACACATCCTTTTCGGCAAAGCTGAATTTCTTTAATGTTCATTACCTGCGCACACACATAGTCGGCACGACGGGGGGGAACAACGAGGATATGCGCGAGGTGCTTGACATGATGGGAGAGGGGATTATCAATCCCGCGATACTGGTTACACACATCGGCGGGCTTGACTGCGTTCCCGAGACCACACTCAATCTGCCAAAGATTCCCGGCGGGAAAAAGCTGATATATACCGGGATAAATATGCCGCTGACGGCAATAGAAGACTTCGCAAAGCTCGGAGAGAGCGAGCCGCTCTTCGCGCGGCTTGCCGAGATTACAGGGCGAAACAAGGGGCTGTGGTGTGATGAGGCG
The DNA here is from genome assembly GCA_050309735.1 of Eubacteriales bacterium. Classification (GTDB taxonomy): domain Bacteria; phylum Bacillota; class Clostridia; order Oscillospirales; family CAG-272; genus UMGS1002. Next base: position 6,394 of record JBNRMS010000069.1, read on the forward strand.
GAGAAATATCTGATGGAGCATTTCGGCATTTAAGGGCGGCAAAATAAACATGAATATTTCTTACAATGATACGAAAAAAGATTTGCCGTGCGATCAATTAGAAACATTATTTATGTCGGCTGGCTGGTGCAGGCCGGAAAACAGTTCAAAAACCAAACACATGAACGCGACCTTTATTAATTCGACACTTGTTGTTTCGGCATGGGATGATGAGCGTTTGGTTGGTGCGGTGCGTGTGCTGAGCGATAAAATAATAAGGTCTGTAATTTACGATCTGGTGATTTTACCGGAATATAAAAACAAGGGAATAGGCACAGAATTGGTAAAGCGCTGTATTGAGCATTTCCCGAAGTCGGAATGGCTGGTTGGAACAATGAAAGATACGGCAGGTTTTTATGAGGCAATTGGATTCAAAAAAGGTGATCCGGATGGCGAAGGTGTGTTTTTATCCATGCCGTCGATATATCAGCGTCCTGTATAAGTAGTCGGCTGCAGAGCCGGAAACTTGACAATATTTAAGCCGCCCATCGGGCGGGATGGAGGTAAAAATGGCAAAAGCGGTAGTAATGCCGAAGGCGGGAATCACCGTCGAGTCGTGCATTATCGGGGAATGGAAAAAGAAGCCGGGCGACACTGTCGCGCTCGGTGAGATACTATTTGATTATGAGACTGACAAGGCCTCTTTTGAGTGCGAATCGACCGAGGAGGGTGTTCTGCTCGAAATGTTTTTCGAGAATGGCGACGAAGTTCCGGTGCTGACGAATGTTTGCGCCATAGGTAAGCCGGGCGAGGATGTTACCTCGCTGCGCCCCGAAGGAGCAACGGCTCGCTCGGCATCGGTGACTACACCGGCGGCATCTGCTCCACCTCAGGCGCCGACTGCGCCGCCGACACCGGCTGCGCCGGCCGCTTCAGCGACGTTACCCGCAGCTCAGGCTGCCGCGGGCGGCGGCGAAATCTTTCGCATATCGCCTCGTGCCAGAGGGCTTGCCCAGAGGGCAGGCGTAGACCCGACCGGGGCAACGCCGAGCGGTCCGCTGGGGAGAGTGGTTGAGGCAGATATCCGCAGGATTATGAAAGAGGGTGTTTCGGCTAAAATTGATTCTGTCGCAGCCGCGCCGCCCGCACCGGCAACCGAATATGAGGACATAAAGTTCTCGGGCATACGTCGGGCTATTGCGAAATCAATGAAAGATTCACTCGAGACGATGGCTCAGCTCACAAATCATCACAGCTTCGACGCGACAAGCATCGGGCGCTGCCGCGCCGAGTTTAAGGCGGCGGGCGGCGATCTTTCCGGGGTGACACTTGGCGATATGGTGCTTTTTGCCGTGTCGCGCACGCTTAAAAACCACCCCGACCTCAACGCAATAATACTTGAGGATGGCATACTCAGAAGATATAGGAGCGTTAACTTATCAGTTGCGATTGACACGCCTCGCGGGCTTATCGTACCGGTTATTTTCGGAGCCGACAAAAAATCGCTTGTCCAAATCTCAAAAGAGGTCAAGGAGCTTGCGGCGGCGGCTCGGAGCGGGAGTATCAGTCCGGATCTGCTTCGCGGCGGCAGCTTTACAGTGTCAAACCTCGGAGCGCTCGGCGTTGAATATTTCACGCCCGTGATAAATCCGCCTCAGACCGGGATTCTCGGCGTTTGCAATATCACCCAGCGCGTGCGCGAGAAAGAGGACGGTGCCTATGAATATTATCCCGCGATGGGGCTGTCGCTGACATACGACCACAGAGCGGTTGACGGCGCGCCTGCGGCAAGGTTTGTCAAGGAACTGTCTGCAAATCTTGAGAGCTTCACCTCGCTGCTTGCAAAGGGATAAGGTGTAAAAATGCAAAAATATGATTTGATAGTTATAGGCGGGGGGCCGGGCGGATATCTGTGCGCCGAGCGCGCCGCCGAGGGCGGACTTAAAACCGCTTTGATTGAAAAACGTGCGCTCGGCGGCGTCTGCCTTAACGAGGGTTGCATCCCGACAAAAACCCTGCTTAATAGCGCCAAGCTCTATCGCCATGCTACCGAGAGCGCGGCGTTTGGTGTGAGCGTCAGCGGCGCGGCTTACGACCACGGGCGTGTAGTATCTCGCAAGAATAAGGTTGTTAAAACTCTTGTCGGCGGCGTCAGCTCGGCTCTGAGGGCGGCGGGAGTGAGCGTGATAAAGTCGAGCGCCAAGATTGTCGGGCGGGAGGACGGCGGCTTTGCGGTAGAGGACGCCGAGGGGAATAGGTATGTCGCCTCGCGTCTGTGTATCGCCACCGGTTCTGTAACCGCTCTGCCCCCGATCCCCGGGTTGAGAGAAGGGATGGCTTCGGGCTTTGTGATGACAAACCGCGAGATACTTGATATGCCCTCGCTGCCGCGTACGCTTACCGTTATCGGGGGGGGCGTTATCGGGCTTGAAATGGCAGCTTATTTCACCTCGGTCGGCGTCAAGGTCACAGTTATCGAAATGGCAGACAAAATAGCCGGCCAGACAGACCCCGAAATTTGCCGCGTGCTAACCGATGAGTACGAACCGAGGGGGATGGAGATCAAGCTCTCCTCGGCAGTCAAAGAGATAAGGAAAAACGCGCTTGTATATGAGGAGAGGGGTGTTGAGAAGACTTCTGAGTGCGAGGTCGTTCTGCTTGCCGCGGGGCGGCGCCCGGCGACCGAGGGAATAGGTCTTGACGTGCTGGGCATAGAGATGAACAGATCGGCCATTGTGACCGACTCTCACCTGTGCACGAATATTCCCGGCATATATGCCGTTGGTGACTGCAACGGGCGGCTTATGCTTGCCCACACAGCATACCGCGAGGCCGAGGTCGCCGTGGCACATATGCTCGGGCGGCGCGATGAGATGCGCTATGATAATATTGCGTCGGTTATCTACACAGATCCTGAAGTTGCCACGGTCGGTGAGAGCCTTGCGAGTGCCGAGGCGAAGGGGTTTGATGTAAAAGAGATTCGGGTACCGATGGTTTATTCGGGAAGATACGTTGCCGAGACAGAGGGCGGCGCGGGCTTCTGCAAGCTTGTATACGACACTCGGCGGGGGCGGCTTGTTGGGGTTCACATGGTAGGCCCCTATGCTTCCGAGCTTATTTACGGTGTCGCTCTGATGCTCGACACCGAACTGCCGGCCGAGCGACTGCAAAAGCTGGTTTTTCCGCATCCAACGGTGTCCGAGGTTATCCGCGAGGGTCTTTTTAAACTATAATTATTAATGTAAAGGAATAGAGGAAAAATGCCAAAATCACTGTTTGTCGATCCCGCCGCCACCCGCGCGCCGGGCAAAATTACCTTCACCGACATACCTGTCAACCAATACAAGAGGACAATAGAAGACGAAAAATCCCGCTATTCAAATGAGGACTTTTTGCGCATATATCGCGATATCGCAATCTGTCGCGAGTTTGAGTCGATGCTAAACCAGATTAAAACGCAGAGCTCCTATAACGGCGTCTCGACCACATATCCCGGCCCCGCTCACCTTTCGATGGGGCAGGAGGCTGCCGCCGTCGGGCAGGCATACCTGCTCGGGATTGAGGATTTCACCTTTGGCTCACACCGCAGTCACAGCGAGATTCTTGCCAAATCTCTCTCGGCGATTCACAAGCTGCCCGATGATGAGCTGCTAAAAATCATGGAAAACTTCATGGGCGGGAGAACTCTTATGGCAGTGGAGAAGCTTGGCAAGGCAGATTCTGTAAAGGAGCTTGCGATTAGATTTATACTTTACGGAACGCTCACCGAGATTTTCGCCCGCGAAAACGGCTTTCACATGGGACTTGGCGGCTCGATGCATGCCTTCTTCCTGCCCTTCGGCGTCTATCCGAACAATGCCATAGTCGGCGGCAGCGCCCCGATTGCCACAGGTGCGGCGCTCTATAAGAAATGCAATCGAAGGGAAGGCGTGGTCGTCTGCAATATCGGTGACGGTTCTCTCGGTTGCGGCCCGGTTTATGAGGCGATGAATTTTTCCGCGATGGATCAGTTCCGCACCCTCTGGGAGGGCGACATGAAGGGCGCTCTGCCGATTCTCTTCAATGTTTTTAACAACAGCTACGGAATGGGCGGTCAGACCCGCGGTGAGACGATGGCATATGATATGCTCGCTCGCCTGGGCGCAGGAATCACTCCTAATCAGATGCATGCCGAGCGGATAGACGGATACAATCCCCTTGCCGTTATCGACGCGATGGAGCGCAAGCTGGCGCTTCTTAGAGCAGGCGAGGGACCGGTGCTGCTCGACACCGTTACCTACCGCTATTCAGGTCACTCTACCTCCGACCAAAATGCTTACCGCTCAAAAGAGGAGCTTGACGCATGGCGCGAACATGACCCGATGATTACCTATCGCCGTGCGCTTGTCGACTCCAAGATTGCCCCGGACTCAAGATTCGACGATATAATCGCAGAAACTGTTGAACGCATGACAATGATTTGTCGCCATGCCGACGACACGAGCGTCTCGCCCTACGCCGACTTTGCAGCAGACCCCGCCGTAGTTGAGCGGATAATGTTCTCGAATCAGCACCTCAGAAAGCTTGATGACCGCGCCCCCGATTTCACTCTGCCCAAGGAGGAGTGCTCGACCTACAAGAAGATAAAGGATAAAATCCGCACGCTTACCGATGCCGACGGCAAGCCCGTCAGCAAACTCAAAGCCTACAACCTGCGCGACGGAATCACCGAGTCGCTGATTGATAAGTACTACGAGGATCCGACGCTGATTTCCTACGGCGAGGATGTGCGCGATTGGGGCGGCGCTTTTGCCGTTTACCGCGACCTGATGGAAGCTATCCCTCATCATCGCCTTTTCAATGCCCCGATATCCGAGGCGGCGATAGTCGGCACCGCAGTCGGTTACGGGCTCTCGGGCGGTCGGGTTGTGGTCGAATTGATGTATGCCGACTTTATCGGTCGCTGCGGCGACGAGATATTCAACCAGCTCTCAAAATGGCAGGCTATGAGCGCCGGAATCCTTAAAATGCCGGTGGTTATTCGCGTGTCGGTTGGCTCAAAATACGGCGCGCAGCACTCGCAGGACTGGACAGCGCTCTGCGCCCATATACCCGGATTGAAGATATGCTTCCCGGCGACGCCCTACGAGGCCAGAGGGCTTATGACCGCCGCTCTTAATGGCACCGACCCGGTGGTCTTCTTCGAGAGTCAGCGTATCTACGACGTTGCCGAGCAATTCCACGAGGGCGGCGTTCCGGATGAACCCTATGAAATAAAGATTGGCGACACAAACACGATAAGGCGCGGCGACGATGTTACGATTATCACTGCCGGCGCAGTGCTCTATCGGGCGGTTAAGGCGGCCGACACACTTAAGGAAAAATACGGCATAAACGCAGAAATTATAAATCTGCACAGTCTTGTGCCGCTTGATTATACAAAGATAATCGAGTCGGTCAAAAAAACCGGACGGGTTGTTCTCGTCTCGGACGCTTGCGCGCGCGGCTCTTTCCTGAACGACATCGCTCAGAATATCACAAGCCTTGCCTTTGATTGGCTCGACGCACCCGTTGCGGTAGTCGGCGCTCGAAACTGGATTACGCCACCCTTTGAATTCGACGAATTTTTCTTCCCGCAGGATAGTTGGATAATCGACACAATCCATGAGAAGATTATGCCCCTGCCGGGACACTTCCCGCACAGCGCCACCACCGAGGGCGAGCAGATGAGAAGACTTGGCAAAGGAGTATAATTTATATTAATACTATTCCCAATTAAAAAGTTAATGCTATAGGGGCGAGTTGTGTTCGCCCGCAACAGGTTCAACCGTATTGTCGTGCATACACATACGGCAAATGTCTTGTTGCGAACGGTCTTGACCGTTCCGCGCTTGTTTTCATATATTGTTTTTAATCGGTGTTTAGTATAAAAAAGCACGGGGGTAACTTTTGCAGAAAAGTTACCCCCGGAAAACTTTTGAATTATTCGGAAACGGTATTGCGCTTTCCGATCTGCTCAAAGAATCTAAAGGTCAGCGGCCAGAGAGCAACGGCGAATACCACAATAGCTGCGTACCGAACAACATTAGCGAGAACCGCATCGGCGCCGAAAAGCACCGCGAAAAGAGCCTTCAATCCCGACTTGAGCATAAGTGTTATCAAAAGCCCCGACAGAAGCTTGAGCGCCTGACCCGGCAGCGGGGCGCTCGGGTTGAATTTAATATATCTTTGTTCAATAGGGTATGCGATACAAACCCCCGCGACCATGCCTAGGAGCGACGCGGCGTTTTTTTGACCCTCGAAGAGGTTTGAGGCATCGATATCCTGTGGGAAGGCAAAAAAGTGTGAGTAGAGAAGGAAGGCCGCGGAGGAGACGAGCATCGCGCCGAAAAGGATATACATCGCCCCCGGGCGCCTGTCTATATACTTAAAAATCAGAATGAAAAGGGCAATGAGAAGGGCGGCGATCAGGGCGGCAACGCCGACATCGAGCGGCGTGTGAACCCCGAGATAGAGCCGAGAGAAGGGAACAAGTATTACCGCAAAAAGGCATAGAAGCCTTACCCACTTTCGCCTTGTGCTTATGCCTACAACACCGTATGTTCCGACGGCGTTCTGCGTATGCCCGCTCGGGAAGGAAAAGCCGGTGGCGCCGGCGCGGGCGCTCTCGACAATTCTGAAGTTTTGGTCGAGAACCCACGGGCGCTCGACACGACACGCGAGCTTGAGAAATTGGTTTGCTATCGTGCCGAAAAAGCCGACTGTCAGCACAAGATAACCCATGCGTTTGTCGACACACCAGAAGACAAGGAGCGCAAGAACGATAAAGCAGGTTTCCTCGCCGAGCCGGGTTATTATTGAGAATAGCGCGTCAAAGAAGGGGGTTCGCAGCCCCTCAAGAAAATAAAGAAAATCCATATGCAGCCTCACTCCCCTTCGTAATATCCGACCCGTCCGTTTTTATGTTTTACCTCAAGCTCTTGCTTGTCTGGGTGTATTATGCCGCCCACTTTTCGCCTCGGGTAGATTTTTATGTTTATTATAGCACCGGCAATAAATGTTGTCAACCGCTGATGTAAGCTTGACAGTCGGTGGCTTTTTGTGGTATTATTTCAGTATCAGTTAGAACAGAAGGAGACCGGAATGAAAATAAAGTGGAATATAAGCGCCGAGGACGGCGAGCATACCGTTGAATACAGGCGGTCGCCGCTCGGCATTGTCAGGGTGAGCATTGACGGGATCAGCTTTAAGCTCGGTTATATCAGCCGGTTTACAACACGAAACGAACCCTTTCGGGTGGGCGACAACCAGTGCATGCTAATGATAAAGCGGGGTGGAAAGGCCGAGGTTTCGGCATCCGATTGCGAGGTCGAACGTGTAAAGCTCAGCGCATCAAGTACATAAAAAATAAAACATAGGGGGGTAACTTCTCACAGGAAGTTCCCCCCGGATATATTCAGTTCAAAATTATTTAAGTTCTGCGAGATACTTAATTGTGCGCACCATCTGGCTGGTGTAGCTGTTCTCGTTGTCGTACCAGGCGACGACCTGAACCTGATAGGTATCATCGTCAATCTTTGTAGCCATGGTCTGTGTAGCATCGAAGAGCGAGCCGTAGGTGATTCCGATAATGTCGCTTGAGACAAGCGCTTCCTCGGTGTATCCGAAGGAGTCGGAGGATGCGGCCTTCATAGCGGCGTTAATCGTGTCGGCGGTGATATCCTTGCCCTTGACGACGGCGATAAGGATTGTCGTCGAGCCGGTGCAGACAGGAACTCTCTGAGCCGAGCCGATCAGCTTCTTGTTAAGCTCGGGGATGACAAGACCGATAGCTTTGGCGGCGCCGGTGCTGTTCGGAACGATATTAACGGCGGCGGCGCGGGCGCGGCGGAGGTCACCCTTCGGGTGGGGGCCGTCAAGCGTCATCTGGTCGCCTGTGTAGGCGTGGACGGTGGTCATGATACCGGACTGAATGGGAGCATAATCGTTAAGAGCCTTTGCCATCGGGGCAAGGCAGTTTGTGGTGCAGGAAGCTGCCGAGATAATGACGTCATCCTTCGAGAGGATATTCTCGTTTACTCCGAAAACAACGGTTTTGAGGTCGTTGCCGGCGGGAGCGGATATGACAACCTTTTTGGCGCCCGCTTCAATGTGAGCCTGAGACTTCTCTTTTGTTGTGTAGAAGCCTGTGCACTCAAGAACGACATCGACGTCATGCTTGCCCCAGGGGCAATTGGCGGCGTTTCTTTCGGCGTAGATTTTTATGGTTTTGCCGTCGACAGTGATACTGTCCTCACCGGCACTGACCTTGTCGGCAAGGGCGTATCTGCCCTGAGCCGAGTCATATTTAAGAAGGTGGGCGAGCATGGCGGGGCTGGTGAGGTCGTTGATGGCGACAATCTCATAACCCGGGGCGCCGAACATCTGTCTGAATGCGAGGCGACCGATACGGCCGAAACCGTTAATAGCAACTTTTACTGACATGGGGTGTTCCTCCGTTTTATATAAATTTATTTTATCATGTTTATTATACGAAGCGTGGGAATAGTTCCCACAGTCCATACGGATATATTTTATCGTAAAATCACAAAATATACAAGAGATTTGCTGAAAAAATATCAAATTTGGAGGATTGCGGTTTTCGCAAAGGAAAAAAAGGCTTTTTGTGTGCAATATCACAATAAAAAACGGTGTTAATCCATAAGCCCGCCCTCATATTTTTGCGGCATTACATTCCATATTGCGTAAAGATATGATATAATATTTGCATTGGCAGGCTTCGAAGAAACCTGCAATGTCGTAAAAGCGAGCTAACAAATGGTAGAGATTCACTTGCGACTATGATATAATATACACATTGGCAGCTTTCTCTGAAGGCTGCGATGTCGCAACGGTGCGGCTGCGCCGCACCAAAAGGAGGAGGACGAGGAATGGATTTGCCGGAAATAAAATATACCCAGCGCCGGGTGCGCCGAGCGGGGAATGTAATAGCCGCGCATAACCACAAGACATGGGAGCTGGTCTGCTATGTCAGAGGCGAGGGCAGAATAGAGACAGAGAACAAAATTTATAAATATAATGAGAACTCCATTCTGCTTCTGCCGCCGGGAACACGTCACACCGAGTACAACGACACCGAAAGCGATCTGATTTTCATAAATTACGACCCGGGAAGCATACCCTGCCGAGAGGGAATTTATAAGGGTAATTCCCGCCTGACAGATAATATCGCAATGGCTGCGTCCGAGTATGCGTCAAGAAACCCCAAAGATGTAGAAGCGGCAGGAATGTACCTTCAAATAGTGCTATTGAAGCTCTCGGGTCGATCGGGATCGGGGTATGAAGTCTTATCGGGTCAGATCCCCTCGCTTGAGGGCGCCTTCCGATATATTTGCGATTATTATAAAACCGACATACGCCTTGGCGAGCTTGCGGCGTCTGTCGGTTACAGCCCGGATCGCTTCAGACATATATTCAAGGACAGGTTCGGAATCTCGCCCAAGCGCCTTATCCTTGCGCGCCGTCTTGACGCCGCAAAACATATGCTCGCGGGAGAAGATAAAATCGCGAGTATCTCATCGGCCTGCGGGTTCGGCTCAGCCTCGCAATTTAACGCCATATTCAAAAAGACACAGAATATGACCCCCGGTGAGTATCGCAGGGCGATAAGGGGCGAGAATAATCAGTCAACATAAGCAAGCAAAAAACCTCTTTAGCCGCAGGGAGATAAGGAGAGCGATAATCAGCCAACATATGTAAATATAAGTGCCTCTTTGCTGATAACTTCGGCAAAGGGGCTCTTTTATTAATCATATTTTTTAAAACTGCATAAAAAGGCTTGACGCAAAACAAAATAACATCAGGTTTGCCCTCGATTCAACAGCGCGTTACAAACTACAATAACAACTACAATAACCATTTATTAGGACTTAACATGGATAATATAAGCTTACCGGTCGCAAGAACGGCTCCGCGCGAGAGGGTGGCGGAGCGGCTTTACGGCGGGATGCCAAAAAGAATTTTTGATATATTGGCGGCGTCGCTCCTGCTTGTTGTGGCGGCGCTCCCCATGCTTGCCGCGGCGGCGGCCATTAAAATTGAGGGTGGCGGACGCGTGATTTTTCGTCAGGTGCGCGTCGGAGCAGCGGGAAAGCCTTTTGTTTGCTATAAATTTCGGACAATGACAAACGATGCCCCGAGCGAATGCGCTTCGGCAAAACTCGAGAATCCGGGCAGATATATTACCCGCATCGGAGCGGTTCTGCGCCGGACAAGCATTGACGAGCTGCCCCAGCTCTATAATGTTATAAAGGGTGAAATGAGCCTTGTCGGCCCAAGACCCGTGATTTTTGGGGAGGGCGAACTTGTGTCGCTGCGCGAGAGTCTGGGTGTATATAGGGTCAGTCCCGGCATTACTGGGCTTGCTCAGGTGCGGGGGAGAGACTGCCTTACCGACCGGAGAAAGGCCGCGCTTGATGCGCAATATATCGAGCGCATGTCCTTTTTGTATGATTTGTGGCTGCTCTTTGCCACCGTAATCAGTGTGTTGTCCTGTCGGGGGATACGCGAGGGGAGAGCGGGGAAGGCGTCCGCTAAGAGAGGTGGCGGGTCTTGATAAACGGCTTGTCCGGCAGAAATAGGTGAGGCATGGATAAAAAAGGTCTGATACGAGGAGCGGCGGCTGCCTTCACTGCTCAGGGGATAAGCGCGGCGGTCAGTGCTCTCACTGTGTTTTTACTTGCCGGAAACCTTCATGCGGCAGAGTATGGTTTATGGCAGCTCTATACGCTCGCGGGATCTTTTTCGGGTCTTTTTCATTTGGGGTTGTGCGACGGGATATACCTGCGTCTTGGCGGGAGGAAATACTCTGAATTGGATTACGAGGCCCTGGGGTGGCAGTTTCGCCGTATGCTGTGCATTCAGGCGCTGCTCGCGCTGCCAATCGCGCTTTCTCTCCTTGCGGTGTCGGGCGGGGAAGGACGAATTGCCTCGATATCGCTCGCCCTGATTTATGCCCCGATATTTAATGCTTCGGCCTATCTTGGATATCTGCTTCAGGCCACTGGGAGAACGGCTGAATATTCAATGTCAACCGTGATTGACAGGGTTGCATTCGCTGCTCTGGCGGTTATTTCCGCCTTTTTTGGGGGAGGCAGCTTTGTTTTATACATTTTGGCGAGCATAGGGGCAAGGCTTGTGTCGCTTTTATATTGTGTCGTGAAAAACTCGGAGGTTATTCTTGCCGCGGCGCGGGGAAAGAAAAAAACAGACCGCGAAAAAGATTGTCAGACAAGGCGGCGCGGCCATATAAAAGCACAAACGGCCGCTGATATCACAGCAGGCTCGAAACTGCTCTTAGCCAATCTCACAGGTCAGCTTATCGGCGGTGCGGCAAGGATTGCGATAATATTTGCCTGGGGAGACGCCGAGTTTGGTCGGATTTCTTTTGTTCTGACCCTCTCGGGCCTTTTTTTGCAGTTTGCCGCGCAGATTGGAATGGTTATATTCCCCTCACTTCGGCGCGAGGAGAGAGCCTTGAGGGATTTTATTTTTGTGCGAATGCGCACGGCGACCTCTCTCTTTCTGCCGGCTCTTTTTATTGGATATCTTCCGGCAAAGCTTGCTGTTAACACATGGCTGCCGCACTATTCACAGCACATCGTATACCTTGCCCTTGTCCTGCCGCTCTGCTTTTTTGAGGGTCGCACGCAACTGATAAACCAGACATATCTCAAGGTCAGCCGCAAGGAGGGGAGACTTTTGGCAGTCAATCTTATGTCGGCCGGGCTTAGCATTGTTTTGTGTTTCTTTGCCGCCTTTTTTTTGAGAAACATAGGGGCGGTGCTCGCGGGGGCGGTGATATCTTCGGCGGTGCGCTGCTATCTTGGCGACATTTGTGTTCCCGGCGGCGAGCGCCGACAGGCCCTTATGACCCTTATCTCCGACCTATCGGTCTCTGCGGTTTTCGTGGTCTCGGCGCTCGCACTGCCCGATTTTGCGGCGGCTTTTGTCTATTTTATATTTTATTTAATTTATCTTTTTATAAGACGCGATGAATTCGGCAAAAAAGAAAAACAAATAAGGTTAAGCGATATGCCTTGAAATATTATCGCGATATCTCTTAAGACTCTATAGCCGAGAGCGCTTGCCGGAGCAGATTTGCATGATTTGCTTCGTTTTCCGAGAAGCTTTTTATAATCCCGCTTACTACGGGATTATCCTCGGCCTCGGAGGCAATAAGGGCATATTCGTGTGCTGCCGCTCTCTCGGCGTCGAAGAGAATCGGAATAAGGCGCCTCATTTCATCAAGAGCCTGGTCAGGTGTGTTTAAGTCTCCGGCAAGGTCGACGGGGGTGTTTCTCAGCCTGATGTTGAGGGCCGGATTTGCGCCGAGATCAAGAATCAGCTGCCCGAGGATGCGATAGTGCTCAAGCTCATCAAGGGCTAGTTTTTCAACCAACTCGGCGAACTTCGGAGCGAAATCCTCAAACATTATGCTAAAATATGTATAATCGGAAACGTCGACTATCTCGTGGCCGAGGTGTGGATAGAGGCGGCGGGCAAGCTGAAGGTCTCTTTTAACGCCCTGAATCTCGCCGGGGGGCATCTGCTCGGGATTGTTCATTATATACCTCTCTTTCGCTTCAAAAACTATACTTAATGTTGTCGGGATTTGTACCGGTCTCGCCTCTGCGGATTCAAAGGCACAAATCTTGTAGTTTGAAAGAAAAGCGCTTTTCTCTCAAACTACTGATACCATGATATGCGACTTATTTAATTATTGACAAAATTTAAAATTAGAAGTATACTGATTTATATTAGCAGCGAATAGAGCCTTGGGATAGGACGGCGAATCATAGATTAAACAAAAGAAGGAAGGCAGTGCAGATTGTCGAAATTATTCAATCATACGAGCCGGCGAAGGCGAACCACCGGGATAATTGCGGTAGGTTTTCTTTTGATTATTGCGGCCGGCACAATACTTCTCATGCTCCCGATATCATCAGCCTCCAAAGAGTTTACAAATCCGCTCGACGCCGCCTTCACTGCCGTCAGCGCTACCTGTGTCACCGGGCTTGTTGTAGTCGACACCGGTACATATTGGAGTGTTTTCGGACAGACTGTTATTCTCCTGATGATACAGATAGGCGGCCTTGGCTTCATGACTATAGCTGTTTTGCTGTCACTGATGATAAAGCGCGCGATAACTCCAAGAGAGCGTATGCTGCTTGCCATGTCTTACAATATTGACAGATATGATAAAATCGGCGAGCTTTTCCGGCGGATATGCTTTGGAACGCTCATAATTGAGCTGTCGGGCGCAGTCCTGCTCTCAACCCGGTTTATTCCTGCGTTCGGTTTTTGGGAAGGGGCATATAAAAGCATATTTCACTCAGTCTCGGCCTTTTGCAATGCGGGATTCGATGTTCTTGGAAAACCGGGCAGCGAATTCAAATCGATTGAGGAATTTTCTGGTGACGTCACACTAAACCTCACTTTGATGCTGCTTATCGTAATTGGGGGTATCGGATTTATAGTATGGAATGATATTGCTAATATGTTCGTGAGAAAAAAGCGGATTTCGGTTTATTCGCGCCTGGTGCTTATAGTAACGGTGATACTTATAGTCGGGGGAAGTCTGCTTTTTGCGGCGCTTGAATGGAAAAACCCCGATACGATTGGGAATATGCCGGTCGGCAGGAAGATTATGACCTCGGCCTTTCAGTCGATAACTCTGCGAAGCGCCGGTTATGCCTCGGTAAATCAGGGCGAGTTGACCCAAAGCTCGCAATTTATCTCGATTCTCTTTATGTTTATCGGCGGAGCCTCGGGTTCCACTGCCGGAGGCGTCAAGGTTGGAACGGTAGGAATTCTTGTTTACACGGTTTTTGCGGTGTCGCTTGGCAATAAAGATGTTGTTCTTTTCAAGCGGCACATATCCGATGAGATTGTAAAGCGGGCGGTTGCCGTTGTGGGGCTTCAGATTATGCTGATTTTGTCGGGTACTATCGCCGTGGCGGCCTCGACCGACTACGGGGTGCTCTCCTCGCTCTTTGAGGCCGCCGCAGCGTCGACCACGGTCGGGCTGACGCTCGGAATCACGCCCGGATTGAATCTGCTCTCAAAAATAATAATTATGCTTCTTATGTACCTGGGGCGGGTGGGAACGCTGACTGTGACATACGCCGTTATGCTAAACCTGCGCGGGAGCGGCTCGACGATAAAATATCCGACGGCAAATATCCTGATAGGCTGATTGATTTAAACAGACTTGTGAAAGGACACTCTATACTATGAAAAGCTTTTGTATAATAGGGCTCGGAAAATTCGGGCAGACACTTGCCGAAACGCTGGCGCGAGCCGGCGCGCAGGTTATGGTAATAGATACTGACGGTGATAAGGTAACGGCAATGGCCGATATTGTTACAAATGCCGTTATAGGCGACCCCGCAAACGAATCTGTGCTTCGCGCGGCGGGCATCACCGATTATGAGTGCGCTATTGTCTGTCTGACTGCCAACATTAATGCAAACATATTGCTCACTATCATGCTAAAGGAGGCGGGGATGAAGAAGGTGGTTGCCCGCGCGCTCAATGAGGGGCATCGCAGGGTGCTTGAGCGGATTGGAGCCGATATGATAGTTTTCCCTGAGCATGATATGGGCGAGAAGCTTGCCTATATGCTGATAAAGGATAATGTAACCGACTTTATCGAATTCTCGGGCTATAAGATAATCGAGCTTAGTGTTCCTGCGGGATGGATTGGAAAAAATTTAGTCGAGCTTGGGCTTAGGCAGCGGTACAATACAAATGTAATCGCGGTAAGCCATGCGGACGGCTCGGTTGACGTATCTCCCACTCCGACAAGAGTGTTTGTCAAGGGTGACAGAGTGTCGGTCATAGGCGCGGATCAGGACATAGAGCGGCTGATTAAGCATGTAAAATAAAAAGCGATTGGGGGAGGGCGAATCGTCGCCTGTCCCCCTTATCGTTTCTCTTATTTTAGCAGCTCGGGCATATGGTCGAGCATATTTTCGATGAATATCCCATATCCGCGAGTCGGGTCGTTAATAAGGACATGTGTGACAGCGCCTATTATGCGGCCGTTCTGTATTATAGGGCTGCCCGACATACCCTGTATTATACCGCCGGTTTTTTCGAGCAGTGCAGGGTCGGTAACGGTCACCGTAAAGCATTTATTTGAATCAGAGCCGGTGTTAATCGCTGAGATTTCAACCGTGTATTTGGTCACTTGATTTGTGTCGAGCGTACACCAAATGTAGGCCGCACCTTCTTTAACCTGATATTTGGAAGCGACGGGCAGCGGTTCTTCGGGGAAGGCGGCCGGCACTTCGCTGAATATACCATAAACTCCGAATTCTGTGTTTCCGATGAGAGTGCCGCACTTGCCCGAGCTGAAATATCCTTTAACCTCGCCCGGATTTCCGGGTTCTCCGCGCGTCAGCCCGCTGATGGTAACGGCTGTTACAACGCCTCGCTGCATGGGAATCAGTGTACCGGTGTCGCTATCGCAGATGCCGTGGCCAAGACCGGCGAAGGAATATCCCGAGGGAATAACAAAGGTTACCGTGCCTATCCCGGCACCACTGTCGCGCACCCAGACCCCGGTTTTATATCGTCCGTCTGCTTCGCTGTAAACGGGTGTGAGGGTTACATTGTAAACGATAGAATTTCTCGTATAGGTTATTGTGACCGGGTTTCCGCCGCTCTTCTCGATTGTTGCGGTGAGCTGCGCCGCACAGGAGAGATTTTCACCATTTACGGCGGTGATAATATCCTTCTGACGCAGACCCGCGGCGTAGGCGGGATTAACTGCGCCCGCGCCATTGTCGATATCACAGAAACCGACCACAAGCACCCCCTCGGTGAAGAATTTCACGCCAAAGGGCATACCGCCGGGGTAAAGTTTAATTGAATTGAGGTTTTTGGAGACATAGGCCAGGTCGCCGAAATATATTGAAGCGCCGAGCGCATCGCCGATCTCGGCGCCGGGGATGTCGGCGCTGACGCTGAAGACACCCGAGAGGGCTGAGAGCAAAATCATAACGGCTGAGAGCGCGGCAAAAACTTTTTTAAATTTAATGTTCATGGGAAAATCATCCTTCGTTCTGGGATTTTTTGTCGTGAGAGTTATCCGGCGGCTGGCGTTTTTTCTTTGTCAACGCGAAAACCCGGATCGGCTCCGTTTATAATCTGTGCCGCGGGCGGGGCTTTAATGTCTGTAAGTTTTATTTGATTGAGGCAATTTTTAAATCGGTCGGAGATGAAAATATGTACATCGTCTTGACAGGTCGGCGATAATACAATATAATTAGTTTTTAAACTAACAATGAGAGGAAAATTAAATGAAAAGGAACAATATAATAGCAAAAAGACC
>JBNRMS010000070.1:0-8799 GCA_050309735.1 Eubacteriales bacterium
CTTCCCCGCCCTTCCTCCCCCGGTCGCCTCTCATCCGGATATGCTTATCTTTATCCTCGGCGAATCGCTTCTAACCCACAGAGATTATTATGCCATCGCAAAAGAGGAGATAAACCGCATTTGCAAGGCGGGAGGATTCAGGCTTATTCTCTCGGACGAGCGGGTGGGGAGAAAATACCCCTCGGATATACTCTTTAACGCAGCACCGGTAGGCCGGATGATTTTCGCGCGCCGAGATGCGGTGTCACATCACATTTCAAGAATTGCAAACGATATTGGAATAGGTTTCATTGATATAAGACAAGGGTATGCCCGCTGCTCGATCCTTCCGGTGAGCGAGAGCGCCATGATAACGGCCGACACAGGAATAGCCCGCGCCGCGCTTGAGCACGGATTTGATACTCTTGCCATTCGCCCTGGATTTGTACGGCTTGCCGGTTACAACACCGGCTTTATCGGCGGCGCCTCCGGAGTGTGCAAGGACAAGGTCTTTTTCTGCGGAAATATAAAAAGCCACCCCGACGCAGATGCAATAATATCTTTCTGCGCCGCCAGGGGTCGAGGGGTTCTGTCGCTGTCGGACGGTGACCTGTTTGACGCGGGTACTCTCTTTTTTATATAGCCGGAGGACGGAAAGCAAATCTTAATTATACACATCGGTATGTTGTTTTGTGTCGCCCATGCAAGTTTGAATGCGTATTCTTGCATTTTTTTAATTTTTTTATCAAAAAAATATTGACATGAGCGCCGCATTATGCTATCATATAAAAGCACAAATTTTAAAAAAGAGAGCGAGGATTATCTTGATGAATTACCTTCAAAGCGTTATTAGTGATGTGAATAAAAAATATTCATATCAGCCCGAATTCCTTCAGGCAGTGAAGGAGGTTTTTGAATCGCTCGAGCCGGTTATTTCAAAAAATGAGGAGTTTTACCGTAAGGAAGCTGTTCTTGAAAGAATAGTCGAGCCCGATCGCCAAATTATCTTCCGCGTCCCGTGGGTAGACGACACAGGCAAAACCCGCGTAAACACGGGTTACCGGGTTCAATTTAACAATTCTATAGGCCCTTACAAGGGTGGCTTGCGACTGCACCCCTCGGTTAATCTCGGCATTATTAAATTTCTTGGATTTGAACAGACCTTTAAAAACTCGCTGACCGGCCTGCCCATGGGCGGTGCTAAGGGCGGCTCGGATTTTGACCCAAAAGGCAAATCCAACCGAGAAATAATGAATTTTTGTCAGTCTTTTATGACCGAATTGTACAAATATATAGATGCTGACACCGACGTTCCCGCCGGGGACATCGGCACAGGGGCGCGCGAAATCGGCTATATGTTCGGCCAGTATAAGCGCATACGAGGCTCGTTTGAAGGCGTTCTCACAGGCAAAGGCCTCTCATACGGCGGCTCGCTCGCAAGAAAAGAAGCCACGGGATATGGCCTACTCTATATAACCGATGAAATGCTTCGCAACCACGGCAAAAAGCTTGACGGAAAAACCATAATCATCTCAGGCTCGGGCAATGTCGCCATATATGCTGCCGAGAAGGCGACACAACTTGGCGGTCGGGTCGTTGCCATGAGTGACTCAAGCGGCTGGGTTTACGACAAGGGCGGAATCGACCTTGATGCACTAAAAGAGATCAAGGAAGTCAAGCGCGGGCGGATCAGCGAATATCTTACCTATCGCCCGGGCGCCGAGTATAATGAAGGACGCGGCATTTGGAATGTCAAATGCGACATTGCTCTGCCCTGTGCCACGCAGAATGAACTGTTTATCGACGACGCAAAGGCGCTGGTTGAAAACGGTGTTATGGCCGTCTGCGAAGGCGCGAATATGCCTACCACTATAGAGGCAACCAAATATTTGCAGGAAAGCGGTGTTCTCTTTATTCCGGGCAAAGCCTCAAATGCCGGAGGAGTGGCCACGAGTGGTCTTGAGATGTCGCAAAACAGCGGTCGGCTCTCCTGGAGCTTTGAGGAAGTCGATGCAAAACTCAAAGACATAATGATAAATATCTTCCGCAATATCGACAAATCTGCCGCAAAATACGGACAGCCCGGCAATTATGTCGCCGGAGCAAATATCGCCGGATTTGAAAAGGTGGTCGACGCTATGATTGCCCACGGGGCCTGCTGATAGCGGGGATACGCCGGGAGAAATACGCTGGGGGGAACTTCCTGAGAGAAGTTCCCCCCAGATCCCCCTTAAGAGCTTTCAAACATTGGGCCGGTTTAATTTGAAAGCATGCCGCGCCGACCCCGGCCGGACCCCACATCCCTCTTTTAGGTCGGGGTGAGGCAATCTGGTGTTAAGTTCAATGTTTTTATGAGGTAATAGTATCACTCTCCCCAGCTTATCTCCCCGAGCAGCGGAACAAAGAGCGCCCGTTCGTCGGCCGTCTTGTTAATTTCGGCACCTGACACTGGGTCAAAGAAATACTGATAGCAAAAATAAGCAACCCCCCGACACTTATCAAGCTTGCGTGTGTACTCAAGCTCGCGGCAAAGAATATCGCGGTTCTTTATCCACTCATTCTTCCCTGCCTCGCTGCCGGCATACTGGTCGATATTCCCGTCATATCCGCCATATGCCTTGCCGAGCGACATACCGACTATCAGCCCGACTCCCTCGGCTTTAATCATGCTCTGATAGGTCGTCACCACCTTGATAAAATCATACGTAGCGTGCTCAAATCCGAAATAGGCCTGTGGGCAAATGTAGTCGATATACCCCGGCTTGCCGCACCATTCATAGATATCCGCATACATACTCTCGTATGTTGTCTTAAAATTGCCGGCCGGGCTTATTCCGAAAAGCAGTTCGGCGTCCTTTTCTTTGACCGCCGAATAAAGACCTGACACAAGCTCATTTAGCTGCTCGCGCCGCCAGTCTGCCAGTGCAGCCCGCCCGCCCGCTCTGATATAATCATCATAAGCCGCTGAATCAAAGGAGGTATCGACTCCGGTTGGGTAAAAATAATCGTCCATGTGCAGGCCGTCAACCTCATATTTTTCGAGTATCTCTCGCGCGCCGTTGATTATAAGCGACCGAACCTCCTCGTAAGCCGGATTGAGATACCAGCGCCCCGACACATTAACAATATATTTCCCCTTTAGTTCTGCATCACCGTACCACTGTTTTATCGGATACGCATCGTCAACCGAGCCGATTTCGCTGTCAAGCATAGCCCGCATCGGGTTTATCCATGCCTGAACCGACAGTCCTGCTGCGTGCGCCTCGTCAAGCAATATCGAGAAGGGGTCATATGAGGCGCCGGCACCGTATTTTCCGACAGCCACGCTGCTCATCGGATAATATTCGGAAGGATACATACTGTCGGCATAGGGTCTGACCTGAATAATGACAGTGTTAATCCCGACACTTTTGATGTTCGCCATTATCTCGCGTGCATACGACTTAAAGCTCTCCTCCGCGCGCTGAGCCCCACCGATAACATAAATCTTCTGCATATCAAATTGCGAGAGCCACATAGCCTTAAAATCATCGTAATTCAGCGGGATATACGCCCGCGACCCCGTCTCAACGGCCTTTGTTTGCTCATCAAGCATTTTTGTTTCGCTCATATCGGTCTTCTCCTTTTGTATTCGGTCTGTTATACTCTCTCTCTCGCCGCCACCCAATAGCAGCGCGCAACCCGAAATAAGAAGCACCATGAGTGCCAAAAGCGCTGCCACGGCGACAAGTTTTGCCATCAATTGGCCTTTTTTTATATAAGCCTCCATTAAACCTCCATGCCACCCTGCGGGCGACTAAAATTGATTTTATAATATGCGCATATAATGTAATTGACTAAATACATGAGTATAAACCCTTCGCACTAAAGCTTGCGCTTAACATCAATATAAAATTTTTACGGCATTTGTGTTTTACCGCATTGATTTTATCTTCTAAACATAGTATAATTATAAATAGGAAAAGTGCAGTTGTCAATACTTGGATAATATTTTGAGCTGATGATTTTTGGCTGCCCGTTGGGCGGAATGAGGGATTATAATGTTAGGCTTTTATAATTACACCGTTATCGCAACTTATCTTAGCGCTGCTACGGCGGCGGTCGGAATAATGCTGACGCTTGCGGGAAAGCCGACACCGGCGGTCTTTTGCCTTTTTATATGTGGGATGCTCGATATGTTTGACGGCAAAATAGCCCGCACCTGCCCGAGCCGCTCGACAGAAGAAGAGCATTTCGGAATACAGATAGACTCGCTCTCAGACCTTGTCGCATTCGGCGTCCTTCCTGCGGCTATCGGATTTTCGCTCTGGGGGCTCTCTCCAATCTATCTTATCCTCGCACCTCTCTATTTACTTGCGGCACTGATAAGGCTCGCGTATTTCAATGTCACCGAACTGACGCGCCATAGCTTGGGCGGCGGAACAAGACAATTCTACACCGGACTGCCCGTGACAAGTGCTTCCTTCACCTTTCCGGCGCTCTGGTGCATATCGGCCGTTGCCGGGGAATATTTTAAATACATATACGCGGCTCTGATGCTCGCCGAATGCGTTCTCTTTGTTTTAACGATAAAAATCAAAAAGCCGCATGGCAGGATGCTTATAGCCGTCACCTGCTCCGGGGTGCTTCTGCTCTCTCTTCTGATATTCGCAACCGCACACGGTCTGACAATCTGACCGCTCTATATATTATATCCAACCGCCAGTAAATATAAGGATAATACCGCAAATAAAAAACCGCTCTCGGGCGGGAATGGAGGAAATCAAATGAAATATCTTGGCCAAAACATACCCAAGCTTGGCTTCGGACTTATGCGCCTGCCCAAAAAAGACGGTGAGATCGACATTGAATTGTCAAAAAAGATGGTCGACCGTTATCTTGACGCCGGATTTACATACTTTGACACCGCTTATGTATATCAAGGCTCCGAGGCGGCGACAAAGCTTGCGCTTGTCGACAGGCACCCGCGCGAGAGCTATCAGCTTGCCACAAAATTGGCTGCCTGGGCGGGCGTAAAGACCAGGGAGGACGCGCGGGCAATGTTTTACACCTCGCTTGAGCGCACCGGCGCCCGTTATTTTGACTATTATCTGCTTCATAATCTTGGCGGGGATCGAATAAAGCCGTTTGATGACTTTGGCATATGGGACTTTGCACAAGAGTTAAAAGCAAAGGGACTGGTCAAGCACGTCGGCTTCTCGTTTCATGACTCTGCCGATGTGCTCGACCGGATACTTACCGAGCACCCCGAAACAGAGTTTGTTCAGCTTCAGATAAACTATGCCGACTGGGAAAACTCGGAGGTGCAGTCAAGACTTTGCTACGAGACTGCAAGGCGCCACAATAAACCGATTATTATAATGGAACCGATAAGAGGCGGCCTGCTCGCCACTCCTCCGCGTGCCATCGGCGAGCTTTTCAAGGATCTCGACCCCACCGCCACACCCGCCTCCTTCGCGTTGCGCTTTTCGGCCTCGCTCGACGGTATCATAACCGTGCTCAGTGGGATGTCGAATATGTCACAGCTTGAAGACAATATTGCAACCTTCAAAAACTTCATGCCGCTTAATAAAAAAGAACTCAAAACAATAGAAAAGGCGCAAGAGATTATAGCCTCGGCTAAAACAATTCCCTGCACCGATTGTCGATACTGTGTTGACGACTGCCCGCAAAACATAGCAATCCCCGATGTTTTCAAGGCGATGAACAGATATATCGTTTACGAGAATCTTCCAACCTCAAAATCAAAATATAAAAGAGCTACCCGCGAGCGCGGTCTTGCCAGCAGTTGTATCGAGTGCGGGGCTTGCGAGTCTGCTTGCCCGCAGCATATCGAGATAATTAAAGAACTGAAGCGCGCGGCCGAGGTGTTTGAGAAATAGGAGCGCGAGGGAACGCCGGAGGAACGCCGGGGGAACGCCGGGGGAACTTCCCCAAAAAAGTTCCCCCGAACCCCCTCAAAAACTTTTGGAGCATTTGTTATGGCCTGATTTAAAACATGATACCTTAAATATTGTTTTAGCGATCCATCAATCCAAGTGTATCCTATAAACCGCTCTTCCGCCTTGAACCTCTCGAAATAATTTATAGAACGGTAAATAATAAAAATGAAAGATATTGAAAAAGCAAAATTTCTGCTCACCGGCAGCAACTACACCTGCGTCCTCTGCCGGGGGGATGAAACCCTCACTTCTTCAAAGCCGGGAATCTCTCCCATGCTCGATTTTATCGGCTCGGGAAAAAACCTTGTGGGATTCTCGGCGGCCGACAAGGTAGTCGGCAAGGCGGCGGCGCTGCTCTTTGTCCTCTCGGGGATAGTCGAGGTTTGGGCCGATGTGATGAGCGACGGTGCGGCGGCAGTGCTTGACGCTCACAAAATCAAATACGACTTCGCCGCCCGCACCACCCATATAGAAAACCGACGGGGCGACGACATCTGCCCGATGGAAAAGACGGTTGCCGAAATCGACGACCCGAGAGAAGCTCACGCTGCTCTTGTGGCAAAGCTTGAGGAGCTGCGAGACAACAGCTCAAACTAAACCACGATAAAACATTAAGCTAATAAGGGATGCGCCGGGGGGAACCTTTCTCGAAAAGTTCCCCCCGGATATTCTTTTTTTATATTCTTTATACTTTAATATGCTCTCACTTCAAACATGGTTATCACATCGGCTCCGTTTGTAGCAGTGATGTGTATCTCGGCTGTGTCGCATTCGGTCGGGTCGAAATCAAGAACATTGTGGCGCTGATGATTGTCGCAAACCTTGATTTCACGAACCGCCTCCCCGCCCTTCAAAAGGGTCACAGTGTAGTCCTTCACCAGCTCGGGCGGAACGCCGATTCTCTGCTGAACCTGACGGTTGTATGCCATTGTAACCCTAATTGGATAATTGAAATCCGAGTCGAAGGTCAGGCGCAGCTGGCTTATTGTCTCGGGTTTTTCAAACTTCATGGTCAGCGTCTCTCCGCCCGATGCTATACCGTCCGAAATCCAAGCGTGCGACTTATCGTCGAGCCGTCTTGATATGCCGTCGATAAGATTTTCCGGCTCGCCGCCTGGGCGATGCGAGCTTGCGGTGAAGGTTGCGCTCCGCGCCTTATCTGCCGGGTCGGTGTTTTTGTATCCGGGCAAAAATCCATCGTCCTTGAGTATTCTCTGCTGCAGCTCGCCAATGTGCGGTGCCAGCTCGCGCGGCTCGCAGCCGTATTCGTTGCACATAGCCGCCGCAACTCCGACCGCCTGACCGCCGATGGCGCAGCAACCGATAATTCTTGTGCTGGCAAGCCCCAGTTTTGAGGTGCTGATATTCCGCCCGGCCATCATAAGATTCTTTATATTCTTCGAATAATAGGAGCGATAGGGGATGGTATAAACGCCCGAGAAGAGGTGGCAGTCGCTCGGGAGCAGATGGAAATCGAGCAGGCCGTTTGGCGAGTGCAGATCCACGCACCAGCCACCGTAGGCAACGGCATCGTCAAATATCTTATGCTCGAATATATCATTTTCGGTGAGAATATAGTCGCCCATCAAACGTCTGCTCTCGCGCGTGCCGGGCAACGCTCCCACCCATTCGAGCGCATAGTTCTCGGCGCCGTGATCGCCGCCGTTCTTGATGTGATCCCAAAGACCGTAAGCATAAGCGTAAAGGTCATCGCGAATATTCTCGTAATCGGGGATTATATCGTCTTTGTCGCCCATCAATTCCAGCCACCAGTATCCATAATCAACACCGCGGCAGCTTGTGCCCGATATGCGGAGCCATTCCTCGGGGTCCGGCGCCATACTTGCGTCTATTTTGTGAACTGCGCAGTGCATTCTGTATTTCAACTGCTCCTCTGTGAGTGTCTTTGCAAAGGACGGAGGGGTAAACTTGACCGGACGGCCGGTGTCAACCGCCTTAAGCAGAATCGTGTTTCCCATTCGCTCGTTGTTTGCCTGCTCGGGCGCGTCGGGCTCGCCAAACTCATGGCGCGACTCGCTTCCCTGCCGGAATTCGGCGCCCGCGTAATATCCGAGCGTGCCGTTACCGGTTGCGTCAACAAATATAGGAGCCGAGAGCTTCATCCGCATTTCTGTCGTCTCCTGAACGCACAGAATACTCTTGATTCGGTCGTCTTCGGTTTCACAGTCGTACATAACTGTGTTGAGGAAGGTTTCGAGGTTTTTTTCCTTCTTTGCAGACTCAAAGAGTACCGCATCCCAGATAGAATAGCTGTAAAAATCGTTTCTGGCCTTATTCTCAAGCATCAGCTCATAGAGAAGGCCGGTCTCGGCATACTGCGCCTGCTTGAGGCTCTGGTCGGCACCCGAGATGTGAATCCGAATTTCGCTCGAAGCGTTTCCGCCGAGAACCGGGCGAGCGTGAACGAGGGCGGTTTTTGACCCGTGCCGCGCCGACGAAATGGCCGCGCACAGCCCTGCCATACCACCGCCGACGACTATTACGTCAAACTTTTTCTCTAAGTATCTTTCCTTTGTCCTTTTCAATGAATTTACCTATACCTTTCATAATATAATCTAATAAACAATCGGCCGCCCGGGATACCGGAACGTTCCGATTTCCCTGAATTAAATGCGCCCGACGAGCGGCTGTCACCGGGTTTTCATCGGTCCGGCAGCGGCAAACACCCGCCCCGGAACAATTCCTATTTATTATACACTTTTTTTTGGCTCTTTGCAATATCTTTTAAATAATTATTTATGCTCCGGCTGCTAAAATCCCCGTAAAATTGCATTCATTGACAGCATTTTGCAAATAAATCTGATTTCTGTAAAATAATCTTGTTTTAATAAAGATATCGTGATATAATTTATTAAAA
>JBNRMS010000071.1:0-5327 GCA_050309735.1 Eubacteriales bacterium
GCTCCCCGGCGGGCTCGGGCATACCGCCCCCCTCGCCCCGATCAAGCGAGGACAATGCGACGGCCGCCTCTTTATCGTTTCCGGCCGCTCCAATCGGGGAATTCTTTATGTCCATACTTTATGACCATACCTTTCTGAGATAAGTGAGAATCTTGCTCTTTTGGCCTCTGTCGGGTTATCTCGGTCATCCGGGGGCCTTATGCAAAACTCACCGTTTGAAAGATTTATATTTCAAATCTATCGGCTTCTCGCTGCCGGGTCTTACCTCTCTGCCTCTCCCATCGGACTGTGCCGTCCGCTTCTTCTTGAGGAGTGCGGCCCGTAGGCGATAAGCCTGAGAAGATCTTGTTTGAGGGTATTATAGTTATAGTTTCTGTATATCCTGCCCGTGTATGCTATCGAAATTATTCCGGATTCCTCCGAGACAACTATTGCCACCGCATCGCTCAATTCGCTTATGCCAACCGCGGCGCGATGTCGCGTTCCGAGCCGGGTGTCAAGATTTTCGCTCGTTGACAGCGGAAGGACGCATCCGGCTGCGAAAAGCTGCATATTTCGGATTATCAGAGCCCCGTCGTGATAGGGCGCTTTGTTAAAAAATATGCTCTGAATCATTCTTGAGGAGAGCTTTGCCTCGATTTCATTAGACGGCTTGATAAATTCCCCAAGCTTCACCGAGCGCTCTATGACAATAAGTGCGCCGGTTTTATATAGTGACATATCGCAGACCGCCTCGCATATAGCGTCTATTCCGGCATTGAGCGCCGCCATATCGCGCGTCTCGGCCATGCTTATATTGCGAAGCCCCGAGAGCGGCGTGTTCCCCACCTTCTCGAGTGCCGCGCGCAGCTCGGGCTGAAAGACTATGATAATCGCAAGGATTCCGACCTGATAAAAGTTTTGCAGAATAAATTTTATGGCGTGCATTTGAAAAGCGGTGCTCAGAACAAGGAAAACAATTATAAGAACAAGCCCGGCCATTAGTTTCCCCGCCCGTCTGTTCTTGATAAATTGATAAAGCCCGTATAAAAGAAATGAGAGAATCAGGATATCGAGAATGTCAACAAACCCGATCTCGGAAACCGGGTAGATTATATATTGTTTTACACCATCCCAAAGGTTTGAGAATGTGTTATTCGCTCTTAACATTTTATAAGACCTTCCCGCAAGTTAATTATGTATAGAATGTCCTGTGGTCAAATTTTTTTATTGTCGGGGCGATTATCAATCGCCCGTCTCGGGTTTCGCCCTCGCGCCGCCCCGCCGCCTCGACATCGCAGGTTTCGGAGAAACTTGCGAATGTGTGCGTTGAATCATGGTCGCAAGTAGCAAGTTTCTCGGAAACCTGCCAATGCTCTTATTATACCATAGTCGCAAGCGAATCTCTCCCATGCGTTACCTCACCGTTGCGACATCGCAGCTTTTTTGCAAAAGCTGCCAGTGCATATATTATACCATATAAGAATGCAAATTTCAAATAGAATATTATATTATTAACTTTTTGTACATAAAGTGTTCAGCTTTTTTTATTTAGCTTTCATATTAGCGCTTTCCAACTAATTTTAATGCAAAAATCGAGAAAAAATATGTAGTTTTGAACTTTAAAAGTGGGCGGATTTATGGTATGATATATGTATATGTATTTTTATGCACCAGGTGGGGAAAAGGAGGCCGACAATGAACTCAGTGCTTGATAAGCTTAGCCGGAATATTGTCGTCACAGGGCATTTCGGCAGCGGGAAGACAAATGTCGCAACGGGGCTGGCGACGGCGCTCGAGCGGGGCTCGGGGGCGCTTGTCGACCTTGACATCGTAAACCCCTATTTCCGCGCGGCAGACGCGGCTCCGCTCATGAGGTCGGCCGGAATTGATTGTATTGTTCCCCAATATGCAAACACAAATGTCGATATCCCCTCGCTCGGCCCCGAGATATATTCGGTATTTGCCCGCGAGGAGGCAAATCCGTCATATCGCGCCGTGTTTGACGTTGGGGGGGATAACGGCGCGGCGGCGCTCGGCGCCCTGCGCCCGCACCTTGTGCGGCTTGGATATTCGATGATTCTTGTGGTCAGCGCATACCGCCCTCTCACTTCCGACCCCGAGTCTGCCGCCGCCGGACTTCCCGAGATAGAAGTGCTCTCGGGCATGAGAGCCACGCACATAATTAACAACTCAAATATCGGCCGCGAAACAACGGCCGCCGACATTGAGGCCTCGCTTGCATATGCAGACGAGATCTCCCGCATACTCGCCCTCCCAATCCTTGCCACCACACTGCATAGTCGCGATTTTCACAAAATTCTCTCGCAAAAATTTCCGGATAGAAATTTCGTCGTTATCCCCGACTCAACCCGCCCGCTTTTCTGAAAACAACACACCTATCAAAAAAACAGGAGAAATTATAAATGAATAAGGTCACCTTCAATTCCGAGCTCTGCAAAGGCTGTCGCCTCTGCGTCCTCGTATGCCCCAAAAAAATCATAGCTATGGACACCGCCGCCCTCAACAAAAAGGGATACCACCCCTCGTTTGTCAAAGAGCAGGAAAAGTGTATTGCCTGCGCAATGTGCGCCGTCATCTGCCCTGATGCTGTGATAACCGTCGAGAAAAATGTTAAGGAGAAATAAGCCGAATGTCAAATAAAGTTCTCATGAAGGGCAATGAAGCGATTGCCGAGTCAGCTATAAGAAACGGGTGCCTCCACTTTTTCGGCTACCCGATAACACCACAGACCGAGCTTTCCGAATATATGGCAAAGCGCATGCCGAAGGTGGGCGGCGTCTCTCTTCAAGCCGAGAGCGAAGTCGCTGCCATTAACATGGTGCTCGGAGCCGCCGCCGCCGGCGTCCGCGCCATGACCTCATCCTCCTCGCCCGGAATTTCTCTCAAGAGCGAGGGTATTAGCTATATGGTCGGCTGCGACCTTCCCTGCCTTATCTGCAATGTGCAGCGCGGCGGACCGGGGCTTGGCGGAATTCAGCCCGCTCAGTCCGACTATTATCAGGCAGTCAAGGCAATGGGGCATGGCGATATGCACCTTTATGTCGTCGCCCCGGCGTCGGTTCAGGAGATGGTAACTCTTGTAGGCCGCGCCTTTGACGTTGCCGATACATATCGCACACCTGCAATGCTGCTCGCCGACGGCGCGCTCGGGCAGATGATGGAGCCTGTCGATTTCGACGCCGCACTAACCGAATGCCGCACCCTTCCTCCGAAAGATTGGGCGGCGCGCGGACACGGCGGAGAGCGCCGTAAAAACATAGTAAACTCGCTCTTTCTCAACCCCGACCAGCTTGAGGCCGCGGTGATAGAGCGCTTTGAACGATACAAAAAAATCGAAGAAAACGAAACTCTTTGGGAGGAAATTGAAACTGCCGATGCCGACATTGTTCTGGTTGCATACGGGATAACCTCTCGAATCTGCAAGTCGGCGGTCAGCATGGCGCGACAGGCAGGGATCCGCGCCGGCCTTATCCGCCCGATAACCCTCTGGCCCTTCCCCAAAGCACCGCTCAAAGCCGCGGCTAAAACCGCAAAGCACCTGCTTGTGGTCGAGCTGAATATGGGGCAGATGGTCGATGACGTAAAGATAGCGACAGAATGCCGCCGCCCCGTTTCCTTCTTCGGGCGCACCGGCGGGATGATGCCGACTGCCGAGGAAATCCTTGCCGAAATAATAAAAATCAACGGAGGTATAAGATAATGGTCGTATTTGAAAGACCCCGGGCGCTCTCTCCAGTACCCACACACTACTGCCCCGGCTGCACACACGGGATAGTCCATCGCCTCGTCGCCGAGGCAATCGACGCGCTCGGAATCGAGGGAAAAACGGTCGGCATAGCTCCGGTCGGTTGCTCGGTTTTCGCGTATAACTATTTTGAATGCGACATGATCCAAGCCGCCCACGGGCGCGCCCCGGCCGTTGCGACAGGGGTCAAGCGCGCGCGCCCCGAATGTGTCGTCTTCACCTATCAGGGAGACGGCGACCTGGCCGCCATCGGCACCGCTGAAACTGTTCATGCGGCAACCCGCGGCGAGAATATCACGATAATATTTATAAACAACGCCATATACGGTATGACCGGCGGACAGATGGCGCCGACCTCGCTGCCCGGTCAGGTCACAACCACCTCGCCCTATGGTCGCGACCCAGCGCTGCAGGGCAACCCTATAAGGGTCTGCGAAATGCTCTCAACGCTTGACGGCGTTGCATACGCCGAGCGAGTCGCGGTCAGCAGTCCGCGCGGAGTGCTCCGCGCTAAGAAGGCGATACAGAAGGCCTTCGAATATCAGATCGACAAGAAGGGATTTACGATTGTCGAGGTGCTCTCAACCTGCCCGACCAACTGGGGGATGACGCCAGAGGAGGCGATGCGCTGGGTTGACGATAAGATGATAGCCCACTACCCTCTCGGAGTTTACAAGGATACCGACGCAAAAGGAGGAGACGCGAAATGACAACCGAAATTCTTCTTGCCGGATTTGGCGGTCAGGGCATTCTCTTTGCCGGAAAGCAGATTGCCAAGACAGCGATGCACGGAGGGCGGGATGTCTCCTGGCTTCCCTCATATGGCCCCGAGATGCGAGGCGGCGCCGCAAACTGCTCGGTGATTATCTCGGATAACGAGATAGGCTCGCCGATTATAAACCGCCCCGATATACTCATTGCCTTCAATCTCCCCTCCTATGCAAAATTCGAGCCAAAAATAAAGGAAGGCGGCATTCTCATAGCCAACAGCACCCTCATTCCCGAGAGGAGCAGCCGCAATGACATAAAGGCCTATTATATACCCGCCACTCAAATGTCTATCGACCACGACCTTGAGGGAGGCGCCAATGTTATAATACTTGGATTTTTGTTAAAGATTACAAAGCTTTTCGATTATGACGAGTTTGTCAAACTGATGATTGAAGGTATTCCGGCATCAAGAGCGCAGCTCATCAAGAATAACCAGAGAGCGCTGCGGCTGGGGTTTGACTATCAGGCCTGACGTAAACAAGATAAACCTCTGTTCATTATTTTTCGTTCGCCCTCCCCGCTCCTGCCGGCAAAGCCGGTGCGAAAAATCCAAAATCTATTAAAACGCCCCTCGGCGGAATGGAGCTTAGCGTGAAAGAAACAACACTCACCCCAACAAGCGAGCATAACAAAAAAGCCCTGCAAGTAAGTATTTTTTTGCAGAGTAAAAACATTGCAGCAAAAAAACTAGCTTACAACCAACCCCTGTTTTTCAAGGAATCTGACAGCTTGTTTTACAGCTTTGGATAATTGTTTTTCCTTCAGTTCTTCCGGCATGTCAATTTTAAAAAGGTCGGTAGGATTCCAG